>JAYUFU010000398.1:0-11868 GCA_043738505.1 Fimbriiglobus sp. | reverse complement strand
ACGTTGGTGCCACGTCGGGCCTCGAAGACTCGACCCGACCTACGAAAGACCTCCGGCTTCCCCCTTCGCCGTCATGGGCATCGGCAGTTGGCCGCGACCGGGCTGGCTGCTGAAGGCGCTGCAGGACAAACTCAGCGGCCGGCTGGCGGACGACGAGTTCCAGACTTACGCCGACGACGCGGTGCGGCTGGCGGTGACGGCGCAGGAGCGCGCCGGGGTGGATGTCGTCACCGACGGCGAGCAGCGGTGGGACAACTACGCCAGCTTCGTCGGCGGGCGGCTGGACAACTGCCAGCTCATTCCGATCACGGACCTGCTGCCCTACGTCACCGACCCGGACAAGTTCGCCGAGGAGCTGCGGGCACTGGACGTGCCGGCGGAGCAGGTCCGGCACCCCGCCGTGTTCGGAAAATTGAATCGCTCCCGCCCGCTGGCCGTCCACGAATTCGAGCGGCTGCGGCGGATGACCGCGAAGCCGGTGAAGGTCGCCCTGCCGGGGCCGTACCTGCTGACGCGGACGATGTGGCTGGAGTGCGTGGCGGACAAGGCCTACCCGACCCGCGAGGAACTGGCGACGGACGTGGTCCGCGTGCTGCGCGAGGAGTTGGCGGACCTGCTGGCCGCCGGGGTCGCGCTGGTCCAGTTCGACGAGCCGGTGCTGACGGAGGTGGTGTTCGCGCGGAACACCGGCGGTCGGTCGTTCATGTGCGGGGCGCTCGGCGAGAAGAAGGGCATGGCGGAGGAGTTGGATTTCGCCGGCGAGTTGATCCGCGCCGTGCTGGCCGGCTTCCCACGCGAGCGGCTGGCGCTGCACGTCTGCCGGGGGAACTGGTCGCGGGACGAGTCGGTGGCGTTGAGTGGCCCGTACACTCCGCTGGTGCCGCTGTTCGCCACCCTGCCGGTCGGCACCTTCTTCCTGGAGATGGCAACGCCCCGCGCCGGCGAATTGGACCCGCTCCGGGGGTTGCCCGCCGACGCCAAACTGGGGCTGGGCGTGGTGAACCAGAAGCTGGACGCGGTGGAATCCGTGGAACAAATCGTGGCGAAGGCCGAGGCCGCCGTCGCGGTGTTCGGCCCGGAACGGGTGTTCCTGAACCCGGACTGCGGGTTCGCCACGTTCGCCGACAACCCGCTCGCGTCGGCCGAGGTCGCCGGGCGGAAGCTGGAAGTCATCGCTCTCGCCGCCCGCGCGTTGCGGGCGAAATACCAGGTGGGATAATCCCCGCCGCGCCAGCATGGGGCCAACCACTTCGGCGGTTGACCCCTTGCCGGCGCGGCGGGCTGATACGACCCATCGGCTCCTCGCAAAATTCCCCTCGCCGTTGCCGAGTCGATCCTGCCGAAATTCCGCCGCCGGCGTGCGGCGGCCCGGCGAGTTTGGTATTCTCCACTTCACCCGCGAGGCCAACGCCATGATCGCCACCCGCACCCGCACTCGCATCGGCCCGGACTGCCACGGCGAGCCGGTGCCGCTGGACCAACTCGACGAACTCGAGTACGAGACCGGTCATTCCTACGAGATCATCGACGGGAGGTGGTACGTGGCCCTGATCGCCGGATTCGCCGAGCAGTCCCTCGAGCGCTGGCTCCGGCGGAAACTGGAGCGGTACGCCGAGGCCAACCCCGCCGTCGTCGGCTGGGTGACGCCGAAGGCCCGCGTCTTCGTCCACGACCGACCGGACTTGACCGTGCCCGAACCGGACATCACGTTGTACCACGAGAACCTGGACGAACTCGTGGACGCCGACGAAGCCGCGAACTGGGACGACTTCTCGCCGTTCCTCGTCGTCGAGGTGCTGGTCGCCGGCGACGAGCGGAAGGACTTGGTCCGCAACGTGGAACTGTACTTCGAGGTGCCCAGTATCGCCGAGTACTGGATTCTCGACGGCCGCGACGACTCCCGCCAACCGACCCTCATCGCGCACCGCCGGTGGGGCAGTCGCTGGGTGATCCGCGAGACCCCCTACGGCGACACCTACACCACGCGCACGCTGCCCGGCTTCGCCCTCCTCCTCGACCCCCGCCAGTGAGACCCGCCATGCCTCCGCTCTCCCGCCGCCACTTCCTCGCCACGTCCGCCGTGGCCCTCACCGCCGCCGAGTACGCCGGGGCCGCCGACAAGCCGAACGAGCGCGTCCGCGTGGCCGTCATGGGTGCCCGCATCCGCGGCAAGTTCCACCTGTCCGCGTTCGGCCAGCAACCCGACGCCACCGTCACGCACCTCGTCGAACCGGACGCGAACCTGATCCCGGACGCCCTGAAGGTGTCCGCCAAGCACCAGAAGAACGAGCCGGCCGTCGAACCCGACATCCGCAAGTTGCTGGAAATCAAGGACGTGGACGCGCTGGTCGTCGCCGCCCCGGACCACTGGCACGCGCTGGCGACGGTCTGGGCGTGCGCCGCCGGGAAGCACGTCTACTGCGAGAAGCCGGCGTCGCACAACCTGATCGAAGGCCGGCGGATGGTGGAGGCGGCGCGGAAGCACAAGCGGGTGGTGCAGGTCGGCACGCAGCGGCGGAGCGCGGCCCACGTCATCGCCGCCCGCGAGTTCGTGGCCGCCGGTAAGCTCGGCAAGGTGCCGTTCGCCCGCGCCTGGATCGCCGGCCAGCGGTCGCCCATCGGCACGACCAAACCCACCGCCGTGCCGAAGGGGGTGGACTTCGACTTGTGGCGCGGCCCCGCCGCGATGGTGCCGTTCCACGACAACCGCTTCCATTACAACTGGCACTGGTTCTGGGACGTGGGCACCGGCGAACTCGGCAACAACGGCATCCACGGCCTCGACGTGGCCCGGTACGTCCTCGGCCTGGACGCCCCGGCGCGCGTCACCAGCAGTGGCGGCAAGTACGTCTTCGACGACGACCAGCAGACGCCCGACACGCAGCTCGCCGCCTTCGACTTCCCCACCTGCACGCTGGTGTGGGAACACCGCGTCTGGTCGAAGAACAACGCCGACCTGGAAGGCGAGTCCTTCGGTATCGCGCTGCACGGCGAGAAAGGGACGATGATCTTCGACTCGAAGGGCTGGCACGTTCGCGGCATGGAGAACGCGGCGGAGAAGCTCGTCGGCGGGTTCGAGACGGCCCACGTCAAGAACTTCCTGGACGCCATTCGCGGCGACGCCAAGTTGACCGCCGACATCGAGGAGGGGCACAAGAGCACCCGCCTCTGCCACCTGGGCAACATCGCGCACCGCGTCGGCCGGGTGCTGACGTTCGACGGCAAGACCGAAACGCTGGTCGGCGACAAGGAGGCGACGGCGCTGCTCGGCCGCGCGTACCGCAAGGGCTTCGAGCTGCCGGCGGTGTGAGGGGCGTCGCGGCTACTTTTTCTTCTCGTCGGGCATGTTCTTGGCGACCCACTTGTCCCATTTGGCGAACGCGGCCTCGCGCTTCTGCTTCGCGGTGCCGCCCTTGTCGTCCTCGAACCAGTAGTTGTTCGCGACCGCTTTCAGCCCCGGCAGATCGCTCGCGACGACAAAACCGTATTCCGCCGGCGGCTGTCCCGTGGCGACGAGACACATGGCCAAGGCGCAATCGCGGACCTCGCGTTCCGGGGCCTTGCCCAACGCCTCGACGGTGGAGGTGTCGGTCAGCAAGGCGCGAATGACGGGCAGGTACTTCTTGTCGCCGGACCCCACCAGGCGACTCATGCCGCTCAACTTGCTCGTCGAGGACGAATCCTTCAGAGCGACCCGCTTGGCGGTAAGGGACAACTCCCTCTCCTTGCCGAAGTCGAGCAAGTGGCACACGTGTTCGGCATCGCGGATGCCGATCTCGTTCGTCCGCGTTGTGATCCAGTGTTCGAGTACCGCCGTGGGTGTTTTCCCGAATGGACCGTCCGCCTTCAGCATCGGCGTCCCGAGTTCGCCGGAAAAGACGAGACGCAGAACGTGAGGAATCACCGTTCCTTGCTCGGACTCGGGCAAGAGTGATTCGGTCAGGAGCCCGGAGACGGCAGTCGTCACCCCGTCGTTGATGTCGAACTTTCGCATCCGTTGCTGCCGCAGGAATGTTTCGAAGTGCCCCATCCACCACCGAAATCGCGCGGTATCCGTCGGCCGGTCCGCGCCCGTGGCGGCGGACAGCAGCCGTTCCCGAAGATCGGGAGCGGCGAGTATTCGTCGGAGCAGCTTCCTCGCTTCGGGTGTATCCCCCGTGACGGCGCGGTATTCATCCCACACCGCGAAGGTGTGCGTGTACCGCCCGTAAAGATCCCAAACGAACACGGGCGACCGAGCCGCAAAGTCGTCGAGCCGAATCCGCGGCAGCAATTCGCGAATCCGGCGCTTCACCTCCACCGAGGGTTGCTTGCCGAGGGCATGTCGAATCGCGGGTAGCGCTTGACGTTTCAGCGCCGCGAGTCCCGCGCTCGCCCGGTCACGGACGACCTTGTCGTCGTCATCGAGTTGGCGGATCAGAGCCGTCGCGCGATCCGTCTGTGATTGTGGAATCGCGCAGCGGGCTGGGTCACCGAGCGACGTGATGAGACTGGCGAACACGGTAGTGAACGGTAGGAACATGGTGCTGTAACCGGGTGCGGCTTGAGGAGTTCTCGCTGATGAAAACTGGCGTTGACAAAATTGCATCCGGGCCTGGGCACGCCCCAAACGAGTTTCACCCGGAACAAATCGACCGGCGGTCAAGGTGGAGCGATCTACTCGGAAGGCAGCCTCCAAGTCGTCGGGGCGTTCCTGAACAACCAGTCGTCCGGTTCTGGCGGGGCGGTCGCCGTCTCGGAAGGCACCGCGTCGCTGGCCGGATCCTTCAAATACAACTCGACCGACTTGGGGCACGGCGGAGCGGTCTACAACGCGGACGGCGTCGTGACCATCACCGGGGCTGTCTTCGACACGAACTTCGCCAAGGGCAACGGCAGTGCGGTGGCGACCACCTCGTCCCTCACCGTGTCCTGGTCCCAGTTCTTCGGCAACGTCGCCGGCACGAACGCACTCCCGTCCAGCGGCGGAGGGATCGACGCCTGGTTGGCGACAGGAAAGTCCATGTCGGTCACGGACTCCGACTTCAACCTCAACATCGCGAAGGGTGAGGGCGGCGGAATCGCCCTCCGATCCGGGAGCATCACCGTCTCCGACACCACCTTCCTCTTCAACTCGGCAAGCGCGGGTGGCGGGCTGTTCCTCGGCGAAGAGACGACCGCGACGATTTCGGGCGGGCTGTTCAGGTTCAACTCGGCTTCGACGGTGGTCGTCGTGAACGGGAAAAACGTGTTCGTCCCGAATGGCCGCGCGATCGCCGTTTCCGCCGGGGCGACGCTGACGACCGGTGGCGTCACCTTCGAAACGAACTGGATCAAACTGCTCCCGGCGAACGGGGCCGCGAACCTGCCCGCCGGGATTCACAACGAAGACCCGATGAACCCCGACATCTGGATTGACTTGCAAACCAACGGCGGGAGTCGTTACGAATGACGGCCGGTTTCACCCCGTCGCGGCGGCCAGGGCCACGCGGCAGCCGGCCTCGAACTCCGTCAGGTCCACCCACTCCTTGATCGTGTGGATGTCGTTCTGCCCGGCCCCGAACGTGACGGTCGGGATGCCGTGCTTGACCATCCAGTTGGCGTCCAGCCCGCCGTTCGCCACGCGGACGTTCGGCGTCAGGCCGGTCGCCCGGATCGCGGCCGACGCCGCCAGCACCGCCGGCGCGGTGTCCTTCATGCGGAACGGGTAGTAGTCGGTGCGGGCGGTGAACTTCACCTTGCCCGGCTTCCCCTCGTGGTCCACCAGGGTCGCCACCGCGTGCTCGAACGCGGCCTTGTACGCGGCCGTGATCTCCTTGAAGAACTTCGAGTCGTGGCTGCGGCTCTCGCCCTTCACCAGCACGAAATCGGTGACGACGTTGGTGGCGTCCCCGGCCGGGCCGCCGTTCTTGCCGCACACCGGGCCGACGTTGCTCGTCCCCTCGCGGCCGTCCTTGCTCACCTTGCCCCACCAGCCGTTCGCCCGCACGTCGGCCATCGCCATCGCCAGTTGCATCGTCGCCGAGATGCCGCGCTCCGGGGCGACGCCGGCGTGGGACGCCTTGCCGAGCAACTCCACCTCCCAGCGGTCGGCCCCGACCGCGCCGACGATCACGTCCGCCGCCGACCGGCCGTCGAAGTTGAACCCCATCTTCACCCCGCCGAGTTCGGCCGGGTTCAGGTGCCGCGCGCCGAAGAGGCCCGACTCCTCGCGGACGGTGAACAGGAACGTGACCGGCGGGTGGGCCAGCTTCTGGGCGATGAGTTCCGCCGCCAGCGTGACGAGGACGGCGCAGCCGGTGCGGTTGTCCCCGCCCAGCGCCGTCTCCGCCGCGTTGACGATCTTCTTCCCCTTCAGCACCGGCCGCGCGCCGGCGCACAGCGGCACCGTGTCCATGTGCGTCATGAACAGGATCGGCGACTTGTCCTTCATCGGCCCGGTGCCCGGCAATTGCACGATCAAGTTGCCGGTCTGCGTCGGCAGGGGGATGTGTTCCTTGGCGTCGTCGAAGCGGATCAATTTGGGCGGGACGCCGGCCTCGCGCAGCGCGGCGGTAATCTCCGTGGCGATCTTCGCTTCTTCGCCGGTGACGCCGGGGACGGCGAGGAATCGCATCAATCGGTCGGTGGCGGCGGACGTATCGACGGAGACGGACATGGTGGCGGCTCGCGGGGTGGGTAAATCTAGTGTACGGGCCGAAGCCGGTGAAGAGGGTTGGCCGCAAAGAACGCAACACGACGCCAAGAGGGGAGTGAAATGAAGACGGCTGTCTTTGCCTTCTTGGTTTTGTTCCTTTTTGCGTTCTTTGCGGCCACCCCTCTTCCTCCTCATGCGATTCCTCACTCCCTCGGGTCGGGAAATCGCCGCTGGTGGGAAACTTCGGCGAGCGCGTCGGACTTGACGAACTTTTTGATGAAGAACGTGCCCGCTCCGAAGTTGATCAGGAGGCCGTGTTCGATGCGCGACGCGCGGAGGTATCCCAGCAGTTGGGCGGTGAACGCATTGGCCATCTCCCGTACCGCCTTCAACTCCAGGATCAGGATCCCCTCCACGAGGATGTCCGCGAAGAACTCGCCGAGGAGCGTCCCGTCCTCATCGTGTACCAGCAACTGGACCTGCGGCTCGACCGTCAACCCGGCCTTGCGGAGGCGATGGACGAGGCCGTTCTGGTAAACCTTTTCGAGATGACCGGGGCCGAGGTAACGGTGCAACGCATACGCCGTTTCACGCACGGTGTCGCAAAGCTGGAAAATGCGGTCCTTCATCGGCGGTACTCTTTACGGGTGGGAACAGGCCGAACGCATGATGGCCGCAAAAAACGCAAAAAGACACAAAAAGCCGGACGGGATGTCTCCTGCAAATCCGTTGCGTGCTGTGTGTTCTTTGCGGCCGTCCGTATTCGCTTCGGTCCCGGCTGTCATTCCGTTCCGTCCCGCGTGCCCCTCCTTCCCCGCCCTACGACGGGACCGAGAACTGGGCTTGGTCGCGCGAGCGTCGCACCGGATAGCGGATCGGGATGAGCGAACCGGCACCCCACTACCGCCGCGCCGGGGCCGGGCCTAAACTGTTGCCATGAATACCGTCGTCGTTCGATGCGCCGGGTGCCGGCAACTGTCGCGGGTGACGGCCGACGCGGTCGGCCTGGAGGTCGCCTGCCCCCGCTGCGCGGCCACGTTCGTGGCTCGGCCGGAGGCGTCGCCCGACGACCCGCCGGTCGTCCGCACTGCCGATCCGGCGCGGGTGCCGGTCGTCCGCCCCCGCCCGAAGCCGCCGACCGCGGTGGTGTGGGAGCTGCCCGAGCCGGCCGCCCCGGAGGTGGAACTGACGCCGCCGACCGGCGGGCTGATCGCCCTCGCGCTGCTGCCGTTCGGCATCCCCCTCCTCTGGCTGCTGCTGTTGGCGGCGGCGCAGCGCGAGGTGGTCATGTCGTTCGCCGTCCCGGTGGCCGTCGCCGTCGGCGTCAGCGGGCTGGGGTTCGGCCTCGTCCACGTCAACCGCTGGTCCGTCGCGTCGCGGGCGAAGGTGATGATGGCCCTGCTCCTGATCGCCTACCTCACGGCCGGCTTCCTCTTCCTGGTGAAGAAGGAGTGGCTGCAAGACCTCCGCCGGGTGTTCAACCGCGGCGACCACGGCTGGCGGGACTTCCGCGCGCCGGAGACGGCCACCCACGTCGGCTACATCGTCAAGTTCCCCGGTCGGCCGATCGCCGAGGCGGATTCGCCGATCCCGGACTGGAAGTGGAAGGCGCACCGATACGCCGAGAGCAACAAGCCGGGGGTGGATGTGTACCTGTCGGCCGTCGGCCCGATCCCGACGGAGATCGCCTCGGTCTGGTCGGTGGACGATGTCTGGTTCGCGGCGGTCGGCAAGGCGGTGCGGGCGGCGGCGGCGGACTTCAAGGACGACGGCGAGACGGCGGTGAGCGTGCAGGGGGTGAACGGCCGCGAGTACGCCTTCACCGGCGACGGGCGGAACCGGGTGGTGCGGGTGTACCGCGTCGGCCGGCAGGCCGTCTACCTGTCCGTCGAAGGCCCGCACCTGACGCCCGACGCGGTGGACGTGCAGTTCTTCCTGGAGTCGCTCCGGGTTCCCTGAGTGGGGGAGAAGCCGGGGCGGGTGGCCTTGTCCGGGTTCGCCGCCTGACGTACAACCGCACGCCCGACCGATCCCTGGAGGCGTGCCCATGCGTCGGTTCCTGTTGGCCCCGTCCGCACCCGTCCTCGGCTCGACCGTCGCCACCGCCGAGCCGCTGCCGCGGTCGTATTTTCATTCGATCTTATCTGGGGGTTCACGTCGCGGGAGACCGGCGAGTCCGCCAGCGGCGTCTTCCACCGAGGCATCGCGGCGGCCGGCATCTACGGCACCGGCAACTTCTCGCTGCCGCTGGACGAGTCTTTGGACCTGACCCTCGGCGGCCAGAAGGCGCGGGTGGAGTTCCACGGCGTGAACAACGAGTCGGTGTCGCGGATCGAGATGACGGTGACGGCACTGGACGTGGCCGAGACGCCGGAGCCGGCGACGGCACTTCTGGCCGGCACCGGCCGGGGTGGGCGTGCGGAGGTGGAAGCTGAGTCCCGGCGGTCGGAATCGAACCGACAGCATCCTCGGCTTCAGCGAGGCGTTCTACCGCATGAACTTCACCGGGAGGGTGAGAGTGCCGGCCGTGGGAGTCGAACCCACACCCCTCCGCTTAAGAGGCGGATGCTCTGCCTTCGAGCTAGGCCGGCGAGAGTTCCGAGGGCCGGATTCGAACCAGCGTTTCGGCGTTCAGAGCGCCGCGTCCTACCAGTTGGACGACCTCGGAATACGAATGGCCCGAGTCGGAGTCGAACCGACAACAGGTCGGGTTTAAGCCGACCGCGTCTACCAGTTGCGCCATCGGGTCGAAGACGAAAGGACAGCAGCGGCGGCTGGAGTCGAACCAGCATGAACGCATTAACAGTGCGCCAGCTTACCGTTGAGCTGACACCGCTAGTGGTGGGGACGAAACGCGACCGGCGGCCGGGGCACTCCTCGCGGAGCGCCCCGACCGCCGGTGAAATGCCGGTGGCGACGAGGGCGTTATCCGCTGGGGAAACCGAAGCCGCGTTGCGGCTTCGGCTGTTTCTGCAAGGGATTTTGGAAGACGGCGAACATGGCGGTCACTCGGCGGGGGTTGTGTCGTCGGGGGTAATGACGCACCAGCTACCAGGAGGTTCGCGGCGGCGGACGGATTATTTGCAACTCCGTCGGTCCGCGCTATCCTGTCTGTATGAAGACGCTCTCCCCGCTGACATTTGCGCCGATCTTCAAAGCCAACCTTTGGGGCGGCGGACGATTGCCGGCCTTCCTCGGTTGTCCGGCCCCGACCGCCGACCCCATCGGCGAGGCGTGGATGCTGTCCGACGTGGACGGCAGCCTGTCGGTGGTCGCCAGCGGCCCGCACGCCGGCCGCACCCTCCGCGCCCTGATCGCCGACGACCCGGCCGCCATCTTCGGGGCCAACGTCCCTGCCGACGGCCGGTTCCCGCTACTGTTCAAGTTCATCGACGCCAAACAGGAGCTGTCGGTTCAGGTTCACCCGAACGACGAGCAGGCGGTGCGGTTGAAAGGACCGGGAGCGCGCGGCAAGACCGAAGCGTGGGTGATCCTCGACGCCGACCCGGCGACGAGCAAGCTGTACGCCGGGTTCAAACCGGGCATGACGGCGGGGAAGTTCCGCGCCGCGATGGCGGCGGGCACCGTCCCCGACACGCTGCACAGCTTCACCCCGAAGGCGGGCGACTGCGTGTTCCTCGAAGCCGGCACGGTCCACGCCATCGGCGCGAACATCCTGTTGTTCGAAGTGCAACAAACCAGCGACATCACGTACCGCCTGTTCGACTGGAACCGCATCGACGCCAAGACGAAGCAACCCCGCGAACTGCACATCGACGACGGCCTGGCGTGCGCCGACTTCGCCGCCGGCCCGTGCGATCCGGTGACGCCGAAGCGGGTCGGAAACGTGGACCGAGTCGTGGAGTGCCGTTACTTCACCCTGGACCACAAACGGAGTGACACGCCGATGTCAGTGGGCGCGGCGGGCGAGTGTCGGGTGGTGGTCTGCTTGGGTGGCGAAGGCACCGTTGGCGGGGAGCCGGTGCGAATCGGCAGCGTGGTTCTTCTTCCGGCGGCGGTCGGTGAAGTGGAAGCCCGACCGCGCGACTCGCTCCGCCTCCTCGAAATCGCCCTCGGTGCGCCATGCTGATCGACCTGAACGCCGACCTCGGCGAGGGGGCCGGCACCGACGCGGAACTCATGCCGCTCGTCACCTCGGCGAACGTCTGCTGCGGGTTCCATGCCGGGGATGTGGACACGATTGCCGACGCGCTGGAACTCGCCAAACGCCATCGCGTCGTCGTCGGCGCTCATCCCGGTTATCACGACCGGGAACACTTCGGCCGGCGAGAGCAGGAGCGCGGCGAGCAACACGTCGCGCTGCTTTGCCGGCATCAGATCGGTGCGCTCCGGGCCGTGGCGGCGTGGTCCGGGGTGATCGTGCGGTACGTCAAGCCGCACGGGGCGCTGTACAACCAGGCGTGCCGAGATCGGGGGTATGCTTACGGCGTCGTGTGGGGCGTTTCGGAACTGCCCGTCGTCGGGTTGCCGGCGTCGCAACTCCAGCGGATCGCCGACGCGGAAGGGCATCCGTTCGTCCCCGAAGGGTTCGCGGATCGGCGGTATCGGCCGGACGGGTCGCTGGTGCCGCGGGGCGAGCCGGACGCGCTGATCCACGATCCGAAGGAAGCGGTCGATCAAGTGGAGTGGCTGATCCGCGAGAAGCGGGTGCGGACGATCTGCGTCCACGGCGACACGCCCGGCGCTGTCGAGTTCGTGAAGGCGGTGCGCGGCTTCCTACTTGATCGCGGCCACGAGTTGACGGCGTTCGCGTGACCGGCTTGCCGCGAGGTTTCCGAAGCGCGAAGGGCGTTCGTTCCGCGGAGCGCGAAGGTGGAGGGTTCTGGACAGGCCGTTTTGCCTTCACCCGCGGCGTCCACACCGGCCGGCAGAATTGGCAAGTGAAGTCGCCCAACGGCGCGGCCGCGACCGCACGCATTCCGGTCCTTCGAGAAGGCGTCGCTCTTCCGCGCCTTGCGGCGGCACCGCCCCCGATCCGTCTCGTCGTGTCGGTATTCGTGGCTGTTCTTCGCCCATCGGGTTTCGAGAAGTTTCGCGGCCGAACGACCCAGCTCACCTGCCCGGCCGCGCGACCAACGCGCAACACGAACGCGCAGGATGCTGAACCAAACAAATCACATGGCCGGGTCAGGTGCAGCGCCTGGTTCGTGGGGGGTGCTGGGACGCCCAGCCCCCGCGCGGCCGGGAACTTCGGCGTTGCCGTCCCCATCCTACTCGCGGCGGCGGCGTCC
>JAYUFU010000397.1:0-11873 GCA_043738505.1 Fimbriiglobus sp. | reverse complement strand
TGGTTCGGATCCAGAGACCCACGGCCCTTGCGGGCCGGGTTCGCCAAGTCAGACGACGCTACTCCCCGGCGGTCGCGGCTCGCAAGAACACGTCACCCGCTCGAACACTCCCAAACGCAGGGGGGATTTCCCCGCCGAAAACCCGCGCCATTCTGACCCACCTCCCCACGATTCCAACTGCCGCTCAACTCGGCGGGCCTGGGAAGCCGAAGAGACGGGATAAAATCGGGGTTCCAGGCGAACCCCGGTAGGTGGTAACTTGGGGAGACTGACCCGATGACGGTACTTGACGCCCCCCGCCGCGCGGTGGCGGGCTATCCCCAGGACACGGGCCGCGAGTGGAGTCAAGGAATGGACGGGACGCAATCGTTTCTCGAAATCGTGCTGTCGAACGGCCTGGCCGAGGGCCGCCTGCGGGGGGTGTTCCACATCGCCATCGGCCGCCGGGTGACGGCCACTGACGGCACCGTCCTCAGCACCGGCGCGACGTGGCGGGAGCTGGCCGCCCTGCTCAAGGCACTGAAAGTCGACAAGGAATGGGGCCGGAAAATGGGGGCCGACCCGGACACCGTCGCCCCCCGCGACCGCGAGAAGTTCTGGTATCACGCGATCGCCCTGTCCCGCGTGGACTCCGCCGAGGCACGGGCGGAAGCCGAGGAACTGGCCGCCTACCTCCGCCCGCTGGGGTGGATCGTCGGCCCGCCGCCGACGCCGCCGCCGACCCGCCCGCTCGCTCCCGCCGCGAAAGTCGCCGACCCCACCGCCGGGGAAACCGCCTCGCCCAAGAAGAAGCCGAAGAAGAAGTGACCGAGCGCGGATGGGGCCATTCCGGCCCTTTTTCCCGCGCGAACCGGACGAGCCGAGATCGACCGGAACCTCCGGTGCGAAGACGGCCGGCGGCTCGCGCGTCCGAAATTCGGACAGTCGATTCGGGACAATCTCTCCACTTTCATTTGACAAACCCAAAAACGGAACGCATTAGAACTGGTGTACACTTCCTGTTCCGGAGTGCCGCCATCAACACCGCTACCCAAACACCCGTCACCGACTTGGCCGACCGCTTCCGCTGTGAGTCGGACGTTCCCGATCCGCCGCGCGACCCGGTCGGGCGGAAGCAGTACTGGGAGGACACAGTCGCCGAGGCCGTGGCGGAGCTGCGCCGCCGACTGGCCAGCACGCGCGACGAGAAGTCGTTCCAGGCGCTGCAGATGATCGTGGACCTGGAGAAAACCCGGCTGCGGCACAAGGCCCCGGTCGCCGGCACGGAAGTCGAGACGCGCTGGTCGTCCGGGCTGGGGTCGATGGAGGACAGCACGTCCAGCGGCGGCAAGTACGAAGGGCCGAAGAAGTCGGAGCCGGAAGCGTTAGCGACGGTCCTTCACGACGCCCCGTCGCTCGCGCTTCCGGCTCGGATCGAACCGGAACCCCCGCTGCCCTCGTACCCGTTCCCGCCGAAACCCCTGCGGCCCATCCCGATGCGCGAGCGGGTCAAGCTCCAGCACCTCCAGGGAGGGGTCATCTGCCACTTCCACGACCACGACGACGACTGGATGCTGGAGCCTGGCCGCGGTCGTCGCGCCCGCGCCGTGCTCGCCGCGCGGGCGAAGGCGGCGGAGGTCGTCGAGCCGCTCCTCCCGCTCATCCTCCCGCCTCCGGTCCCGCGCCCCAGGGTCAAGAACTTCGACCTGTTCTCGCCGCGACCCGATGCCGTTCTCAGCGAACCGGCGGCGTGAGTCCCCTCTGACCACACCACCCACGGCCCTTGCGGGCCGGGTTCGCCAAGAACCACCAGCACATGAGGACTACCCGTTTTCGGGCGCGATTGCGGACGCGGCCCGCCGATGGTATGACCGTTGCAGCCGAAGGCTCACCCGGCTTCGCCCGCCCGCGCAAGTTCCCACGCCGCATGAGTTCAGGGGTAGCGGGACCACCACCCGCCCCACACCGTCGAGGCCCCTTCCATGACCCGCCTACCCCTCACGGCCGTCGCCTGGATCGCCCTGCTTTCCACCGCCGGCGTTCTCGCCCAAATCCCGCAGCCCCTGCCCCAACCGCGCGCCCAAGCCCCGGTCGGCGATGCGGACGGCGTCGAAGTCCTCGCCCGTGGCCCGATCCACGAAGGCTATGCGTCCACCGCCGAGCTGCCCGCCGCCGGGGAGGTCGTGGCCAAGGCTCCGCCCGACTTGATCGAGGAGCTGCCGCCGGACCAGAAGCCGGCCGGGGACAACGTGCAGTGGATCCCCGGCTACTGGAACTGGGACGAGGAGCGGGCCGACTTCATCTGGATCAGCGGGTTCTGGCGTCAGCCGCCGCCGGGCCGCGTCTGGGTGCCCGGCACCTGGCGCGAGGTGCGCGGCGGCCACCAGTGGGTGCAAGGGTTCTGGAACGCGACCGACCCGCGGCAGCCGCAGCAGCCGGCGCAGCTCGAGTACCTGCCGCCGCCGCCGGCCCCGCTGGAACTGGCCCCGTCGGTGCCAGCCCCGACCGAGACGTGCTTCTACACGCCCGGCGTCTGGCAGTGGCGGGGCAACCGCTTCGCCTGGCGGCCCGGCTTCTGGGTGGAACACCGGCCGAACTGGGTGTGGGCACCGGCGCACTACCGCTGGACGCCCGCCGGGTACGTGTTCATCGACGGCTACTGGGACCACACGCTGGCCCACCGCGGCATCCTGTTCGCGCCGGTCGCCTTCCGCCCGGCGCTCCGCGTCCAGCCGCAGTTCGTGTACACGCCGGTGTACGTCGTCACCGACACCAGCCTGTACGGGTCGATGTTCGTCCGCCGCGGGTACGGCAGCTACTACTTCGGCGACTACTTCGAGCCGGCCTACGCCCGCAACGGCTACTCGGCGTGGTGCGGCGTGTCGCTGCGGGTCGGCAACTTCGCCGTCGCCGTCGGCCGCCCCGCCCCGGTGTACGACCCGCTGTGGAGCTACTACTCGGTGGCGTACCGGCACGAGCCGACGTGGCGGAGCGGCGTGACCGACCTGTACGCCGGCCGGTACAACGGCGACTTCGCCCGCCCGCCCCGCACGCTGGTGCAGCAGAACACGGTCGTCCAAAACGTCACCAACGTGACGAACGTGACGAACGTGACGAACAACACCACGGTGGTGAACACCACCGTCAACAACGTCATGCTGACGAAGCTGGCCGACGTGCGGCCGGCGACGCAAGCCGCCGCGCTCGTGGCGGTGCCGCAGGCCGACCGGGTGCGGGAGCAGACGGCCGCCCGCGAGCTGCGCCAGGTGGCCGTCCAGCGGCAGAAGCTGGAGACCGGCATCGTGGATCGCGGCCGTAGCGTGACGAAGGCGACCGACGCGCCGCAGTCGGTGAAGCTGGACCTGCCGAAGACGGCTGCCGTGCGGTCGCAGGCCCCGGTGACGAACGCGCCGCCCGAAGCGCCGAAGCCCGCCGGCAGCCAGCCGACCGCGCCGAAGACGATCCCGTTGGCCAGCCAGCCGGTGCCGCCGGCCCTGCCGCAGCCGGTTCGCACGAAGCCGGAAACGAAACCGGCCCTGCAGCCGCCGGTCGGTCAACCGCAGCCGGTGGTGCCGCTCGTCGCGCCGAAGCCGACTCACGGTCGGCCGGACAGCCCCACCCAACCGCCGGTCCCGCAACCCCAGCCGAAGCCGGTCGTGACCCCGCAGCCCGCGCCGATCACGAACCCGTTGCCCAAGCCGCCGATGCCGGCCCCGGTCGTCAACCCGAAGCCGCCGACCGTTCAACCGCCCGCGCCGGTCCCGGTCCCGGTGCCGAAGCCGCCCGCCCCGGCTCCGGTCGTCAACCCGACGCCGATGCCCAAGCCGCCGGTGCCGCAACCCGCGCCGGTGTTTCAACCCCCGCCGGCCCCGAAGCCGCCGGTGGTGGTGACGCCGCAACCGCTGCCCCAGCCCAAGCCGCCGGCTCCGGTAGTGCAGCCGCTGCCCCAGCCGAAGCCGCAACCCGCGCCGGTCGTCCAGCCGCCGCCGCCCCCGAGGCCGCAACCCGCGCCGGTCGTCCAGCCGCAACCAGCCCCGAGGCCGCAACCCGCGCCGGTGGTTCAACCCCCGCCGCCCCCGAGGCCGCAACCGCAACCCCCGGCGGTCGTGCCGCAACCGCAACCCCCGGCCCCGCCCGCCCAACCGCCGCCCCCGGCCCCCAAGCCGAAGGACAAGGAGAAGGACAAGAAGCCCGGCTGACCGTCACCCGACCCGCGCCCCACCCGGCGCGGGTCGGTTCCGTCCGTGGTCTTGACCGTGCTACTCGGAGATTGTCGGTCCCGGCGTCGAGGGCACACCGTTCGGCGGATAGATTGAACTACTCGATTCCCACCCACCGGACGGCCGCCGAACCGCCATGACCGAGTACGTTTGCCTGACCCTGCTCGCCGACGCGGGCGAACCCGAACCGGCCTTCAACGGCCGGCTGGCCGCGTTCTGGACGCACATGATCCGCCACCGGCCGGACGACTACGAGCGCGTCTACTCCGAGGCGGTGGCGTTCGAGACGGAAGGCGGGACGCTGTGCCGGAAGTACATGATCGAGCCGGACGCGATCGCGGTGCTTGCGACGGAGTTGTCCGCCCACGCCGTCGCATTCGCCGAGGTGGACGCCGACGACCTGTACTCCAAGGCCGAGGCGTCCTCGCCGGAGTGGTTCCAGATCGACCACTGACGCGGGTCACGGCAGGGGGATGTTCTTGAAGCAGAACTCGACCTCGGTGCGGACCGTCACCCACTCGACGATCTGGAACTTCACCGGCTTGCCGGCCTTCTTCGGGTCCGCCGGGGCGAAGGTCATCTTCGCCGTCATCGTGCCGACGCCGGTGCCCGACTGCTCGATGTTGTTCATCACCCACTTCTGGCCGTGGTCGTCCAGCAGTTGCATCCGCTGGGTGACGCCGTTCCACCAGTTGTGGTCGTTCGGGTCGAGGTCGCGCTGGCGGAAGGTGGCGGCGAGCGAGACGCTGTTCTCGGCGACCGTCACCTCGCTCACGTCGAGGTCGGTGTGCGTGCCGGCGTACTTGCCCTTCTTGACCTCGGCCAGCTTGTCCACGACCACCCCCGGCCGCGTCTCGGACAGCAGCACCAGCCCCATCTTGCCGCGCAGCTCCTTGATGACTTTGGCGTCCCGGCTGCCGCGGGTCAGGTTGATGTTGAACCCCTGCGTCTGCGCCCGGTAGTAGCTGCCCGGCTGGTACGCGATGACCTGGCCGTCGGCCGGCGGGGCCATGTCCGCCCCGGTGTCGTCCACCGCCTTCGTGACGATGACGCCGCCGCCCTGCCCGACGAGCGGACACTTCGGCTCCCCCTGGACCATGCCGTTCAGGTTGAGGTACTCGCCGTTGTTCGCCGGCCCCGCCTTCGGGATGTTCGCCAGTTGCAGGTTGCGGCTGGTGCTGATGTTGTTGGCGGTGAAGCGGAACGGGCCGGTCACGCAGGTGTACGGGCTGGTCTGGTCGCCGGCCGCATACGCTTGGAAGTCGCCCTTGTCGTCGTTCAACACCTCGAGCCGGACGCCGGGCGGGTCGCACACTCGCGCCACCGCCTCCCAGAACGGCAGGTTGTCGAACTCCATCGTCACCCGGTGCGCCACCATCGGGTCGTTCTTCAGTTCGTACCCGGCCTGCCGGCACAGGTCTTTCAGCGTCGTCTTCATGGGCTGGTTCTTCGCCTTCAAGCTGACCCGCGACGGGGCCAGGAACAACTCCCGCTCCATCCGCGTCACCATCACCTCCAGCCGCCGCTGGGCTTCGGGGCTGTCGGACTTCGCCATCGCCGCCTTCAGGTGCGGCAGGGCGCGGTCGCCGAGCGCGTTCAGCGCCTTGTTCGCCTTCTCCCGCTCGCGGTAGTCGCGCGAAGCGAGTTGCTCGATGAGCGGCACCACGTCGCCGGCCGGCAGCGCCTTGCGGCCCACGGGTGCGGGTGGCAGGTCGTCGGCCGCGACGGCGACGAGCGACACGAGGCCGACGGCCACCGCCATCATCAACCCGGTTCGGGTCCGTCGCATGGCGTTACTCGAAAGGGGACAACGGACGTGGCGGAGGCGCGAACCGCCGGTTAGTTTGAGTATACCGAACGCGGCCACCACTGTGTTCTGCTCGCTCCGCGAGCGGTCTTCATCCGGCAAGACAAGACCGCTCGCGGAGCGAGCAGAACACGGGAACGCAGTGAGACTTCCCATGCCCGACACGCTGTCGGGGGTGATCGAGCGGATCACCTTCCACAACCTGGACAACGGCTACTGCGTGCTGCGGGTGCAGGCGAAGGGGCACCGCGACCTCGTCACCGTCGTCGGGCACCTGTCGCAGGCCGTGTCGGGCGAGTTCGTCCAGGCCACCGGCGAGTGGGTGACGGACAAGCAGTTCGGCCAGCAGTTCCGCGCCGCCGACCTCCGCACGACCCCGCCGCACACCACCGAAGGCATCGCCAAGTACCTCGGCTCCGGGCTGGTGAAGGGCATCGGTCCCCGGTACGCGGCGAAGATCGTGGAGGTGTTCGGCGACCGCACGCTGGAGGTGATCGAGAAGCACACCAGCATGTTGAGCCAGGTGAAGGGCCTGGGGGCGAAGCGGATCGAACTGATCCGCGAGGGGTGGAAGCAGAATCGGGCCGTCCACCAGATCATGGCGTTCCTGCAAAGCTACGGCATCGGCACCGCGCGGGCCGTGCGCATCTACAAGACCTACGGCGAGAACGCCATCGAGCAGGTGCGGACGAACCCGTACCGCCTCGCCACTGACATCTGGGGTGTCGGCTTCAAGACCGCGGACGATCTCGCACTGAAGCTCGGCATCCCGCGCGACTCGCCGAAGCGGGCGCAGGCCGCCGTGAGGCATGTGCTGGGCGAAGCCAGTTCCCAAGGGCACGTCGGGCTGCCGGAACCGGTCGTCGTCGAGCAGACGACGATCCTCACGCAGATCAGCGCGGAGGTCGTGGCGAACGCCATCGAGGAGCTACGACTGGGAGATGAGATCGTGCGAGACCGGGGAGAAACGGGGAATGCGGAACTCGGAACTCGGAATGACTCGGATGACTCCGCACTCGACACTCCGCATTCCGCATTCACGGATGATTCCCTCCTCTACCTCAAGCCGCTCTTCCTCGCCGAACTCGGCGTGGCACGGGCGGTGAAGTCGCTGGCGGCCGGCGGACACCCGCTGCCGGAGATGGATGTCGAGAAAGCGCTCGCGTGGGTCGAAGGCAAGATGGGCATCGAGTTCGCGGAGCGGCAGCGCGAGGCGGTGCGGCAGGCGGCGACGCAGAAGCTGCTCGTCCTCACCGGCGGGCCGGGCACCGGCAAGACCACCATCGTCCGGGCGATCATCGAGATCTTCGCCGCCAAGCAGCAGCGGGTCGGGCTGTGCGCGCCGACCGGCCGCGCGGCGAAGCGGCTGTGCGAATCGACCGGCCGCGAGGCGAAGACCATCCACCGGCTGCTCGAATTCGACGCCGGCATCGGCACCTTCAAACGGAGCAAGGAGAACCCGCTCGACCTCGACCTGCTCGTCGTCGATGAAGTCTCCATGCTGGACGTGGTGCTGGCGAACCAGCTCCTCCGCGCGGTGCCGCCGTGGGCGTGCGTGGTGCTGGTCGGCGACCGCGACCAACTGCCGAGCGTCGGGGCCGGCAGCGTGCTGGCCGACCTCATCGACTCCGAGGTGGTGCCGGTCGTGCGGCTCACCGAAGTCCACCGGCAGGCCAGTTCCAGCTACATCATCCGCGCCGCGCACGCCGTGAACCGGGGCGACGTGCCGGAGTCCGCGCCGAACGCCAGCGGCGACTTCTTCTTCATCGAGGCCGACACGCCAGAGGCCATTACCGAGAAAATCTTGACGATGGTGCGGGACCGCATCCCCGCGCGGTTCGGCCTGGACCCGCTCCGCGACGTGCAAATCCTCAGCCCGATGAACCGCACCGACCTCGGCGTGGCAAACATGAACCAGGTGTTGCAGGCGGCACTGAACCCCGGCGGCCGCGGCGCGAAGGAGGTGGACAAATACGGCATCACCTTCCGCGTCGGCGACAAGGTGATCCAGACGCAGAACAACTACCAGCGGGAAGTCTTCAACGGCGACATCGGCCGCATCGTGATCGTGGACGACGGCGAACAGGTGCTGACTGCCGAGTTCGACGGCCGGGCGGTGGACTACGAATTCGCGGACCTGGACGAACTGCAACTGGCGTACGCCATCACCATTCACAAGTCCCAGGGCAGTGAATACCCGGCGGTGATTATCCCCGTCCACACGCAACACTGGGTGATGCTGCAACGCAACCTGATCTACACGGGATTAACACGCGGCCGGAAGCTGGTGGCGCTGGTGGGAACGCGGAAAGCGCTGGAGATCGCCGTTGGCAAGGCGGACCAGAGCCGGCGGTTCTCGCTGCTGCGATGGCGGTTGCAGCAGGGGAACGGGTGAGACTCACGGTTGATTCTTCTTCCTGTGATCCCGGAAAAGTCCACCGAATCCACCACGACCAGCGGTCAAATCCCAGAGCCACTGCGGAATAGTTTCGGAGGCAATGGGACGGGAAACCCAAACATCAAGAGTGTCGCAAACCACCGCAAGAACTGCCGTGATGTTCAAATTCTCGAACCAGAGGAGGTTGCCAAAGTCACTGCAGAACGGAAAGGAAGATCGAAGTTGGCTCTCGACGGTCTCCATTTCAAGAACCGGGACCGACAACAACCCGTAGGAATTGCTCAGGTGCGGCGCAAGATAGTTGAAGAGAAACCGCGAGAAGCGCACCGGCTCTTCATCTTCTGCCGGAATGTACTCGTCTTCGGCCTGCGGGCACCAAAATGCAAACATGAGAGGATCGTCCTCTGCAATATCGGCGATTCGCACGCCCCAACGGTATGGGGTTTCCTCTTGGAGAATCAGGAACTCGCTACCGCGTTGTGATGCCATCTCAAGCAGAAACGGCTCTTGGAACATGAGATCCCAGTTAATCCTACCTCCTCTTGGCAGGACGTTCGGGAATGCAATCCGCTCCCGCACGGAGGGCGGCAGGGTCAGGCCCAATCGCTTCTCGACCGCCGCGACTTCGTCGGCGTGTCCGCCGATGTCCGGCATCGGCACGCCGAGCCAGCGCTCGGTGGCCTCGCGAATGAGCCGCCAGCCGTCCCGCCAGTGGTCGGGGAACGGGCGGCCGTAGAACAGCGGCAGACAATCCGTGCCGTACCGCATGGCCGCCAACCACGCCGGGTCGCACGCCGCCCGCAGTTCATTCCGCCGCGGCTTCTGCCTCCACAGCACCTCCGACCACGCCGGCTCGAACCGCACCTCCTCCTCGATGCGGACCAACTCCCCGCGCGGGTCGTCCCGCTCGTCCAGCCACTCGGCGTACACCAGCCGCGTGAGTTGGTCCGTCGGGTTCGCGGCCACCGCCGCGAGGAAATCGACATCGTCGTGCATGGGTGTGCCTCCGGTGGTAGAATACGCTGATCCCGTTCCCCGGAGAACCCCGCCATGCCTCTGGCTCCCGCAGTGTACCACAAGGGCAACGTCCGCTTGCTTCACCCAGTCGTGCTACCGGACGACCACCCGATGACGGTCTTCTACGACGAACCGGCCGCGAAGACCGAACTGCAACCGCTTCCGGCTGCCGAAGTCCCGAACCGACCCGCGCCCGTCGTTCCGGACTTGGACGACTACCCCGACCTCGGCGAGGACACCTATGAGTACACGGCCCCGCCCAAGCCGACCCGAACGGTGATGGTCACGTTCGTGGATGGTGGCCCGCGCCCCGCTCCCCTGGTGCCCGAGGAGTAACCCGTCATGACTCCGTTCTGGATTGCGACCTGCGGCCCGGACCTCGCACAGAGTGACTTGCTTCCCGGATGCCAACTGCCGCTCGTGCCGGACACGTTCCGCCCATCGACTGACGCCACTCCGCTCACGTTCGAGGTGGGGCGGCTCGTCGTCATGACGCAGAGTTGCGATCTGGTCAACACGAAGAACGGACTGGCCGCGCTCTGCGCGATCTACACCCTGACGGAGTTTGAAACAGTGAACCCCGCGATGGCCAAGAAAGGCATGTGGGAGGAAGTCCGCAAGGGCCGCCGCGAAGGGTTGCACCTACTCGCGTCGCCGACGATGCCGGGGGTGAGCCGCGAAGCGCTAGTGGTGAACTTCCGGGAGATCTTCAGCCTGCCCGTCGGCTACCTCCGGAACCACGCCACGCCACGGCACTCGGCGAGCGGTGGCGGTTGCAGCCGCCGTATTTGGAACACTTCTCGCAGGCGTTCGCCCGGTTCTTCATGCGGGTCGGGCTGCCGTCCGCCATCCCGCCGTTCGTGGACTGATTCATGCCAGCACCCCCTTCACGACGCTGCCGCCGTGGGTGATCGGCACCGGGCGGTTGGTCTGGTCGGGCACGGTCGCGTCCGGATCGACTCCCACCAAGTGGTAGATCGTCGCGGCCAAGTCGCCGGGTGAAACCGGGTGTTCGACCGGGAACGCCGCCGTCTTGTCGCTCGCCCCGTGAACGTGCCCCGCCTTCACGCCGCCGCCCGCCAGCAGCGCGAACCCGCACTGCGGCCAGTGGTCCCGACCGGCCGCGCCGTTGACCTTCGGCGTCCGCCCCATGTCGCCGGTCACCACCACCAGCGTGCTGTCCAGCAGGCCGCGTTCACTCAGGTCGTCCAGCAGCGCCGACACCGACGCATCCAGCACCGGCAGGAGGATGTTCTTCAACATGCGGAAGTTGTTGCTGTGCGTGTCCCAGTGGCCGTTGCCCTGCGCCGCCTCGGTGTGGACGGTCACGAACGTGACGCCGGCCTCCACCAGTCGGCGGGCCAGCAGCACGCTGTTGCCGAACAGGTCGCGGCCGTAGCGGTCGCGGGTGCGGGGCGTCTCGCGGCCCAGGTCGAAGGCGTCGCGGGCCTTCGGCGAGGTCAGCAACTCGAAGGCTTCCTCCCGCTTGACGGCGAGATTGCCGACGGTCGCCGCCGCGTCCGCCCACCGCGCCCGGTCGTCGAGCTGCTTCACCAGACTCCGCCGGCGGTCGAGCGCGTCCACCGTCAGCCCGGCGGTCATCGCCGGCAGCTTCGGCTCGCCCATCGGCCGGTGGTCGTGGTCGTAGAAGTCCACCTTCGGCTTCGCCCACGTCGGCTCGCAGGTGCTGAACAGCGGGTCGTACTTCGGCCCCAGGTAGCCGCCATACGGCCCGGCGCGGCGGAGGCCCTCGCTGTAGCCGGGGAACGCCGGCAGCAGAACGTAGCCCGGCAGTTCGCCGCCGCGACCGACGCCGAGGTACTGGCAGACGCTGGGAATGCTGGGGTGGTTCGTCGGCTTGGCGTGGTAATCGGTCTGGTCCTGACCGCCGGTGTAGCCGGTCATCACGGCATACGGGTTGTGGCTGTTGTACCCGTGGCTGACGGTGCGGACGAGCGTCAGCTTGTCGAGACGCTTCGCTAACAGCGGCACGTGTTCGGTCGCGCGGACGCCGGGGAGTGCGGTCGGGATGCTGCCGAACTCGCCCCGGATTTCCGCCGCCGCGTTCGGCTTCGGGTCGAACGTGTCAATGTGGCTCGGCCCGCCGAACAGGTCGATCAGGATGACGGCCCTGGCCGGGGCGGAACGGCCGGACGCGCGGGCGGGTGATGCGGCCAAGGCACCCAGCGCCGCCAGCGATCCGGCGCGGAGGACATCGCGGCGGGTCAGGCCGTCGCAGGCGGCGGAGCGGTGGCCGAGGAGGCGGAGCATGGCGGGCACCGGGAAAGGGGAACCGGCGGGGAGAAATGAAGTGTACCACCGAGGGGATGAAGGGCGAACGCAAATCCGTCCGGTCAGCCGTCCGGACGGGTTGACACCGTCGGAGACGGGCTATAATCTTCTCCTGACAAGCGAGGGGGTGTAGCTCAGCTGGTAGAGCGCTTGAATGGCA
>JAYUFU010000396.1:0-11895 GCA_043738505.1 Fimbriiglobus sp. | reverse complement strand
TCGGTATCCAGATCATTGATGACCTCCTGATACTTCTCCCATAACATGAGACAGCACTTCAACTCCGTCAGGTGCTCCGGCCGGTACCGCCCGTCCAGGGCCTGGGCGATCTCATCCTCCGGGTGCTTGCACCGCCGGTCCGGCAGCTTGGCCAGCGCCAGCGGGTCGCGTTCGCCGTCGAGTATTGCGCGGATGATCTTCAACCCCGTCACCCCGGTGACATCGCCGAGCACCTTCGTCAGCTTCAGGTTCATCAGCTCCAGCGCCTTCTGCATCCGCTGGATGTGTTGCCCCGACAAGCGGACCAGGTTGGCCCGCTGGCGGACGTAATCGCGCAGCGTCTGCGTCGCCTCGTCCGGCTGGAAGACGGGCGGCAGCAGGCCGTGCGCGTGGAGGCGCCGGATCCACTGGCAGTCGCGGCGGTCGGTCTTGGGTCGGCCCTTGATCTGCCGGGCGAACGCCGGCGCGGTGAGCAGCAACTCCCGCAAGTCGGGTGGACGTTTCGCGACATCGCCCTGGGGATCGGCCTGCTCCAAAGTGCTTTCGGCCCAGATCCATCGACGGACGGCGGTGAGCGCGTCGGAGAACGTGACCGCGGTCTTGCCCGGCCGCCGGATCGCGCCGATTCGCTTCTCGGCGGGCAGGGCGTCGTCCAGCAGGGCCACCACCGAGTCCAGGCCGAACGGGCACGGGGCGGCGCGGAGGACGGTGGCCCGCCCCCACCCGCGCGTCGATTCCAGTCCCAACCCCGAGCTGCATTCCCGAAGCGTGGTCTCCAGATTCCAGCGACCGCAGTACAGGCCGATGAGGTCGGCCGGGCGGAGCGTCGGGCCGGTCGAATCCAGGTACTCGTCCCGGTGAGTGGCGGTGCGGTCGCGGACGGACACCCGGCGGAGGGGCACCAGCCCGTGCCCGGCCTTGTACCAGCGGGCCGACTCGGACGCGATGCCGACCCGGCGGGTGCCGCCGCCGTACCACTCGACGCGGAGGGACTTCAGGCGGCGGGTGCGAGCGACGGCCTCGCGGGGCTTGCGGCGACGAACTCCCTTCACCGGCGGCCGGCCGACGCGCGGGCGGCGAGCCGGCGGGTCGAACGGGTTGGCGTCCGGGTGGAGCTTGCCGACCGGCGTGAGGCGGTCCCGGTGGCGGTGGCAGAACCGAGCGACTTCGCGCGTGCCGAACCCGGAATCGCCGACGAAAATGACGCGGCGGCCGGGGTTGCGAAGCCGGAACGGGCGGAGCAGCCGGCACGTCAACTGGGCCGGGGTTCGATGGGGCCGCTTCTCGGCGTCGTTCGGGGCTGGGGCGCGATGCGGATCGACGAGCACGGGCAAGGCCCACCGGCGGGTGGCGAACGGGAATTCCACCGGCACCGCCAGCACCACCCGCGTGTGCCCGTACCGCCAGGCGGTGTGCGCGTGCGTCGGGCGAACGGGGTCACGGTGGCGGGCCTTGCCGGACACCTTGCGACCCGGCCAGCGCCGTCGCCGCCCCCCGCACCGCCGTCGCCGCCCGCGCGCTGGCCAACCCCACCAGCCCGGCCGCCCCCCGCGCCGCCAGCGCCCCGCCGCCGATCAGGATGGCCGACCCGACCATGCCGACCACGCTGCCCGCCCCGAACGCCGCCTTCTCGTCGTCGCTCCAGCTCGCGCTGTCCGTGATGTCCAGCTTGTCCGTCGCCCAACTGAACACCCCGAAGCTCTGCCCGTCGAGTACCCCGAACAGGGCCATCCGCGGGTCCGACAGGGCGCTCCCCAGCGGGCTCCAGATATTCCGGTAGAACCAACTCCCCGGGTTCTCGTTCACCGCCGTCGCGCCCATCACCGGGTACGCGTTCACCGCCACCGACCCCGACGCGTTCAGCGCCGTGTCGATCAGCGTGCTGTACCACTGCCCCCGGATGTACACCGCGTTGAACTGCTGGAACAGCGGCTGACCGACCACCGTCAGCAGCAACTCCGCCCGCAGCCGCAGCGGGTCGCCGACCGGCCGCTCCTGCACCGTCGCCGGCTTCACCCCCTCGTACCCAAGGCGGATCACTCACAGCGGTGAGCGATGCGAGCGAACGAACAACGGGTGCGGGTGCCGGGCTTCGTTCGCTCGCTCGATGCCGATCACGGAAGCCGCAACCCGAACGCCGGTGTCAGCTTGCCGTGGGCAGGTTTTATATACAGGACGCTTTCTGTTGTTGATTTTGGTCAGGAATCCACATACGCAAATTGTCCATCGATTTCGCCTTCTTCAAACCCCATGATCTCAATGGACTTGAACTCGGCTGAGCGGGAAGCGAACTCTTGCAAGCATCGACCGAACTCATCCGGAACCAGTGGGAGAACTCGCTGCACCATCGCACCTTCCGAGCCCTGGAGTTTCTTGATCGAGTGAAAGAGCGTACTGAGTGCGCGGATCGTATCCCGTTCATCGGTCCTCAGATTTTCCAGGCCGAGCGCGATCAATCCCTGAAACACGCCTTCCAGATTATTCGTCTGAACCGCTTCCGCCGCCAGAACCATCGAGAACACCCACAGGTAGTCTCCAACCTTCCTTGCATTCTTCAGCAGAGTTGCTTTCTGTTCCAGATTCGCCCCGAGGAACACGCTGATCAACTCCTTGATCGCCTGAAACCGAAGTCGCAACTCTGGCCCCCCATCCGGCGGTGGCGGGATCCGCGCCCGTATCCGCCGAATGAGGGATGTAAGGGTATTCTCGAAGTCGGTCATCGCCAGTCGAGCCTCCGAGGTCGTCAGGAACCGGAACCCAGCAAGCTGCCAAGAAACCGCGATGGCCTGAGGGACCAAGTTTGTTTTACCCTGTCGAATCCAGCAAACGTCCGATTAGCGCAGGATGGATTCGGTGAGTTCTCGGAGGAGTCGCGCGGACACCGCCTGTCCCTGAGGTCCAAGAAGGAATCGTATAGCCTGCGTTGCGTAGCAGTTGAACTTCCTGTTCATAAACGCGAGTACTGTAGGTTCCCACACCCGTCCGGAACTTGTCCATGCTCCTTGCGCTGATCGGAGGGCTGACGAGCCGGAAGCTTCTCCCGGAGTCGATGCCACCAAGAATCCATGCCTTGTTTGAGCCAAGGTTCCAGCCCTCAGGCTGACTTCCGTTCAGTCGATTGACGAGCGACTTGTAACCAGTCGGCTGTCGGTTCGTGAAGGCCACCACTGTTCTACCACGCCCTAACACGCCAGGTAACCGGCCCCTCGCCCCCATCTGGTAAGCTTCCCAGATTACAGCCTTCACTTCATCCGCATGAGCAGAGAAGACCTTCTTGATTCTGTCACCGGGTGGTCCTACCGAAAAGACAGTACTTCCGTACCGACTCTCGAACTCGGCGACATCTGCACAGGGCCGGTTGTGCGCCCAGACCGCCCAGCCCCACTCGTCGGAGCCGACGAAGTAGGTATGGTAGTCGGCGACGCGGAAGTTGTACACGGTCTCCCAGCGGCCGGTGTCGATCACCTTCTCGACCGTGGCCCAGCCGTCCTCCAGGCGGATGGTGTCGCCGGGGCGGAGTTCGTGCGCCGCCGTCCAGCCGTCGCCGAAGCGGAACAGCGGGTGCTCGGCGGTGGTGCGGATGGCCACCCCGTTCACCACCACCTCGACGACCAGCCCCGCGCGGACGAACACCGCCTCCACCACCTTCTCGACCGCCGCCCCGTTCGCGTCCCACTCGTCCCGCGCCAGCAGCTTGGTCCCTTCCCGCACGTCCTGCGACAACACATGACCGCTCGCCGTCCGCATCGGCATGTCGGCCGCGAAGCACACCTTGAACCCGGCCCGTTCCGCCAGCGATGAGAGGTTGCCGTGAAGCTTCGGGAACGCCCCGACCAGCCGGTTGTGGATGCCGAAGCCGACAATCCCGTCGGCGACGCGGTTACCAGTCGCCCGGCCGGCCGCTTCGGCCGCCCGCGGCACCGAATCGGCCATTTTCAGCGAGAAGCAGGCGACGTAGGCGACCAGGATTAGCACCGGCGCGGCGACGAAGACGGCCACCGCGCGGCGGTCGGTGGCGAAGTGGGCGCGGTTCGCCCGGCTGCCGTAGACGGTCAGCGTGACGACGACGTGGGTGCCGCCGAGCAGCCAGAAGTACAGCCGGAACAGGGCGTCCGCGTCCGGCAGGAACAGCACCATCGCCGCGACCGACAGCGTCAGGAACGCGAACGACGCGAGGATGACGTTGGCCGGGCCGCGCCGCTCGAAGTACGCCGGCGGCCGTGCCACCGGCGCGGGCGTGGGCGTGTCGGTCAGGGATGTCGGCGACGGTCGCAGCGCGGTGGCGGTCATGCCGAACAGTAGAACGCGAAGCGGCCGGGGCAACCGCGATGGGACTGGCGTGGTCCGCCCCGACTCGGGTAAGATACCGGTCCCACCCCGCCGCCTCTCGTCCCACCTCGGAGTCCGATCCATGCGTTCTCTCCTCTCCCTCGCGTTGCTGACCTGTGGCGTGCCCGCGTTCGCCGCCGAGAAGCCGGCCGTCGTCCGTTCCGCGAAGAGCGGCCCGTGGTCCGCCCCCGAAACGTGGACCGGCAAGCGCATCCCCGCCGCCGGCGACCGCGTGCTGATCCGCTCCGAACACGCCATCACCTACGACGCGAACAGCAAGGACGTGATCCGGGGCGTCACTGTCTCCGGGAAGCTGACCTTCGCCGCCGACAAGGACACCCGACTCGAAGTCGGGCTGATCGTGGTCCGCGCGGGCGACGAGTACACGGAGGAGGGGTTCGACTGCGAGGCCCACGTCGAGAAAGCCGCGCCGGGGAAGGCGGAACCAACGCTCGCACTCGGCACGCCGGACGCGCCCGTCGGCAAGGGGAAGACGGCCCTCATCCGCCTGCACTTCGTGGAGGGGATGAACAAGGAATCGTGCCCGGCCGTCGTGTGCTGCGGCGGACGGTGGGACGCGCACGGCGCACCGATGTCCCGCACCTGGGTGAAGCTCGGCAATCCGGCGAAGGTTGGTGACACGGTGGTGTCACTGAACGAGGCAGTGACGGGGTGGAACGTCGGCGACAAGGTCGTCTTCACCGGCACGCAGACGCACGGCCTGGCGAAGACGGACTCGGTGTCCGAGGAGCGCACGATCACCGCCATCGACGGCGTGAAACTCACCTTCGACAAGCCGCTGGTTCACGCCCACGCCGGGGACGGCGAGTACCGGGGCGAGGTGGCGAACCTGACCCGCAACGTGGTCGTCGAGTCGGCCGACCCCGCCGGCGTTCGCGGGCACACCATGTACCACCGCGATTCCGCCGGGTCGCTGTCGTATGCCGAGTTCCGACACCTGGGCAAGAAGAACGTCCTCGGCCGCTACGCCCTGCACTACCACCTGTGCGGCGACACCATGCGGGGCAGCTCCGCCGTCGGCCTGTCGGTGTGGGACAGCGACAACCGCTGGCTGACCATCCACGGCACGAACTATCTCGTCGTCCGGGATGTCGTCGGCTACAAGTCCGTCGGCCACGGCTTCTTCCTGGAGGACGGCACCGAGGTGTACAACGTCCTCGACCGCAACCTCGCCGTCGGCGCGGTGGCCGGGAAGAAGCTGCCCAAACAGGCGCTGCCGTTCGACCAGAACGAGGGGGCCGGTTTCTGGTGGACGTGCAGCCTGAACACCTTCACCCGCAACGTCGCCGCCGAGTGCGACCGGTACGGCTTCCGCTACGAGGCCACCCCCGGCAGCGGGCACCGGCTCGACTTCAACATCCGCCAACCCGACGGCACGCGGAAGAAGACGGACGTGCGGACGCTGCCGTTCGTGCGGTTCGACGACAACGAGGTCCACAGCAGCCACGGCCTGTACGGGGTGAACCTGGGCGAGGGCGTGAACCGCGTCGGGCCGGACGCCAAGCACCCGTTCGTCGTGCGGAACCTGAAGATTTGGGACACGCACTACGGCTTCCGCCCGCAGGTGCCGCACCTGCTCGTCGAGAACCTGCACATCGACCGCGTGGCCTACGGCATCTACCACCCGAACTACGACAGCCACGTCTACAAGAACGTGTACATCGGGCACACGAACACCGAGCCGTTCAACCGGGGTCACGACGACCTGAGCGTTCAATACGGCGCGCTCACGGTGGACGGCCTGACGTTCGACGGCTGCCGGTCGGGTGGGATGCCGCTGATTCAGATTTCGGACGACAACCCGACGGGCCACGCGGCTACCCACATGCGGAACGTGAAAACGGTCAACTGGTCCGACAACACCAAGCAGAAGGCGCTGGCGAACCTGGGCGGCGGGCCGCGGCCGACTCCGAAGTCCGAGAAGGGCGTGCCCATCTACCTGCACGACCACTACGGCCCCGGCAAGCACGCGATGGTTGTCAGCACGAAGTCGGGCGAGTACAAGGCCGACCCGACGGCGTTCCGCAGCGAAGCTCCGATCACGGGCGACGAGTCGCGCGTCAAGGAGGTGAAGGACATCCCGTTCCCGGAACTGCTGACGCCGGTGGATGACCTGCCGCCGACGACGGTCATCACGCGGGTGATCCGTAACGGCGGCTCCGCCGTCGTTCGCGGCGTCACGGCCGACAACGGGAAGGTCGTGAAGGTGACGGTGAGCGGCCGCGCGGCGAAGGCCACCGCCCCGAACTTCGCCGAGTGGGAGGTCGTGCTGTACCATCTGCCGCCGGGCGAACTGAAGCTCGAAGCCGGGGCCGAGGACGCGGCCGGCAACGTCGAGAAGACGCCGATGGTGTTGACCGTGCGGTAAAACGATTCAAAGATTCCATGCGTACCCTGGGCCGATTTCGGAGTCCGCCGTGCCTCGACTGCCTTCGCTCGCCGTTCTGCTTCTCGCCTCCGCTTCGGCTCTCGCCGCGCCGGAGGCGGCCCCGCCGCCGCGCTCGATGGAGTTCGTCGCGATCGAGTCGTCCCTGGCCACGGCGGGGGATCGCATCCGGCAATTCGCCTTCGACGGCAACCCGGCCAGCTACTTCGCGTCGGAGAAGAAGGCGACGAAGGCGGATCACCTGACGTTCAAGTTCGAGAACCCGGTCGCGGTGAAGTCCGTCACGGTGCTGACGGGTCGGCCGAATGGCGACGACAAGCTGACGAAGGGCGTGGTCGAACTCTCGACCGACGGCACCAATTTCGAGGAAGCCGGGACGTTCGCCGACGGCAAGGCGACCATCGCCGGCAACTGGAAGGGGGTGACGGCGCTCCGCATCCGGCCGACCGAAGACCTGACGACGCCGCTGGTCGTCCGCGAAGTGACCATCGACTCCGCCCCGCAGGTGGCGACCTTCCGCTACCCCATCGAGTTCACCCTGGACGTGGCCGACGCGCCGGAGATGAAGGAGTGGGCGGAGGGCGTCGTCCGCGTGTGCGAGCGCGAGTACCCGCGCATCTGCACCCTGCTGGCGAGCGACGGCTTCCGCCCGCTGACGCAGATTCGCATGGCCTTCAAGTCGGATTACAACGGCGTCGCCGAGGCCGGCGGCGGCCGCATCCGGGGGTCGGTGAAGTTCTTCAAGGCGAACCCGAAGGACATCGGCGCGATGGTCCACGAGACCGTCCACTGCGTGCAACTGTATCGGGGACGGGGGAATCCCGGCTGGCTCGTGGAAGGCGTCGCCGATTACGTCCGCTTCTGGAAGTACGAGCCGGGCAAGGCCGGCCGTGTGAACCCGGAGCGGGCACAGTACAACGGCAGCTACCGCACCACCGCCGCGTTCCTGGCGTTCGTGACGGACAAGTACGACGGCCAACTGGTGCCCAAGCTGAATGCCCTGATGCGCGACGGCAAGTTCGAGGAAGGCGTGTGGAAGAAGTTGACCGGCAAGACCGCCGACGAACTGAACCAGGAGTGGAAGAAGTCGCTGGTGAAGTGAGTTGTGCCGCCTCGCTTGATCCGGCCCGTCGGGTTGCCGAAAAGCCTCTGCACCCCGCCGGTCAAGTGCAGCTGCCGGTTCGGACTCATCGGCCTACGGAGTAGTACCCTCGGGGTACAGGTCGAAGTACCCTTCGGCGATGGCCCGCTCGGACTCCCCGCACCATGTCTCCAGCCACGCTAGCACTGACGGGTCGGACTCCCGCACCTGCCACTCCCAGGTGTTGAAGTACCAGACCGGCGAGTCTTCCTGACCGTGGCACCGAATGAACTGGAACTGATCCCCGAGCCGGCCCGCAATCAGCAGCGCATCCGCAGGTAACGCGAACGCGGGCGGCGGGCCGCTGCCGTCCTCGGCGTTACACTCGGCCCACGACTGCCGCTCATCGGCTGTCATCGTGAGCACATGGCGGTAGAAGACAGCCATGTGGTCGCAAGTGAACAGCCGGCCCGACTTGTGCCCCATGACCCGCAGGTACAACGTGTATATCTCGGGAAGTCGGAGGCCGTAGCGGGCTTCCAGGGCTGCGACCTCTTGTTCCGAGCAGCCGGTGAGCTGCGAAGGCGACGCGACGTTCGACCGCTCCATGCGCTGCAACAGCCGCCGGAAACGATCGAAGTCCATCCGCGCCTCCGCCGCCGAGCATGGGATAATCCGGTCGGCCACCCGATCCTCAAGGCAGTATCGCCAGATAGCCGGAAAGTAGCAAGCGGAAACGCGGCGTCAGCAAGGAAATCGTACCGGTTCCGCTATCGTGCGATCCAGCGATTCCGCTGCCATCTCGCCACGCTCTACAGCACGGCTCGGCAGCCCACAACTCCGCTCCCCCGCTTGCCCGATACCCCATTCGTGCGGTATCCTACACCCACCTACCCGCCGGACGGTTCGCGTCCACCACCTGCCTGCGCCGGAGCCGCCATGCACACCCTTACCGGTCTCGACCGCCGCCAACTCCTGTCCGTCGGCTGCGGCGCGGCCATCGGCCTCGGCTTCCCCACCGTCGCGCCGGCCGCACCCGCCGGGTCCGGCGAGCGGACGAAATCCTCCGTCATCCTCGTGAACTTGGCCGGCGGGTTGAGCCACCTCGACACGCTGGACATGAAGCCGGACGCGCCCGCCGAGATTCGCGGCGAGTTCAAACAAGCGGCCACGAGCGTCGCGGGCATCCAAATCGTGGATCTGCTACCGCAACTCGCGGCACGGATGAAGCACTGGGCGCTGGTGCGGAGTTTGTCGCACCGCGAGAACGGCCACCTGCCCGGCCAGCACCGCCTGCTCACCGGTGCCACCATGCCGAACCAGCGCGGCACCGACCTGGACAACATCCTGTCGCGACGCGACTGGCCCTGCTACGCGGCCGGGTTGAACTACCTCCGCCCCCGGCACGACGGCATTCCGAACGGCGTCACCCTGCCGCACGCGCTGATCGAAGGGCCGCTGACGTGGCCCGGCCAGCACGCCGGCTTCCTCGGCGCGTCCCACGATCCGATGCTGGTGACGCAGGACCCGAACTCGCCGACGTTCCGCATGGACGCCTTCGCCCTGCCGGACGGCACCGACCCGAAGCGGGTGGAAGGCCGACAAGCGCTGCTGGAACGCCTGGGATCGGCCGCCGCCGGCGACCCGCTGTTCACCGGCCACCAGAAGCGGGCGTTCGAGTTGCTGGCGACCGGGGCCGTGGCCAGGGCGTTCGACCTGAACCGCGAGCCGGTGAAGACCCGCGACCGGTACGGCCGCAACCAGTTCGGTCAATCCCTGCTGCTGGCCCGGCGGCTGGTGCAGGCCGGCGTGCCCATCGTCCAGGCGAACATGGGCATCGTCCAGACGTGGGACACGCACACCGACAACTGGGGCAAGCTGAAGACCCGCCTGCTGCCGTGGCTCGACGCGGGCCTCGCGGCGCTGATCGACGAGTTGGAAGCCGACGGCCGGCTCGACTCGACGTTCGTGGTGGTGTCGGGCGAGTTCGGCCGCACGCCGAAGGTGTCTACGCTGCCCGGCGAGAAACTGCCCGGCCGCGACCACTGGGCGGCCGTCTACTCCGGCCTGTTCGCCGGCGGCGGGGTGCAGGGCGGCCGGGTGATCGGCAAGTCGGACAAGATCGGCGGTCACCCGGTCACGACCTCGTACACGCCCTACGACATCGGGGCGACCATCTACCGCGCCCTCGGCGTGGACCCGGAGGGCGAAATCCGCGACGCCCAGAACCGCCCGTCGCGGGTGTGTTCGGGCGCACCGATGGACGTGCTGTTCCAGAACCGCTGAGGTCGAACATGTCCCGTTCCGTCACCCGCCGCACCGCGCTGCAAACCGGTGCGGTCCTCACCCTGGCCGGGGTCACACTCGCCCAGCCCAAGCGCGACGAACCCGCCGCGAAGCCGCCGGAAGGGTACGCCGACCAGCTCGGCTACGCGCCCGGCGACGAGGTGAACCTCCACATCTCGTCCACGCCGTGCGACCTGGAAATCGTCCGCCTCGGTGCGGAGACGAAGTCCGTTTGGAAGAAGGCCGGCGTCGTCACGAAGGTTCACGACACCCCGACTGACGCCTCGGCGAACGGGTGCAAGTGGCCGGTCGCGGTGACGCTGACGGTCGGTGCGGACTGGCCGAGCGGGTACTACGAGTGCCGCATGACCACGCAACCGCCGGGGCAGAAGGCGGCCACCGGTACGCTGTTCTTCGTCGTCCGACCGAAGGTGCCGGGCAAGGCGGCGAAGATTCTCCTGCAACTCTCGACGAACACTTACAACGCCTACACCAACTTCGGCGGGTACAGCCTGTACGCCTACCACGGCCGGCACAAGGTGCAGGGCCGGCGGGTGTCGTTCGACCGCCCGCAGCACTCGCAGTTCAAACAGTGGGAGTGGTCGTTCGTCCAGTGGGCGGAGAAAGCCGGGTACGCCCTCGACTTCGCCGTCAACTCGGACCTGGAGTTCCGCCCGGAACTGTTGAAGTCGTACAAGCTCGTCCTCAGCGTCGGGCACGACGAGTATTGGTCGGCCCCGATGCGGGACAACCTGGAGGCGTTCATCGGCGGCGGCGGGAACGTCGCGTTCTTCAGCGGCAACACCTGCTGCTGGCAGGTCCGCAGCGAGGACAAGGGCCGCGCGCTGGCGTGCTGGAAGCAGTCCTTCGGCGACGACCCCGCGTACAAGACCGGCAAGTTCGCCGGGCTGTCCACGCTCTGGAGTCACCACCTCGTGAGCCGGCCGGAGAACGCGCTGACCGGCGTCGGGTTCCTGTGGGGCGGATACCACCGCAGCCACGGCCAGCACATGGACGGACCCGGTTCGTTCACCGCGCACCGGCCGGACCACTGGCTGTTCGCCGGCACCGGACTGAAGCGCGGCGAGGCCTTCGGGGCGAAGCTGCCCGGCTACAAGGTCGTCGGCTACGAGTGCGACGGCTGCGAACTGACGTGGAAGGACGGACTGCCATTCCCGACCCACGTCGACGGCACGCCGAAGGACTTCGAGGTTCTCGCCACCGCCCCGGCCAAGTGGCACCCGGACGACTGCGAGTGGTACGAGAAGTGGGCGAAGGGCCGGAACGGCAACGCCGTGATCGGGAGTTACACCCGCGGCGGCACGGTGGTCACGGTCGGCACCACCGACTGGAGCCTGGGACTACGGGGGAACGACCCGGCGGTCGTGCGCATCACGAAAAACGTGCTGGACAAGTTGGGCGGATAGCCTTTGGGCGGAACCTTTCACGTGGAAGATAGTCGCATGGAATAGATATACGCTCCGAAATGGAGTTTGTCAAATTAAAGTGGACGGAATTTCATAAATACCTGTCGATGTCCCTCGTGTGACAACCTGGGCGGTGACACCGGTTCTTCCACCTCTCCCCGTTGGGAGGCATTGGTCTCTACACAAGTTTCTGATTCTGCGACACTGCCCCGCATGACCTCTGTCTCCCGCCGCTGGATCCGCGGCTGCAACGCTGTTACTTGGCCTTGGTCCGGGGGTTGCAACGCGGCGGCCGGTCCGCCACCGCCGCCCGCCCCGGCGACCGACCGCCGCCCGACGCGGCCACCGCCGCCAGTTCCTTCGCC
>JAYUFU010000395.1:0-31357 GCA_043738505.1 Fimbriiglobus sp. | reverse complement strand
CCAGCAAGGGGCCAGCCACTCAGGCGACTCGCCCCTTGCTGGCGCGGCGGGCTAACAAATCACGACGGATACACATCAATCGTATTCGGTATCAGTCGGCGGAGGTGCGAAGTTGATCCAGGACCGCACTCGCCTTGCCGGAATCGAGCGCGGCCTCGGCGGCAAGTACCCCGTCGTGCAGCGTCCGAACCGCCCCGGCGGTCCACAGGGCGGCGGCGGCGTTGGCGACCACCATCCGCCGGGCCGGGCCGAGTTCGCTGGCGAGGACGCGGCGGATGATCGCCGCGCTCTCGGCGGCGGACTCGGCGCGGATGTCGGCCGGGCGAACCGCCTCCAGGCCGAAGTCGTCGCGGTCCCACTCGTCGGCGTAAAATTGCCCGCCTTCCACCACCCGCACCATCGTCGGGGCGGCCAGGGTCACTTCGTCCAGGCCGTCGAACCCGCACACCAGGACCGTCCGCCGTCCGCCCAACTCGGCCGCCGCCGCCGCCAGCGTGTCGATCAGTTCGGCGTCGCCGACGCCGATCAGTTGGTACTCGGCCGCGGCCGGGTTCGCCAGCGGGCCGAGCAGGTTGAAGACGGTGCGGATGCCCAGCTTCCGCCGCACGGCCGACAGGTGGGCCATGCCGGCGTGGAAGTGGGGGGCGAAGCAGAAGGCGAAGCCGATGCGGTCGAGGCACCGCTGCGCCCACTCCGGCCCGGCCTCGATGGGCACGCCCAGTTCCCGCAGCACGTCGGCGCTACCGGAGCGACTGGACACGGCGCGGTTGCCGTGCTTCACCACCGGCACCCCGCACGCGGCGGCCACCAGCGCGGCGGCGGTGCTGATGTTGAACGTGCCGCTGGCGTCCCCGCCGGTGCCGCAGGTGTCCAGGACCGGCCCGGACACGGGGACGAGGCGGGTCATCTGCTCGCGGAGGGCGCGGGCGGCGGCGGCGATCTCGGCGGCCGATTCCCCCTTCACCCGTAGGGCGGTGAGCAGGCCGGCGGCGCACACGTCGTCTACCCGACCGGCGAGCAAATCCCGGAACAGGTCGGCGGTGTGCGCGGGGTCGAGGTCGTCGCCGGCCAGCAATCGGGCGAACGCTTCCGCATACCAACTGGGGCGAGGGGTTTCCATCCGTCGGTCCTCGCGGGAAACGTGTGCCGTTCCCGTTGAGGTACAACCCGCGACGGGCGGGAGCCAGTGTCGGACGGGTTGGATGGCAAGCGTCATGCCGCGCCACGACCGAACACCGGCGGTGCGGCTCGCCGTGAATGGAGTGAGGTTCGACAAGGCGTTCGCTCGGCCGAGGTGCTATTTCATCTTCATCAACTGACTGAGTTCCAAAACCCGTACCGGATCGGTCCCCACGCCGGTGGCAAGCTTTGCCCCGGCGGCATCGAACGCAACCGCGGTGACGTTGGCTTTCAGCTTGTCCAGGCTGGCGACGAGTTCCCCGTCCTTGGTGCGCCAGACGCCGAGCGTCCGAGTCGTGGACCCGCTGGCGAGGTAAGCCCCGTCGTCACTGAACGCCAGCGAGGAAGGGCCGGCTGCGCCCGCCAGTTTGATGGATTTGGACTTCCAGTCCTTGACGCTCGTCTGTGCCAGCTCCGCGTCCGAGTTGACGGAAAACAGCACGGCGGAGTCGGGCGAAAACACCATCGCGCGAACGCACGTCGAGTGGATTTCGAGCGTGGTGACGAGTTTGCGGCCGGCAACATCCCAAATGCACACGCGGCGGTCCTCGCCCCCACTGGCGAGGAATTTCCCGTTCGGTGACAGGGCCAGCGTTTCCACCGGACCCTTGTGCGCCTCCAGGGTGGCGAGCGACTTTCCCGTGGCAACATCCCACACGCGAACGGTCTTGTCCCGGCTGGCGGTGAAGAGGAGCGACCCATTATGCGACAGCACGACCGCATTCACGGTACTCTTGTGGCCGACGAACTTTCTGATCGACTTCTTGTTAATGACATCCCACAGTATCGCGGTCTTATCGAGACTTCCCGATACCAATGTCGTGCCATCTCGGCTGAAGTGAAGATAGTTCACCCAGCCATCGTGCCCTTCGAGATAGTCCGGGGGCAGATTCCCCTTGCCCGTGTGGCTCAGGATGATGTCATCCGAGACGGTCGTACTCGTCGCGAGTTGGTCGTGCTTGGGATTGATGGCAACGTGAAGGCACAGCGGGGGGTCGGGCCAACCGACCGTATGGAGAGGCAGGGCGGCGATGGCCGCGACGGTGATCGCGAGGATGGCGGACATCGCAGTTCTCCTGTCTTCGCCTCCGCCATCACAGCGAGAGGTCATGAGGAATTTACCCGTTGCAATCACCGAACTCGCCGCGGTGGCGTTCCCCCGTCGCTGAACCTTCGATCTGCGAAAGCGACTGGCGGAGGATGGCAAGAGTGACTCGCCCGTTACTTGCCGCAGCGCCGTGTTGAATCGCGTGGAGAATCGCCCGTGTCGCCCACGGCGTAAATACGCACGATTCGGCGATCAAGGCGAGTTCTTCTGCGAGGTCACTGCAGGAACTCTTTTGAGCGCCTGCTTGGACGCTATCCGCTATTGCCTGTATTGTTGGGCCACCTTCTCGGATCGCGATCTCGGACTCGATCAAGTCCGTGGACACGCACCCGTAGTGCGACTGAATGGCCTTTCGCATCGACTCGAGCATGGCATCCGCAACGTCATCCGCGAGTTGCCGCCAAGCGGTCGAAGGCGGCCTCATTACAAGAACAGGAGTCTGATTCTCGGCACCTTCATGATGGGGCATGGCTTGCCCTTTATTTTGGAGTTCGTTTACCATTGCCATCCACGCTGAACCGCACCGGCGTTCCGTCTTTCAATTTCCAGGTCTCGATTGTCGTGGCAAGTTGTTTTTCACGTTTGACGAGTTCAGCGCCGGGCGCGGGTGGGCCCTGGGCGCTATCGAGAATCCAGATGATACCACCCACGAGCCCCGCCATCCAGGGCCAACGCATCTAAATCGCCGGGTTTTCGAGGCTTTTGCGGGTCCGACCCCGATTTCGATCTAGGAATTCCAGGCGGCACCCACTGGATCCTTGAAAAAACAGCGGTTTTCCCGGCGATTTAGATGCGCTAGCCCTGCCCGCCGTCTTGACGACCGGAGGTATCCTTGGCACTGGACCGGGGTTAACTGGTGGCCGGTTCGGTACGAGTCTCCGCGCCTCAAATTGCGTGCGCATATCTTTAAATCGTCGTGTGTATTGTTTGACTTGTTCGTCAGTGTTTCGAAGTGGTTTCGTGGCGTTTTCTTCTAGGCTTGCCTGTTCAAAGGCTCGCTCTGGCGTACTGCCAGTCGCTCGAAACCACGCATACGCGGCCTTCCAGAGTTCTTCGAGTTCCGCCAACCCGCTCGGATCAACAGCGTTCGTCGGGTCGTTGCCGACGTAATGGAACGAGCCTTTCAGTGCTCGGAAAGCAAAAGAACGCAACACAGCATCCAGCGGGGAGAGGTGTTCCGTCCGCGCCGCTACGGTTGCGGGTCAAAGCCACACCGCCAATCAATTCCCCGACGGGCACAGGAACTGCCACTCCGGGGGCAGCGGCGGCATCACCTTCGGCTGGTCCGGGCGCGGGCGGGGCTTCTTCGGGTCGAGTACCGGCACGCACTCCACCGGCGGGACGACCAGCGGCACGCGCAGCGCCGACGCGGTGAGGATGGCGACCACGTGCTGGACCGTGGCCGGCGCGTCCGGCACGTTCGGGTGCCGGGTGCGGTGGACCACCATCGTCTCGGTCGGCTGCAACCGGGGCGACAGCCGCCAGTGGGGCGAGCGGATCACCAGCGACGGGAACGCCGCGTTCGTCAGGTCGGCGTCCTCGGCGGCCGGGTCGATGAAGATCACGCGATCCAGCGGGATTTGCTCGCCCGCCACCTGGCAGGCGAGTTGCCGGAGTTGGTCGGCGGCGGTGCCGTAACCGATCAGCACGAAGCGGTTGTCGGGGTCTTCGCGGTGCAGGCGGTGCAGCTCGCGGCGGAACCACTCGCGGTCGAACCGCTGGGCGTAGTAGACCTTCGGGAAGCCGGCCGCCTGGATGGCGTCTTTCAACTCGGACAGCCCGCCGACTTCGAGCAGGTCCGCGCCGTTCATCAGGAACACGTTCACCCGCGCGCGGGCCGGGGCCACGACCGCCACCTCCTCCACCGGCCGGAGGCTCTCGGCATAGGCGCGGTGCGGGCAAGTGGTGCAACCGGCCGAGGCCAGGACGGCGGCACCGAACAAGCCCGCGAATGCGGTTCGCTTCGCCAGCATGGCTCTCTTCCCCCGATTGCGGAAGTCCCTACGCCTGTTGAAATCGGCGAAGTTGCCCGGTCGGGTGGAAGCGAACCAATTTAACGAACTTGACTATTCGACCGATTCGCCGGATCGTGCCGGTTGCGGAGAATAGGGGAAGTGGGGTGGCTCACGCCAGCACCACCAGCGGCTTCCGCGTGGTGGCGAGTTCGGCGTCGTACCGCTGCTGACCGGTTTCGGTCGGGTACTCGCCGGTCAGGCAGGCGCGGCAGAGGCGTTCGGGCGGCAGTTCGATGCACCGGGCCACGGCCTCCAGCGGCAGGTACGCCAAACTGTCCGCCTTCAGATCGGCGGCCATGACCGCCAGTTCCGCCCGCGTGGGGGCCGCACCGGCCATGAACCGGGGCGCGTAAAGCTGGTCCACCGACGACATGTCGATGCCGTAGAAGCACGGCGCGACGATGGGCGGGCAGGCGACGCGGACGTGGATCTCGGACACCCCGCCGGCCTCCTTCAGGAAGCCGAGCAGGTTCTTCAGCGTGGTGCTGCGGACGATGGAGTCCTCGACCAGGATCACCCGCTTGCCTTGCAGCACCTCCCGCAGGGGGGTGAACTTCATCCGCACCTTGTCGCCGCGGTTGCCGGCCTCGATGAACGTGCGGTTGACGTACCGGTTGCGGATCAGCCCCTCCTGCGACCGCACGCCGAGGGCGTAGGCCATGGCGTCGGCGGCCGCCTTGCCGGTGTCCGGCACGGGCACCACGATGGTGTTCCCGTCGGCGAAATCGAACAGTTTCATCGCCCGTTCCTGCGCCGCCAGCTCCTCGCCGAGCCGCGACCGGGACAGGTAGACGCTGCGGTCGTCGAGGGTGCTGGCCACGTTGGCGAAGTAGACCCACTCGAAGAAGCAGTGCGCGACCGGCCGCTTCGGGGCGTACCGCCGCACGCTCATCTCGTTGTTCTGGATCAGGATCATCTCGCCCGGCTCCAGGGAGCGGATGTCCTTGAACCCCATGTTCAGCAGCGGCACACTCTCGGAGGCGGCGGCGAACAGCGGGCCGTCGGTGGCGTAGCACAGCGGGCGGATGCCGAGCGGGTCGCGGAGGACGACCATGTCGCCCATCGCGTTCAGGAAGACGAGGTTGTACGCGCCGTCCAGCTTTTCGCTGAGGGCGGCGAACACCTCCACCAGATCGGGCCGCGTGTCCCCCCGCAGGCCGTGCGCGATGAGGTGCATCAGCACCTCGGTGTCGTTGTCGCGGGTCAGGTGGTAGTCGTCCAGCGACAGGACTTCGGCCCGCAGCTCGTCCAGGTTGGCCAAGTACGTTGAACCCGAAGGCGAACCACTTCCACTTGCACCCGTGCCGCCGCTCGTACGGCTGGGCGTACCCGCGGCCGGTCGGCCCGCAGGTGGCGTAGCGGACGTGGCCGATGGCCGCGCGGCCGCTGTACTCGTCCATGATGGACTCGTACTTGTGCTCGTGGTTGGTGCGGAACGCCTCGGACACCGGGCCGAGTTCCTTGTAGGTGTCGATCAGTTGCCCGCGGTCGGGGTCGTAGGACGACATGCCGGCGGCCAGTTGCCCGCGGTTCTGGAGGTCGAGCAACATGCGGGGCATGAGCCGCGACACCTGTTCCCGGTCGCCGGACCACGCGGCCGGTTTGATCGCGCCGCCGAAGTGGTACAGGGCGGCAATGCCGCACTCGTGTTGCAACTCGTCCATGGCACCGCCGATGCGAGGAGAGGGGGCCGCGACCGACCGCACGCGAGTTCTATCGGAATGATAGACCGGGCGGTTGACGGGAACAGGGAAAAGCGGCGGGGCGGGGTCGGTGGGATCGGACGCCAGCTATTCCAGAAAGTCCGGCGGCGGGCAATCCGCAATCCGACGGCGCGGCTCGGTCGTCGGTAGAATGCCGGATGCCGTCCGGCAGCCGGCCCTTTCCCCCGTTCGAGGTCTCCCCCGATGCTCCGCGCCACGCTCGCCACCCTACTGGGTCTCGCCATGACCGCCCACGCCGACGACAAGAAGCCCGAGCCGGGCAAGGCGATCCCCGAAACCACGCCGCTCGAACTGACCATCAAGGGCGACACGACGAAATACACCCTCGACCTCGGCGGCAAGACGGCGGAGGAGTTCGAGAAGCTGCTGGCCGAGGTGAAGGACGGCAAGGGCCGCGCGCCGAAGCCGCCGGAAGTGAAGCTGACGCTGGTGGTGAAGAACACCTCGGACAAGGCCATCAAGGTGTGGGCCAAGGGCGACCCGGTGGTCCTGGACCTGGAACTGAAAGGGAAGGGCGCGGTGTCCGTCGCCCCGCGGTTGGCCTTCACCGCCGACTACCGCCTGCCGCAGGCGACCGACCTGGAAGCCGGCAAGACGATGGAAATCCCGCTCGGCGCGCTGGTGTGCGGGTTCCGCGGCGCGTCCAAGTACACCTACTGGACGCAACCGGGCGAGTACGAACTGATCGCCACCTGGAAGACCGGCGTCTCGCCGGCCCCCAAGGGCGCGATGGACAACGACGGCTTCGGCGTGGTGACCGTCAGCAGCAAGGCGTTCAAGATCACGGTCGAAGAGAAGAAGTGAAGCGGTAGTACTCTGCTCGCTCCGCGAGCGGTCTTCGTTCGTGTGACGAAGACCGCTCGCGGAGCGAGCAGAGCACATCATCACACCGCGCCGAGGGCCAGCGAGCAGTTGTGGCCGCCGAAGCCGAACGAGTTGGACAGCACTTTCGTCACCCGCGCCTCGCGGGCCACGTTCGGGATGTAATCCAGGTCGCACCCGGCTTCGACGTCCTGGTTCTCCAGGTTGATCGTCGGGTGCAGCACGCCGTGCTTGAGGCTCAGGGCGCAGGCGATGGCCTCGACCCCGCCGCTAGCCCCCAACAGGTGGCCGATCATGCTCTTCGTGCTGGACACCATCAGCTTTTTCGCGTGCTCGCCGAACACCGCTTTCACGGCCTTCGTCTCGGCCACGTCGCCCAGGTCGGTGCTGGTGCCGTGGGCGTTGATGTACTGCACGTCGGTCGGGTTCCAGCCGGCTTCCCGCATCGCCTGCCGCATGGCCTCGGCCGCGCCGATGCCGTCCTCGTGCGGGGCGGTGATGTGGTAGGCGTCGGCGGTGTTCCCGCAGCCGAGCAGTTCGCAATAAATGTTCGCGCCACGGGCCTTGGCGCGTTCGTACTCTTCCAGCACGAGGATGCCGGCCCCCTCGCTCAGGACGAACCCGTCGCGGTCCCTGTCGAACGGCCGACTGGCGCGGGGCGGGTCGTCGTTGCGGTGGGACAGCGCCCGGATGTTGATGAACCCGGCCAGGCCGATGGGCGAGATGGCCGCCTCGGTGCCGCCGGAGACCATCACGTCGGCGAACCCGTAGGCGATCTGCCGCATGGCGTCGCCGAGGGCGTGGGCGGCGGAGCTACAGGCGGTGGCGACGGTGGTGTTCGGGCCGCGGAGGCCGTGGCGGATGCTGACCACGCCGGCCGCCGAGTTGGCGATCATCTTCGGGATGACGAACGGGCTGACGCGGGCCGGCCCCTTGGACAGCAGCGTCTCGACCCCGTCCTCGAACTCGGCGATGCCGCCGATGCCGGAGCCGAGGATGACCCCGGCGCGGAACGGGTCCATCGTCCCGAAGTCGATGCCGCTGTCGGCGGCGGCCTGGTGGGCGGCGACCACCGCGAACTGGGTGAACCGGTCCATCCGCCGCACTTCGCGGGCGTCGATGACGGCGGACGGGTCGAACCCCTTCACCTCACCGCCGAACTTCACCCGGTGGTTCGAGACGTTAATAAGGGCAAGGGGCGCGATGCCGCTTTTCCCGGCCAGGAGACCCTGCCAGTATTCGGGTACGGAGTGGGCGATCGGGTTGACGGTTCCCAAACCGGTGACGACGACGCGGCGGCGAGCCATGGTTGTTACGCCTTCACCCCGGCGTCGCCCGACGACCCGGCCTTCTGCTTGGCCTCGATGTACTCGATGGCCTCGCCGACGGTCTTGATCTTCTCGGCGTCGGTGTCCGGGATCTGGATGTCGAACTCCTCTTCCAACTCCATGACCAGTTCGACGATGTCGAGGGAGTCGGCCCCGATGTCCTCTTGGAACCGGGTGGTGCGGACGACGGAGTCCTTGTTCACGGCCAGGTGGTTGCACACGATTTCGATGACGCGTTGCTCGACGGACACGCTACGACCCTCCGGGGCGGCGGACGACGGACTGGGGACGGTGCGAGAATGTCACCGGCCGCGCGCCGACGAATTTCTCAGGAAGCTCAATCTACGGCCGAGGTCCGAAAAGGGAATACCGACCATCCCCTCACGCGGGAATGTTCACCAGTTCGGCCTTCCGGTGGACCCGCTTCAGCAACCCGGCCAACACCCGCCCCGGCCCGATCTCGTAGAACCGCTCGACGCCGGCCGCGAGCAGCCCGCGCAGCGTCTCCTCCCACCGGACGGGCGACAGCACCTGTCTCACCAGGAGCGAGCGGAATTCGGCCGGATCGGTGTGCGGCTGCGCGTCCACGTTCGACCAGACCGGCAAGCGGGCCGGGGTCAACGTCACCCCGGCGAGGGCGGCAGCGAGGGCCTCGTCCGCCGGCTTCATGAGCGCGGTGTGGAACGCGCCGGCGACGGCCAAGCGGGACACGCGGAGGTTCCGACTTTCGGCGCTGCGGCACAGTTCCTCGATGCCGGCCGCCGACCCGGACACGACGGTGTTGCCGGGGCAGAGCAGATTCGCCACTTCCAGCGTGTGCGCCCCCCGCACCTCGCCGACCAGCACCTCGACTTCCGCCGCTTCCAGGCCGATCACCGCCACCATGCCGCCGGGCGTGGCGAGCGCCGCCGCTTGCATCGCCTCCCCGCGAGCTTTCACAACCGACAGGCCGTCCTCGAACGTCAGCGCGCCGGCGAACACCAGCGCCGTGTACTCGCCGAGGCTCAGGCCGGCGGTGGCGACGACCGAATCGACCGCGCCGGGGTCCGCCGCCTTCAGTTGTTCGAGCGCGGCGAGGCTGGCGACGAAGATGGCCGGCTGGCTCACGTCGGTCGCGTTCAGCCGTTCGACCGGGCCGTTGACGCACACGTCGAGCAGGTCGTAGCCGAGGACGGCCGACGCGCGGGCGAACAGGGCGGCGGCGGCCGGCAAATTCGCGGCGAGCTCCTTGCCCATGCCCACATACTGGGCACCCTGACCGGGGAAGAGGAAAGCAGTCTTCATGTGCGAATTGGGAGAGTGTGAGGCTCCCGCCGAGCCGGAGACGGAAAGACGGCTCGGCGGGAGCCTCGCCCTCCCGGAAACGGGTCACTCGTCGTCGCCGATCGTCGGCAGCGTGGCCAGTTCCTCGACGATCCGCTCGTTCAGTTTCACGCGGACGTTCTGGGCGGCGACGGTCAGGGCGTTGGCGATGGCCCGCTCGTCGGCCGCGCCGTGGCACTTGATGCAGACGCCGTCCACCCCCAGCAGCGGGGCACCGCCGGACGCGCTGGAGTGGTACTTCATCGCCATCATCTTGAGCGCGGCGGCGGCGGCCGGGCGCTCGGCGGACAGCGGAAATACGACTTCCTGTTGCACGGTTTTCAACAGGAACTCGGTCAGCCCCTCGGCGTACTTCAGCAGCACGTTCCCGGCGAACCCGTCGGTGACGATCACATCGACCGCGCCGGAATGCACGTCCTTCCCCTCGACGTTGCCGAGGAAGCGGTCGTTGAGCGGGCTGTTGCGGAACAGGGCGTGCGCCTGCCGGGCGAGGTCGTGCCCCTTGGCTTCCTCGGAGCCGACGTTCAGCAGTCCGACGCGGGGGGTCTTCACTCCCAGCATCCGCTCGGCGAACGCGGCCCCCATGACGCCGTAGTGCAGCAGGTGCGACGGCTTCGGGAACACGTTCGCGCCGACATCGAGCAGGACCACCTTGCCGGTGTAGGTCGGCAGAACGGCGGCGATGCCCGGCTTGCGGATGCCTTTCAGGAAGCGGCGGGTGAACAGCCCGGCCCCGACGACGGCCCCGGTGTTGCCGGCCGACACGAGGCCATCGACTTGCTTCGTGGCCAGGAGCTGCCAGCACTTGGAGATGGAGTTGTCCGGCTTCTTGCGGAGCGCCTCGACCGGCTTCTCGTCCATGCCGATGGCGTCGGGCGCGTGGACGATCTCGAACCGACCGGCGGGCAAATTGGCGACCGCCGGTTCCAGCACGGCCCGATCCCCCACCAGCACGACCGTCAGGTCGGGGGCGGCGGCGAGGGCGGCGGCGGCCCCGGCGACGGACGGCGTCCACCCGTGATCCCCGCCCGTGGCGTCGAGCGCGATCCGCATGGCGGGTTACTTCCCCTTCGCGTCGGTTTCGTCCTGGACGACGACGGCGTCGCGGCCCTGGTAGTACCCGCACTGGGTGCAGACGCGGTGCGGCAGGACGGCGTCCTGGCAGCGGGGGCAGTACTGGATGCCTTTCGGGGTGATGAAGTGGTGGCTCCGCCGGTGGCCCTGGCGGGATTTCGACGTGCGGCGCTTCGGGACTGCCATGACGGCCTCGGGGTCTGGTCCGACCAAAAGCGTAATCGTAGGGCCGCAAGCGTGCCTGTCAAGGAGCGAGCGGTCCCGGCGGTGCGGCGGACCTTTTTTCCGTCGCACCGAGGGTCGGTGGCCGACGGCGAAGTCGTACCGGGCCGATCCGCCCCGTCTCCCCTCGTGAAATCCGGCCGCTCCCGCCGACAATTTCCCCATTTCCGAGATGGCACCCGGCCCGGTTCGGTCATTACAGTGGGCAGAGTGTCCCACGCGCCGACCGATGTTGAGATCGACCATGAGCGACACGAACCGCGAACCGCCGCTGGAAACGGTGTCGGTGGAAGTGCGGAACGACGGCTTGTGCGACCGGTACGAGTTCCTCCGGAAGGCGGGCCAGGCCGTCACCGTCGGCGAGTTCCTCCGGGCCGAGGGGATCGCCCCGGCGGCTGTCGTTCCGGAAGCTGGTGGCGGTGAAGGTGATCCGGGAACGGCCCGGACAAAACTCGCGGGCCATCCTCGCCCGGTTCGAGGCCGAGCGGCAGACGCTGGCCCTGATGGACCACCCGAACGTCGCCAAGGTGCTGGACGCCGGCACCACCGCGAGGACGACCAGGGGAACCAGGAACTTCCGCATCAGTTGACACCTCGTTCGGGTGAGCCGCGCCATCGGGGCGTGAGTGGGAAGAACACGTCGGCGGCAATTCCGTTACGCGCGAATGGGAGAGGCCCCCGAATGATACGCCGCAGGGCGAGGACAGACATACAATGTCGGGACAGTGACACCGGAAGTTGGACCCGCCGAGCAAACGTTCGGTGAAAACCAGGATCGACTGACAGTCGATGGGAGCGAATCATGCGGATCAGTTGGCAAATCAGCGGCAACGCAACCAATCGGGACAACTCTGCCACGCAGGGGCGTGGGGAGTACGAGTGGGTGGAATTGCAACCGTCCGATCCCACCAGCGCCCAACTTCTGCACTGTAGAGTACTTCTTCGGCTGAGCGCTAACAACGCAAGCGTCGTCCTCGACACTGCCTGCGAACTCGAATACAGGGACGAGAAGTCGCGTATTCGTATTGCGGATGACGCGGGGGCGGCGAGTTATATGTACCCGATCTACCATATCGCAGCGGCTTTGCTAATGCCATGCCCGACGCGGACGCTCGGCAACCTCGGCAGTGGGCAACCTGTGTTGCGCTCGAATGAGTACATGATGAGCGACATCCAGGCGGGCGCGATACCGCTGCCCGTGAACCTTCGGGCGGACATCACCGTCGCTTCGATCCGAGTTGCAAACCAAACTGTCCCGGCTGGCGAAGAGATCACAATCGCTACTCGACTCGGGCAGATTCTGCACCTGTGGGTGAATCGGCATCGATTCCCGCAGGATATCGCTGACCTACTCGAACAACACGAAACACTCGTTCGAGGTGGGGATCAAATTTCGATCACGGGGCGACCTCTCGTTGAGCGATTGTCGGCTGCCGTTGCCGATGCGGCAGTTGATCTGGACATCGCGTGGGCCACTCGGGACGGCGATCCTCTTCCCGCACTTTTGGAGATGGCTGGGTACTATCGGGTGGAAGTTGCGGCGATTCCCATTGAGCAGATTCCCGCTGAATTCCGTGAAATCCGGCGGCGGGAAGTTGCACGACAGAGACGGTTGGCCGCAATACGCGGTCCAGAGAGTACACGCTTCCGCCGCCAAGTTCGTGAGGCGTATCGATCCACTTGTGTTGTCTGCGGATTGACGCTGCCCGCGCTGTGGGACGGCGGGCGACCAGGGGTCGATTCCGCTCACATCCTCCCCGACGGCGAGTTCAACCTGAATGTGGTTTCCAACGGTCTCTGTCTCTGCAAACTGCACCACTGGGCATTCGATGAAGGCATCATCGAAATCCGCCACGAGGTCACAACTGGCTACTCGGTCGCCGTGCCTGACGAAGCGCGAGTGAGAGCGGAAGGCCCCCCAGTCGTGTTGGATCTCGGCTTTCTCCAACCCCACCTCGGCCTCATCCCGGCTGAACGATTGCCGGCACCGAACGGACGACCGAACCCGGTTTTCCTGCAACGCTTGCGGGAGTGGCTGTATCCCGAGACCTGAGGTATCGCAGGATTTGCCTAGCAAGCCACTCGGCGACCGGAACCGTCACCGCGTTGCCGAGCGCGTGGTATCGGAGTGAATCGAGGTCGTCGGCGTTCCGGTACTTCGGCTCGCTTGGGATCGTCCACCCGTCGGGAAATCCTTGAAGTCGCTCGCACTCCACAGGAACAAGTCGTCTGACTCTTCCGTCGGGGTAGCTAGCGTAGTTCCTGCTCCAGTCGGTCCCCGTGTGCCGTGCCGAACACGCATATAGGCAGTGGGCCATCCGTTTCACGAGGGGTCCTTTGCGAGTATCTCCAACGACTTCTTTAAAGGGGGAAACAGTTCGCGGCCCATCCGCTTGGCCCGCCGCAGGATGCCCCTCGCCGCGTTCGGACTCAAAAAGTACTTCTGCGGGATCTCGCCTTTCTCCAAGGCATCCCACAATGAACACTCGCTGGCGGGACTGGGGGACTCCGAAGTTTTTGCTGTTAAGTACGCGCCATCCCACGCAATACCCGAGGTCGGCCAGAGTCCGAAGGACGACTGCGAAATCTCGTCCTTCGTGGGAAGAGAGGAGACCCGGAACGTTTTCGAGGAGAATAACTCGGGGGCGGCAGAGTTCAACCAGTCGAGAAAACTCATGAAAGAGGCCAGACTGCTTCCCTCTAAGTCCAGCGCGAGGCCCCATTCGCGCCAGAGACACGTCTTGGCAAGGGAATCCTCCTGCCCAGACGTCGGAAACAGGGAGGGTTGTTCCCGGTTGGATTTTCTTGATGTCTTCGTTCGCGGTAAGGTCCGGCCAGTGTTCTTTGAGGACGGACCGACAGTAGGCGTTGATCTCGCACTGGAAGTTGACGCGGAATCCGGCGCTCTCAAATCCACGATCAAACCCTCCAATACCCGAGAAGAACGACGCAACCGTAAACGCCGCACCTGATTCCGGTGACGAGCGAACGGCGAACTTTCGCGGAAGTTCGGGACCATTCACGATTCTGGGCGGAATAGCCGCGCTAGCTTCTGCCGAAGTTTGTCTAGGTTCTTTGTTTCGCACTCCCATACCACAAGTCTCCGCCAGCCGAGTGACCTAAGTCGCCGGGCTTGTCTTCGGTCGCGTTCGCAGTTCTTAGCCAACTTTTCCAGCCAGTAGTCCACATGACTTTTCGGCTTCCGGGTGGCGCTCCCTCTTCGGCATGTGTGGCCGTGCCAGAAGCAGCCATGAACGAAGACTACTGTCTTCCAGCGGGGAAGAACGAGGTCCGGCTTCCCCGGCAAATCTCCGGCGTGCAGGCGGAACCGGAGGCCCATTGAGTGGATGATACGCCGGACCACCAACTCAGGCTTCGTGTTTTCCGAACGTATCCGCCGCATGTTCTCCGAGCGGTGGTCGGGTTGTAACGAGTCCATGCCACTTACTCCCCCCGCCCCTTGGTCGCGGGCACCGGGGTCCGGTCGCCGGGGGTAAAATTTCGGAATTCCGCGCGGAATTATTTGACAAACCCGAAAACGGAACGCATATGTACTTGTGTACAAAATCGCAGTCGGCGTTTGCGACCGACCCGGTTCCGCAGATCACTCCCCTCGCCCCTCGGTCGCGGGCACCGGGGTCATCCCGCCGGGCGGCGGTGCCCAGCCGAGCTTGCTGTGGTCGATCTTGCCGGTCAGCTCCTTGAAGACGTGTTCGACGTTGTCCTTCTTGTCCTTCACCGCTACGCCGGTCCACTCCTTGTACCAGGCCATCTCCAGGCCGTCGGCGATGTCCTTGACTTCCTTCTTGGCGTCGATGCCGGCCTGCGTGAACTTCCGCAGCTCCTCGAAGTACCGCCGCTGCTTGGCCAGCAAGTCCTTGCCCGCCACCTCGCCGTGGCCGGGGCAGACCAGCGTCACGTCCAGCTTCTCGGCCTTCTCCAGCACCTTGATCCACGACGCCGAGTTGGAGTGGCCCATGAAGTTGAACGAGCCGTTCACGCAGGCGTCGCCGGTGCAGAGCAGCTTGTGCTTGGGCAGGTAGGCCATCGCGTCGCCGGGCGTGTGCGCGTGGCCGAAGAAGTGGAACTCGACCCGCTGGGTGCCGTCGTCCAGCACCAGCTTCTCGTCGAACGCCTCGTCCACCAGCTTCAGTTCGTTCTTCTTGATGTCCGCGCGGCCGTCCTTCTTGTCCTGCTCCTTCTTCCACTCGTCCGGGCCGTTGGCCTTCAGCAGCCGGGCGCACTGCGTGGTGCCGATGATCTTGGCCCCGGCCTTCGCCCACACGGTGTTGCCCCAGGCGTGGTCGCCGTGGTGGTGCGTGTCGAACACGTACTTCACCGGCTTGTCGGTCGTCTTCTTGATGGCCGCCAGCACGTCCTCGGCTTCCTTCGGGAAGTTGGCATCGACGACGACGACGTACTCCTTGAACACGATCCAGATGTTGTTGCTGCCGCCGAACGGGATTTTCGGGTCGTTGGCGGAGATGGACGAGTAGCGGAAGAAGACGCCGGGGGCGACCTCCTTCACGTCGTCGAACTTCATCTTGGGCAGGTCCACCTTCTCGGCGGGCTTGTCCTCGGCGGCGTACACGGCCAGCGCGACGACGGCGGCGGTGACGGACAGGGCGGCGAGCTTCTTGAACACGGCGGGTATCTCCGGCAGGGGAGGAAGGGTTTGACGTTACCCGGCCGACGGGAGCGTGACAACGGGAAACACGTCAGCGTTTCGTGAGGCTGCCGGCGAGCCAACTGAGGATGCCCACCGCGAGAGCGGCGGCCAGTTGCCACCACCGCAGGCCCCACTTTTCCGACACGGCTTTAAGTTCTCTCACGGTCGCTTCCAGGACGGCGTTCCGCTGGTCGCTCTCGACCTGCTTCTGTCGGCCTCGTTCCAGTTCCTCGCGGAGCGCCGTCGTCGCGGTTTCCGCACGGGCGTCGGCCCGGTCGAACATTTCCAGCCGCAGCGCGAACACCTTCTCGTTCGCCAGAAGCGTGTTGACGGCTTTCTCCAGTTGGTCGATTCGCTCGGTGTTGGTGGCCATCACTCCCCCACGCGCGACGGGGAAAGAAGTCGATACTTCCGGAGGTGTTCCCCCGCCGATGACTGGAGCATCACGTTGAACACCTTCGCGAGCCGCGAGCGGTAGGCGTCCGGCTCCGCCAACTGCGCGGGGGTGAGTACCCCGTGGGCAGTCGCGTTCTCCCCGGACACCCGGACCCCAACCAAGTCCTCGGTCGGGCCGTTCGTGACGCGGTACCACTCGACGGTCAGCGGGAACGGCCAGTCGGACACGAGGTCGTCCACCCACGCGCCGGCCTTCTCGATCAACGGTCGTAGGGCGTCGGACTCGGCCAGCTCGGGCGGCAGCGGCAGGATGGTCGTCGTCATGGGAAGCCCTCAGTTGGTTCGCTGCCTCATTCTACCCGCCGATGGCGTGGGATTCATCGCCTGAGAAGAGACCCCGCGAATGCTACTGCGAGGGCAACCAGTTGCCACCCCCGCTGGTCCCGCTTCTCGGAGGCGGCCTTCTGTTCGTTGACGGTGGACTCGAGGACCGCCACAGTGGTCTTGAGTTCCGCCACAGTGGTCTTGAGTTCCGCGATCTGCTCTCCTTGCCGTTCGAGTTGAGCCTGGAGGGCGCTGGGTTGCTTCTTTACAGTTGAGCGGGCTGCCATGATAGATGCTCCTTGGTGTCCGACTGCGATCAGCCGTGACGAGCATCTTGCCATACCTCGGGGATCCGTCGCCACGCTGCCGGCGGACAAATCCCTGACGGAATGTTTTCCCGCCGCAAACATTTGCTGATGAAGGACTTGTGTTACCCGCCGATGGCGTGCATGGTCCGCAGCGGCTTGACGAACTTCGCGGTGTTGATCTCGTGCCCCTCCCACTTGGCCCACACGCTGGCGCGGACGGCCTCGGCGAGGGCGGTCTCGTCCACCGGGTCGGCCCGGAGCAGGTCCTTCACGTCGGTCTCGTCCAGGGCGAACAGGCAGTTGCGGAGCTTGCCGTCGGCCGTCAGGCGCAGGCGGTTGCACTTGCGACAGAACGGCCGCGACACCGACGCGATGATGCCGACCGTCCCGCCGCCGTCGGCGTAGGCGAACTCCATCGCTGGGGCGGACGGGTCGTAGTCCGGCACCGGCGACAGCGGCGACACGTCGCGGTCGAGGAGGTCGAGCAACTCGTGGGCGAAGAACACCTTCTCCCGCTCCCACGACTCCGCCCCGATGGGCATGTACTCGATGAACCGCAGCTCGAACCCGTTGTCGCGGCAGTACCGGGCGAGCGGCACGGCGTCGTGTTCGATGAACCCGCGGATGGCGACGGCGTTCAGCTTGATCCGGCTGAACCCGAGCCGCTTGGCCTCCGCGAGACCCGCCAGCACCTCCGGCAGTCCGTCGCGCCGGGACAGTTCGCGGAAGCGGGCTTCGTCGAGCGTGTCCAGCGAAACGTTCAACCGGTCCAGCCCGGCGGCGCGCAGTTCCGCCGCTTGGCGTGCCAGGAGCAGGCCGTTCGTGGTCAGGCCGATGTCGCGGATGCCGGGGATGGCGATGAGCAGCGCGACGAGCTTGTGCAGCTCCTTCCGCATGAGCGGCTCGCCGCCGGTCAACCGAATCTTGTCGATGCCCAGCGGCGCGGCCACGCGGACGAACCGGGCCATCTCCTCGAAGCTGAGCAACTGCGCGCGGTCGAGGAACGTCACGTCCTCCGGCATGCAGTAGACGCACCGCAGGTTGCACCGGTCCGTGACCGAGATGCGGAGGTTGTTGTGGGCGCGGCCGAAGGTGTCCAGCAGTTGCGGCGTCATCGCGTCCCCCTATCGACCCACTCGGCCGTGCCGTCCGCCGCCACGTCCTTCTTCCAGATGGGCACCAGTTCCTTGAGCGTGTCGATGGCGAAGCGGCAGGCGGCGAAGGCGTCGGCGCGATGCGGGGTACTGACCGCCACGGCCACGCTGATCTCGCCGACGCCGAGCCGACCCAATCGGTGGACCATCGCGATCTCGCCGACCGGCCACCGCGCGCGGACTTCCGCCTCGATCTCGGCCAGCTTCTTCTCGGCCATCGGCGGGTACGCCTCGTAGTCGAGGAACACCGTCACCTCGTCGCCGGTCAGATCGCGGACGGTGCCGAGGAACAGGGCCACCGCCCCGCACCCCGGCCGGCGGACGGCCTCGGTCAGGGCGTGGTAGTCGATGGGCGAATGTGTGAGTGCGAACATGCCGTCTAGCGTAGACGGCACGGGGCGAACGTAGAAGGCGAGTTGCGACGGCGGTTCGGGGTCTCTTGGGCCGCGAGGGTCACTTGTCGTCGATGGCGTCCACGGCTTTGGTCGCCGCATCGCGTACTGCTTCAGCAGCGGCGAGTTTGAGCTTCTTCAACGTTGGAAGGTAGACTTTGGAGAGCTTGCCATACGCGGCAAGTCGGTTGATGCCCGCGATGAGAAGTCCGTTGTCGGACAGCGTGTTGCCGATGAGAGGCAGCACTTCCTTCTTGCGGGCGTCGTCGTCGCCCGCCCATCGGATCAATCGGTCGATGGCGTCGAGCCGGCTTTGAGGATCCTTGTTCGTGGTCGAGGCCAACACCTTTTCGACTTTGTGGCAGTCGATGTTCTCTTCATCGATCTGCCGGATCGACGCCAGCAGCACGACCACGGCCGCATCATTCCGTTCCGCTGAGTACTGAACGATGGGCATCATCTTGACAGTCTCCATGCGGAGTCGCGCCAGCAGCAGGTTCTTCGTAGGGAGTGCTTTCTCGCCGAGCAAACCAAGCCCGGCGATGGCTTGGAACTGCTTCGAGCGATCCTTGTCAAGAATCATCCGAGAGACGTGGGCATACAAGTCCGGGCGGACCTTCTCCAGCGACACCAGAGCGGCCTCACCAACGCGCGGCGAGTTGTCCATGATGGCGTCGCACAGGGCGGTCGCAGTGGAGGCGGCAGCTTCGCCCTTCTCGCCGAGTTCGACGGCGGCCTTCAGGCGGACCTTCACGTCCTTGTCCTTGAGTTGCGCGACAAGGGGCTGGTACTCCTTCTCGACCTCTTCGGGCTTGGCGTCCGCCGGCGGCTTCTGGCCGTACACGGCGGAAGCGGCCACGAGTGCGAGAACGGTCAGCTTGATTTGAGTGCCGAGAGACATCGGTGATCTCCAGTGGCGGTGCAGAGAGGCGAACGCGGGCGGGACTGTCCAGCAGTTCGGTTATTTTCCCCTCCGGAATCGAATCCGGCAAGAACCATTGGTGCCAAATCAAGAAATGTGACGCGATGTCGGTAGGGGATTTTTAGCCCCCACTGACAGGCGGGATGACGGCGACCTCGGCTCACAGGCCGAGGTCGGCCAGCGATTTGGCCGCGAGGAGTTGCAGCGACAGCGCCCGGAGGCCGTCGTCCGACACGGCTCGCAGGTTCGCCAACTGTCCTTCCGCCAGCGGCCCGAACCGCGTGGTCAGTATCGCCTCCAGCATCTCGATCTGCCCGACCCGACGGCCCTTCGCTTCGCCTTTCGCTTCGCCTTCCACCCGGCCCTCTTCGATCCATTCGTTCACCACGGACGACTGGCGCATGTTCCACCCCTTGAGTGCGTCGGTCCACAGTTGCTTCCGGCCGGCGGCGTCGGCGAACACCCGCGCGAGGCCGGCGAGGTCCGACCGCAGCGGGGAATACGGCTCCGCTTCGGCCAGTCGCTTCCACCACTCGACTATACCCGCGTCGTCGCCGCCGGTCATCAGCGGAATCCAGGGCAACAGGGCGCGCGGGTGGACCCCGGTGTCGATTTTGCCGAGCAGGTCGGACGCGGATTCGGTCTCCAGGTTCCGCTCGCGCAGGCCGAGGTGCGTTGTCAGCCCGGCGTCGTCCCAATTGTACATGCGGGACGCATCGCCCTTCCCCGTCAGGTTCACCACCACCCCGCCGAGGTGGAATCGACTGCCGCGTTCGGTGTCCGGCTTGACGCCGAGCCAGAGGCTGCCGAGGTAGACCAGCATCCGGCCGAACATGAGCGGGTGCGGTTCCAGTTGGAACTCCACCGCCACCGCCCACGGGGTGCCGCTCGTCGCCACATGATCCACCCGCGCGACCGTGTCGCCGGTGCGGTCCTCGCCGCCGGGGAACGGGACGTGGCGCGTGTCCAGCCATTCGCGGAAGGCGAACGCGGCTGGTGGCAACCCGAGCGCCCAGCCGAGGAACCCGGCCGGGTCGAGCCGCGCGGTGTACCGGGCCGCTTGGTCGAAGACGTTCTTCGGCATTCTAACCCCCACTGACTGGCGGGATGACGGCGACTTCGGCCCCGGCGGGGATGGCGTCCGCGTCGTCGGCGAAGTCGTGGTTCACGGCGATCCGGCAGACGGGCAGCAGCGACGCGAGGTCGGGGTAGCGGGCGAGCAGGTCGGCGCGGAGGTCGGCGACTGTGGCGCTGACCGGCAGGTCGAGCGCGACCGCGGGCGTGCCGACGCGGTCGCGGGCGGCGGCGAACAGGTGGACGGTGAGGGTCATTGCGGGATTCCAGCCGGAAGTGTTCTGCACGCTCCGCGAGCGGGTCTTGCCCTTCAGCACCAAGACCGCTCGCGGAGCGAGCAGAGCACGAAAGCGGTCGCGGCGCGTCAATCCGACACCAGCTTCCGCAGTGGTTTGGCCAAGCGGTCCAGCAGTCCCGGCATCAGGCCGTAGGCGTGGGCGAGGTACTGGATCGGGTGGAAGGCCCGCTTGCCGCTGCCCTCCTGCATCTGCAACCGGCACGGGCCGCACTCGGTCGAGCCGAAGGCCACGTCGGGTTTCCGGAGTTCGTCGAACAGCGGCTGGCCGGCCGCTAGCGAACCGGTGTACGCCGATGCCAGCAGCCCGTGCGGGCCGGCCATGCCGGAGCAACTGCGGTCGATGGCCGTCACCGTCACGCCGGGGATGAGGGCCAGCAGCTTCGGGCCGGCGGGGGCGTCGGTCATCGCTTTCACATGGCACGGCACATGGTGGCCGAGGTTCAACCGGAGCGGTTCCGGCGTGAACGCGGTGCTGAGCGTCCCCTGGTCGTGCCACCGCCAGAGCAAGTCAGTCAGTTCGACCGTGTTCTCGGCGACCGACACGGCGTCGGCGGAGTCGAGCAAGTCCAGGTAATCCTGCGTCAGCGTGAGGGCGGCGGTCGGCTCCGAGCAGACCACCGTGAACCCGTCGCGGACCAGTTCGGCCAGCACCCGCACCGTATATTCGGCGCGCTCCGTCGCGGCTTCGACATCCCCCTGCGCGAGCGGCGCGACGCCGCTGCCGCGCTGCCGGGGCGGGACGACCACCTGGGCCCCGTGGTGCCGCAGCACCGCCACCGCCGCCTCGCCGACGGTCGGGTCGGCGTAGTTGACGAACGTGTCGGCGAAGTACGCCAGCCGCGCCGCGCCGGGGATGTGCGGCGGCACCCGCGTCAGGCCGGCGCGCTTCGCCCGCCGCAGGAAGGTGCGGTGCGTCAACTTCGGCAGCGTCCGCCGGCGGGACAGGCCGAGCGTCTTCTCCAGGAGCCAGCGGAAGCCGGGCCGGCCGAGCAGGAAGTTCGACGCGAACGGGAAGTTGGCGGCGAACGCGGTCAGCCACTCGATGCGGGCCATGAACCAGCGGTCGCGGTCCAGCCCGTGCGTGGCGTGGTGCGCCGCCTTCGCTTCCAGGGCCAACTTCGGGATGTTCACCTGGCTGCGGCACTCGCTCCGGCACATCTTGCAGTTCACGCACAGGTCGGCGATGGCCCGCGCCTCGTCCTCGGCGAGTTGTCCGACCCGGTCGCCAGTGAGGTGGCGAAGCAGTCCGGCCTTCGCGCGCGGACTGCTCGCCTCGGTGCCGTGGACGTGGAACATCGGGCACATGCGGGTCGGCGCGGCGCGGCTGCGGCAGTCGCCGCACCCGTTGCACCGCGCCGCCTCCGCCGCCGGCGACGATTCGCCCCACACCAAGAGCGGCGTCCGTCCCGCTGCTACCGCGCTCCCCTTCGTGTCGCGGCGAACCGGGTCCGCCTCCGCTTCGGTTTCCCGAAACGGCCACGCCGGGCGGCTGGGGTCCGGGCCGACGATCTTGCCGGGGTTCAAGATGCCGGACGGGTCGAACACCTGCTTCAGCTCGCGGAACACGCCGGCCACGGCGTCGCCGAACTGCTTCCGCACCCACGGCGTGCGGGCCAGGCCGGTGCCGTGCTGCCCGCTGACGGTGCCGCCCAGCGCGATGGCCAGCGTGTGCATCTGCTCGGCCACGGCCCACATCCGCCGACGATCCTCCGGGTCGGCCAAGTCCACCAGCGGGCGGGTGTGGACGACGCCGGCCAGGACGTGGACCAGGAACGACCCTGACAGGTCGTTCCGCCGCAGGATTTCGTTCGCCCCGGACACGAACCGGACCAGTTCCTCGCCGGGCACGGCCACGTCCTCGACGAACGCCGTCGGCCGCGTGCGGGCAGCCCCGGCGTACAGCCCGGACGCCGCCGCCACGCGGAACCCCCGCACCGCTGACATGCCGCTGTCAGTCGCGGTCGGTTCGGCCAGCGGCGAGAGTGGGAAGGCGGCGCGAATGCGGGCGAAGGCGGTTTCGGCGGCGGCCAGTGCGGTGGCCGGGGTGTCGGCCTCGAAGCCCGCGACCAGCACGGCGGCGACGGTCGGCGGCACGGCGACCGGCGAACGCGCCAGCGCCGTCCGCGACAGGGACAGCAGCCGCTGGTCGAGCAAGTCACACGACACCACGCCGTCGGCCGCGCGGAGCGTGAGGCCGGCGCGGAGGGCGTCGGCCAGCGTGTCGAAGGCGGCGACGAACGCGGCCGACCCGCCGGGCAACGGGATCGCTTTCAACGTGGCCGACGTGACGACGGCCAGCGTGCCTTCGCTGCCGACGAGCAACTTGGCGAGGTCGAGGCCGGCGGCGGTGGACACGTCGTGGAGCTGGTAGCCGCAGCGGGTGAACTCGGTGGCCGGGCGGGTGAGCTGCAACAGTTCGCGGTGGGCGGCGAGCAGGCCGGCCGTCTGCGAGCGGATTTCGGTCGTCCGCATTCCGGCGTCGGCGAGCGGTTCCGGCGGGCTGCGCAGGTCCGCCACTTCGCCGTTGTCCCACACCACCCGCAGGCCGAGCAGGTGGTCGCGGGTGTACCCGTGGCGGAACAGATTCGCGCCGCTGGCGTTGTTCGCCACCACGCCGCCGACGGTGCAGGTGTCGGCGTTGCTGAAGTCCGGGGCGAACCGCCGGCCGAGCGGGGCGAGCGCGGCGTTCACCTCGCGCGGGGTGACGCCGACTCCGGCGCGGATGACGTCCGGCGCGACTTCGAGAATGGAGCGGAAGCCGGTCGTGAGATCGACCACGAGGCCGGGGCCGAGGCTCTCGCCGGCCAACCCGGTGCCCGCCCCGCGCGGCTGGAGGGGGACACCGTGTTCGTGGGCGTACCGGACGAGCGTGAGGAGGTCGGCCTCGTCGGCGGGAGTCGCCACGCCGAACGGCACGATCTGGAACGGGCTGGCGTCGGTGGCGTACAGGCCCCGCGTCGGCTCGTCGAACCGCAGCGATCCGCGGAACTCGCCGCGGAGGTCGTCTTGAAGCTGCTGCGGGGAGCGCATGGGAAGCCGTGGGCGAGTCGAGACGCGAGCGAATCACACGCGAGCTTGCCACGCCGACGGGTCGCGGGCACCGTGCATCACGGCCAACACTTCAACACGATCCGGGAAGACGAGGTAGTACAGCACATGCCGGAACCGATTGACTCTTGCGGCGCGGACATCCGCCCAAACGCGACCGAACAGTTCTGGCATCGGTTCGACGAGGTTCAGCAAAGCCTCAACCCGGTCCACGAACCGATCCCCTAAACCCAGGCGTATCTGCTCGAACGACCGTCGGGCGTCTTCGATATCCGTCAGTGCGTCCGGCCGGATGATGAGTGACCGGCTCATGAGCCACTCCGAATCCGGGCGAGTGCCTCCCGCCAGGGCGTGCCGACGCCGGGGTTCGCGGTGGCGTCGGCGAGTCGCCGTTCCAGGATGGGGATGTGCCACGTCGGGATGTCGTCGGCGGACATCTCGTCGGGCAACGAGTCCCAAATTTCGTCGATCAAGTCGAGCCGCTCGCGGACGCTGAGGCGGTCGATGCCCAAGGCTTCGAGGGTTGTGGCCATGCTCCTGTCCTCCGGAATGTTGTGGGTCACTTGCCGCCGTACACCAGGGCCAGCAGTTCGCCGCGGGTCATCGGGTTCGTCTTGAACAGCCCGCGCATGGCGCTCGTCACGGTGGTGGCTCCGGACTTCTTCACGCCCCGGATGGTCATGCACAGGTGCGACGCCTCCAGGATCACGCCGACGCCGCGCGGCCGCAACTCGCTCATGACGAGTTCGGCGATCTCCTCCGTCATGCGCTCCTGCACCTGCGGCCGCTTGGCCACGGCGTCCACGACGCGGGCCAGCTTGCTGAGGCCGACCACCTTGCCGGCCGGCAAGTACGCGATGTGCGCCTTGCCGAGGAACGGCACCAGGTGGTGTTCGCAGCAACTGGCGAACTCGATGTCCTTCACCAGCACCATCTCGTCGTGCTGCTGGGTGAACGTCTTTTGCAGGTGCGTGCGGGGGTCGAGGTGCAGGCCGGCGAACACCTCGGCGTACATGCGGGCGACGCGGGCCGGCGTCTCCCGCAACCCCTCCCGATCCGGATCCTCGCCGACGGCGAGCAGGATTTCCCGCACCGCCCGCTCGATGCGGGCGTGGTCCACCGGGCCGGCGGGTTTCGCGGTCGCCGGTTCGTCGTCGTCGGCGCACTGGCAGGCCAGGCCGACGGCGCGGGCCATCAGGTGGGCGGGGACGGACGGGGAGGCGTGGCCGTTCAGGCCGTTGAGGGAGGGAGTGTTCACGAGCGGACTCCGAAGTCGAGCGGAGGGCAAGCTGTCGAGATTGATAGGCGCGCCGCCGCGGGAGAGGGCAGCCGCCACCGGCATTCTACACCGAACCGGGCGACTGCGGGTCATTCCGCGTCTGCCACAGCACCACCGCGATGGCCGCCGTCAGCAACAGGTAGGCGGCGGCGTGCGTCCCGTAGGTCAGGGCCAAATCCTGCGGCCGCCCGCCGAGCAGGCTCGGCAGCAGCGTCAGCAGCGTGACGGCGTACAGGGTGCCGAACACGAACCACTTCGTCCGCGCGCTACTCGGCCGCGCCGCCCACAGGCCGACGACCGCCGCCACGGGCAGGATCAGCGCCGTGCCGTGGTGCTTCCACGTCCGCTCGCTGAAGAGCAGCATCCCCAGCACGATCAGGCCGCACTCGGCGGCCATCGCCAGCCCGGAGCGGGTGCGGGTCGCGTCGGTGCGGCAGAGCAACACGATCATTAGCACGAACGCGACCTGGCACCCTTGCACCACCCGCTTCGCCCCGGCCGGCCCGATGTCGGTCAGGTTGTGGTACTCCTTCGGCCGCATCCGCCCGTCGTCCTCGTCGTAGTCCACGTCCGACGGCTCGTGAGTGAGCAGTCGGTTCACCACGCCGGGGATCGACTGGTTGGCGTGAACGCTGGTGATTCGCCCGTCGAGCAGGAACGGTTTCACCATCCCGTCGAACCAGCTTTCGAGGAGCGTGAGATTCTCCGCCCATCCGGACGGCTGCGGGTGAACCTGCGAGGTCCGCGCGCCCAGCACCGCCGCCGGCACCACGAACAGGAACAGGAACAGCCCGACGAGCGAGCCGAGGAGGAGTTTGCCGCCGCCCCGCCAGACCGCGCCGAGACGCGAATTGGGGTACCAGGCGAAAGCCCGCACCGCCTTCCAGCCGAAGTACGGCAGGAACAGGGCCGGCGTCACCTTGCACGCGACGGCCAAGCCGAGGGCCAGCCCGGCCGAGAAGTCCCACCCCCGGCGGAACAGCTCCAGGCAGGCCAAGACCAGGAAGGCGATGAAGATGTTCACGTTGCCGTGGTTCAGGTCGCCCAGCAGCGGGTGAACGGCGAGGACGACGGCCAGCGCCTTGGCCGGTTCCGGCAGCGGGCCGCACAGGCGGAAGACCCAGACCACCATGACGACCGTCATCCCGGCCTTCAGCAGCAGCCACAGCACGCCGCCCGTCACCGGGGGCAGCTCGGTGAACGGCCACAGCACCATCGCCATGATCGGCGGGTTCGGGTAGTTGTGCTTGACGTAGATGTTCTCGCCCCGCTCCAGCGCTTGGATCTGCGGCCGCCAGCGGAGCAGCGCCGTTCGCGTCAGTGTCCCGTCCCGGCTGGGCGTGACCGCCTTGTCCGCGTACCGGGCGGCGGTGAACGCCAGCACGAGCAGCGCGGCGGCGGCGAACGCGATCCGCCACGGGCCGGGGCGGCGGAGGTAGGCGGCGGCGATCCGATCCGGCACGGCCAGCAGGCGGGCGAACATGAAGGCGGGCGCTCGGGAGGGGCGGGAGGGCCGACGGAGTGTTGTAGCCACCCACCCGAACCGCGAACAAGGGCAAGGCGCGCCCCTCGGCCGCCTGTCACCGCCGGAGCCGCGCCAGGCTCTCCTTCGCCAGCCGCGTCAGCCGCGCGTCGGGCGGGCCGGCGGCCAGTTTCGAAACGAACGCCGTCGCCTCCGGCGTGCCAAGGGCTTCCAGCACCTCCAGGGCGCGGAGGGTCCGCACGACTTCGGGGATCGGCTCGTTCGTCCGCGCCAGGGCCAGCAGCTTCTTGAGCCGGTCGGCGGCTTCGGGCGACGGCCCGGCGGCGAGGGCGGCGGCGAGTTCGTCATCGATCCGGTGGGCGACGGCGGTCAACGCCTTGGTCGCGTTGTCCCGAACGCGGAAGTCCTTGTCGCCGAGTTCGCCGATCCGCTGGGCGACCAGCTTCGGATCGACCGGCGGCGGCGGGAGGTGTGCGCCGATGACCGCGAGGGCCAGTTTCGGCGAGCGTATCAACACCGCCATGAGTTCGCCGGCGGCCTCGGCATCGTCGCCAGCCAGCACGTCCCACTTCTTGGCCGCCTCGCGCTCCAGCGTCGTTCCGCGGGGTTCGCGGCTCGTGAACTTGCTCACGTCCCACACCCGGCAGATGCCGCTCTGGTACGAAGTCACCAGCCGCTTCCAGTCCGGGGTGAAGTCGATCCCGACGAGCAGGCCGAGTTCCGGCAGCGTCAGTTCGAGGCGGCGCTTCGCCGGGTAGTCCTCCTCGAAATCGTACAGGTGTAATCGTTCCGGGTGATCGGTTAACGGCACGTCCAGGAGCCATCGACCGTCGGCCGAAACCACCTCACGCTCCGGAGGGCCGAACTTGCCGCGGATCGGTCGCTCGTCGCGGCGGAACGTCTGCATCACACGGCCCGTCCGGCCGTCGAGCTGCGCGATTTCGGAGCGGGCCACATAGGTGAGCCGGTCCCCGGTGCGGTTCAACTGGACATTGCCCCACGGCCCAGGGATCTGCTTCGTCCACCGCTTGGCACCGGTCGCCAGTTCATGGAGTGACACCACCCCAGAGTCCGCAGTCACGGCGGTTCGTCCGTTCGCGTGGAAATGGATGCGGGCGAACCGGCTGTCGGTGTCCGTCGCTTTCACCGCGCCGACGAATTTGCCAGTGTCGGCGTCGCGGATCACCGTCCGCGGGTGGTCGGTCTCCTCGTCCTCGGTCACGTGGATGAGCGTGCGGCCGTCCGGGTGGAACCGAATCCGCTCCTCGCGGAAGCCCGACGGGTCGCCCTTCGTGACGGGTTTGCCGTCGTCGAGGCGGATGTGGACGGTTCCCGTGCCGAGAGATACCGCCAGGGTTCCTTTGGCGACGTTCGCTTGCCAGTGAGGGGTGTCAAACCACTCACCGGACACCGGCACTTGGCCGCGCCGCAGTTCCTTCCCCGTGACCGTATCCCAGATCACATACCGGCCACGGTAGCCCCACGCCAGTGCCCGCCGGTCGTCGATGACGAGTTGACCGGAGTACCCGTGCGTCACATCGCTGTGGGTGTCCAACCGCTTGCCGGTTGCGGCGTCGTACAGCCGCACGACCCCGGCGTCTTCGGTGAACAGCAGTTGGCGGCCGTCGGACGGACGGGTGATCAGATGCGAATCGAACGCCCCGAATTCCAGGCCCGTGAACCGGTGGACGCGAACCGCCGGCTTCTCCTCGCCCAGAGGAATGGTGATCCAGTGGTGTTCGTTGTCGAACCCGATCAGGTATTTGCCGTCGGGAGTGAATTTGCCCGCGTGGATGTCCCCGAGGCCATCGGGTGTGGGAATGTCGTGGAGGAGTTCCAACTTGGCCGCGTCGAACACCTTCCACGACTTGTCGTCGTGGAGGACCACTTTCGTGCCGTCCGCGCTGATGTTTGGGCGTCCGAGACCCCGGTACTTCTCGTCGGACGTATCCAGTGTCGCGGACTTGTTCGTCGCCACGGTGTGGACGGTCAGCCGTTTCTTCTCCGGTTCCAGAGCCACGATCCGCGAGCCGTCGGCGGACAGTTCCCAGGATTGCGAACCTTGGAAGTTCTTGAAGACGGGTTTCCACACGCCTTTCCCCGGCAACGCTACCTGGAGCGTCCACGACTTGTCCTCCTCCTGCGACACCCCCGCCGCTGTCTTCCCGTTCGCCGACACCTTCGCGGCATACCTCGTCGCCGCCAGCGCGAATGCCGCCTTCGTTTGCTTCGGCGGGTGGAAGTGCAGTTTCTCCTCGTGCGACACCACCACCGCGCCATCGGCCAGGAGCGCGTGCCAACTCGCCTTCTCCGGCAACTCGAACGGCGGGGCGATCCGCGTGCCGGACTCGAAGTCGAACCAGCGGTCCCCGATGACGACCGTCTTGCCGTCCGGTGAGACGAGGAACCCCCCGCTGCCGACGACCTTCGCCGTGCCAAAAGAGGCCACCAACTTCAGCGGCTCGGCACCCGTCGCGCACGACCCGGCCAAGAACACTGCGAGTATGCAACGCATCGTCGGCCCTCCACACGAATGGCATCACCCAACCGAACGCCCCCGCCGACGGGATGTTGGCGGGAAACGGTCGCCCGGTTGCCCTATCTTTTCCGCCGGGCGGTCGGCTACGATTCCACTTCTCATCGGCGGTGGCACCCATAGGAAAGCGGGCATGGATCGCGCGCGCACTCTGTACGTCGTGGCGGACGACTTCGGCATCGGGCCGGAGACGACCCGCGGCATTCTGACCGTCGCCGAGGCCGGCCGGCTCACCGCCACCGTGCTGCTGGTGAACACCCCCTACGCCGAGGACGCCGTGCGGAAGTGGGACCGCGCCGGCCGGCCGATGGCCGTCGGCTGGCACCCCAACTTGACCCTCGACACGCCCGTCCTCCCGCCGGAAGAAGTGCCCACGCTCGTCGGCCCCGACGGACGGTTCCACAAGCTCGGCAAGTTCCTGAAGAAGGCGATGTTCGGCCGGCTGGACCAGTGCGAACTCGCGGCGGAGCTGGCCGCGCAGCACCGGCGGTTCGTGGACCTGATCGGCCACCCGCCGCTCGTCGTGAACAGCCACCAGCACGTTTCCATCTTCCCACCGGTCGGCCGCGTGCTGCTCGATTTGCTGGACTCGCAACCCGGCCCGAAGCCGTATGTGCGGCGCGTGCGCGAGCAGAAACGTCTGCTGCTGCGCGTCCCCGGCGCGCGGGTCAAGCGGGGCGTGCTGAGCTTCTTCGGCAAGCGGCACGCGCGGCGGAGCGCGGCGCGGGGCTTTCCCGGCGCGGACTGGCTGATCGGCGTCACCGACCCGCCCTGCACCACCGACGACCGCTTCTGGACCCGCTGGATTTCCCGCGCGAACGGCGACGCGGTGGAACTCGGCTGCCATCCCGGTTACACGGACGAAACGCTGCTGGTCCGCGACGTGCCCGGCAAACCGCACGACCTCGCCCGCCGGGTGAACGAACTGACCATGATGCTCCGCGACGACTTCCCGGATGCGGTGGACGCCGCCGGCTTCCGCCTCGCCTCGCCGAGTGCGTTCGAGGCGCGGGAGTTGGTGAAGACCGCGGCGTGAGGGTGGTGAGTTTCCCCGCCGCGCGAGCGAGCCAGGCTCCGCGAAATCACGGACCACGCCACTTGGGGCGCTCGGCCGGATCACTTCCGCTTCTTCGCGCTAACCGCTTTCGGCTTCGTCACCGGAATCCGTTCCCACACGAACGGCATGTCGTCGCCTTGGTGATACCGCATGGTGCCAGTGATCGTGTCGCTGCCCGCGTGGTACGCCACGTCCGCGGCCGCACCGTTCACTTCGTCCCCTTCGTCGCTGCCGACGAACGTGAAGAACAGGGCTGCCGCGTCAGTGAACACTTCGTCCACGCGGCCGGTGATTTCACCGTTTTGCGCGGCGAAGTGGTAGGTTCCGGTGAACCGCTCGAACTCGGTGTGGGTGATGAGGACGTGCGGGTCGGGTGTGATGTCGAGGTAGTCGTCCATCATGGACGACAGCTCGACGATGGCCCACTTGCCGGAAAGATCGAGCGGCGGGCGTGAAGGGATGCGCGGCATGACGGTTCGGCTCCTTTTCAATTCGCCGACTGGGGTGCCGCGAAACGCGATTCCCCACTGGAGAGAGGTGGGGACTGTCATTTCGCCACGGCTTTCCAGACGTTTCTCCGTCCCCATCATACGGACGGCACTGGCCTCACCCTCTCCCTCCCGCTGCCGGACGCCGTGCGGAAGCTGTTCATTCTGGCTCGGGCTGAGGCCGCTGCTGTCCGCAGGTTGGCCAAGGCGACACGCCTAGAAAACCTCGGCGAAGGAGGGCATCCTGCCCCACCTCTCCCCGCTGGGGAGAGGTGGGGCGCGGTTGGCTCGCCCCACAACGAATTCGATCCGCCAAAGTTGTGGGTCGCGTCTCGGTGAATTGCTCTTGTGGTCACGCGGGCAGCGGCATCAACCGTTCGATCTCGGCCGTCAGGTTCCGCCGCGCCGCGCCTTCGCCCTCCTCGAACATCACCGCCGTGCGGTAAATCCGCTCGCGGTTCAGGAATCCTTCCAGTACCGCTCGCCGGCCGGCGCGGTACTGGTCGTCCGGCACCCACTCGTATTCCCGTCGGATGTCGGCGGCGTACCGGGCGTACCGCGCCTCCGCCGCGCCGAGGATGGCGAGGTCGGCGTCGAGGAACGCGGCGGCGTCCGGGGTGTCCGCCACTTCGGCGGTGTGTTTGGTGGCGATGATGAGCGCCCGCACGATCACCCAGGTCGAATCGGCGACACCCCAACTCTTCAAATCCGCTTCGGCCCAGTCCGCGCTGCGCTCCTCGTTGTCGGTCGCCTTTGGGTCGTAGACGGCGTCGTGATACCACACCGCGAACTGCACCGCTGGCATGTCCGCGATTCCGCTCGCCAGCCGGCCGACGACGCGGAACAGCTCGCCGAGGTGTTCGAGGGTGTGGTAGTGCCGCGGCGGTTCGGAGTACGCCGCGACGAGTCGGTCGAACGGGGCATACGCCTCCGCCACCGGCACGCCAAACCCGCCGAGCAGCCGCACCCACTGCCCCTGCATCGCCGTCAGCCGTTCGGGGGAAATCATCGTCATTCTCCGTGGGTCACGCGAACCTTCCTGACCGCTCGCGGTCTGTTGAGGCAACCGGGCAAAGCGGACATCGGGCTGGTGGATCGTCTTGTTAGCCCGCCGCGCCAGCAAGGGCCAAACCG
>JAYUFU010000394.1:0-3991 GCA_043738505.1 Fimbriiglobus sp. | reverse complement strand
GGCATCGGTGGCGAAGATGCCACTCCCTCGCGGTCGCGGCTCGCAAAACGGCTGTCACCGCTTCGCCATCCAGCGCAGCATGTCGGCGACGAACGGGTGGTCCGGCCCTTCGAATTCCAGCGTGTGCGCGGCGTCGGGGTAGTCCAGGACCGTCAGGGATTTCGACCCCGTCAGCCGCGACAGGTACGCCCGGCTTTTCGCGTTGTCGAGAACCCGGTCCCGCCCGGCAAGCATCAGCAGCACCGGCACCGCGACGCGGTGGGCCAGCCACTTCAAGTACACGTCGAACCGGAAACTCTCGAACAGAAACCGCGCCGTCGCCTCGGTCAGCCCGTGGCGGTCCTCAGTGACATACCGTTGCCACTCCCGTGAATCCGTGAACAGCTCCGGGTCGTTCAACGGGATCGGGAACGTCCGCTCCGGCCGCAGGAACCGCGCCAGCAGCACCCGGAGCCGGCGGGCCAGCGGCGGACCGATCTTGGGCGTCAGGCCGGGGCAGAGCAGCATGACGCCATCGACCAGCCCCGGCTGGCGGATCGGCACGCCGAGGGCCAGCTTGCCGCCCCACGAGATGCCGGCCAGAAACGTCGGCAGGAACGCGCGGGTGGAACGCAGGTCGTAAACGTACTCGGCCACGTCGTCGATCAGCCGGCGGAAGCTCGGGCAATCGCCGCGTCGCGCGGTGTTCCACCCGGACCCGCGCCGGTCGAGGAAATGCACCTCGTACCCCGCGTCGCGGAGTTGCCCGCAACTCCGCTCGTACCACCCGCCGTGGCTGCGGATGCCGTGCAGCATCACGATGCGGCCGCGCGGCAAACCGACGGGAACATACCGGCGGACGTAGAAGCGGCAGCCGTCGGAGGCTTGAAACGTAGCAATCGAAAAGTCAGCCAATCAGCACCTCCCGCCGCACCGTCACCGCGTCCAGCCGGGCCGGGTCGATGCCGACGCTCAGCCCGCAGCCGACGCGCGCCGGGGCCAGTCCGCCCCGGCCGAAGGTGATGTCCTCCTTCGTCAGCGCGTCCCACACCAGATGCCGGTCGAAGCTGCCTTCGAGGTATCGAATGCCCTTCACGCTGGTGGCGAACTGGCGGCCGGCGGCACTCAGGATGCCCGTCTCGCCGACCATGCAGCCGAGTTGGTAGCCGAGGTTGTGCCGCACGGCGAGCTGCGCCAGCCGGAGCGTGGGGATGAATCCGCCGCACTTGGACAGCCGCAGGTTGAACAGGTCGCACCAGCCGCCGCGCACCGCCCGCTCCGCGTCCACTTCGGAGCAGAGCGATTCGTCCAGCATGATCGGCGTCTTCACTTGCTTCCGCACGTCGGCGAGACACGCGACGGCCTCGTGTGGCACCGGCTGCTCCACGCTGGACACGCCGAACGGCTCCAGCGCGCGGATGCGCTCCGCCACGTTCTCCGGCGTCCAGGCTTCGTTGGCATCGACGCGGATGTCGATCTTTTTGCCCAGCCAGCCGCGAATCACCTTCAGCCGCTTGGCGTCGTCGCGGCCGGGGATGCCGACCTTCACCTTCACCTGCTTGAAGCCGGTCCACCAGTACGCCAGCGAGATCAACCGGGCCTTCCAGCCCTTCGCGGTCAGCAAGATGCCGCTGTACCGCACCGCCTCGCGCGGCTCGTACAGTTCGTCGGCGAGCATCTTCGTCACATTCATCAGCGGCTCGCCGAACGCCCGTCCGTAGGCGTCCAGCACCGCCAGTTCGACGGCGCACCGGGCCGGGTTGCCCTGGCAGTCGCGGTCGTCGCCGGGGACCGGCGCGAGTCGCAATCGCTCGGCGACCTGGACGGCGGACGGGAAGTCGGGGCAGGGGGGTAGCTGCTTCGCCAAGTCGCTGCGCTTCAACAAGTCGAACGCGGAGTCCACCGAATCGCCGGTGACGTACTCGCGCGGCACGCCTTCGCCGTACCCGACGGAGCCGTCGGAGAGTGTGCAAACAACAACGAGGTTGTCGGTCTCGGTGCGGGCGTGCGAGGCGTGCTTCACCGGCCGGCGGAGGCGGACGCGGACGTGGCGGACTTCGAGGGAGGCGATTTCCATAGAGAGGCAGACAAGAAGGATTCACCACAGATAACACAGAGAGCACAGAGAAATCAGAAGAGAATGGACAGGATCACAGGATGAAATCAAGGATGGAAACCCTCGGTCTTCGATCCTTGATTTCATCCTGTGATCCTGTCCATTCTCTTCGCCGTTTTTCGTCTCTGCCCTCTGTGACTCTGTGGTGAAAAAACGAAATTCCAGTTCCCAAACTATTGGCCGACGCCGGTCGGTGCCATCAGCAGTCTGAACCCGTCCGTCAGGAACCAGCCGCCCAGCACCAGCAGCACAACGGCGCTGAGGATCGGCAGCGCTTTGAACCACGCCTTCTCCTGGAAGGCAATCGCCCCCCGGCGGTTGGCGTACACCACCGCGACGCCGATCAGGATCAGCACCGCGCACAGGCCGACGCTGAACGCGATCAGCAGCGGGATGGCGAGGCCGATCTTGCCGTCGCCCATCGCCACTAGGAACAGGCCGACGGCGTCCCAGCACGGGATGATGCCGCCGCCGAGGCCGAGCAGGATGACCCGCCACCAGCCGAACCCGCCGGCGGGCATCTCCTTCTGCGCGTGGTGGTGATCGTGGTCGCAGTCCGGGCCATGATGGTGGTCGTGGTCGGCGAAGAGGTGGACGTGATCGGCCCGGCCGCGCACCCGCTGCACGAACAGCCAGAAGCCGACCAGGAACAGGAACAGCCCGCCGGCGATGTTCAGCCACGCCTGCGCCGATGCCGGCGCGGTGTTGCCGTGGACCGAAAACAGGATGACCGCCAGCAGGATGACGGAGCCGGTGTGCGCCAGGGTCGCCGTCAGTCCGAGGACGACGGCGTGCTTCATGGTGCCGCGCTCGCCGATCAAGTACGCGGCCACCATCGTCTTGCCGTGACCCGGCGTGAAGGCGTGCCCGGCCCCGAACAGTGCCGCCAGCAGCAGCACGGCGACGAGGCCGAGTTTGGAGTTCAGCAGCGGGTCGAGGTTGCCGTTCGGCGGACGGTCATCGACCAGCGGCGCGACTGTGGCGGTGCCAGTCTGCTCCACTGGCGACGGAGCTGGTGCCGGGGGTGTCGCCCCCGCGCGGAGCGTGAACGTGGCCGAACACTTGCGGCGGTCGGGTTCCTTGCCGGGCGGGATTTCGGCCAGCGGCTTGTCGCGGTACCGCTCCGGTTCGTCGGCGTCCACGTCCAGATCGCCGGGCTTCTTCAGGGCGTCCACGGTCAGCGTCACCCGGCCGGGCACGTCCTCGACGGCGGCGTCGTTCTGGTTGTTCACGAACTCGGTCAGGTCGCGGAAGGTGAACTCGTGCTGGCGGCCGGGCGTGGCGGTCCAGTCGGTGCGGAAGTGCATCTCGATGCGGAACTGGCCGTCCATCTCGTAGCCGGGCAGCACGTTCGGCGTCCGCTTGTCGTCCAGCCGGAACTTCACCTGCTTGCCGTCCAACTCGGCATACATCGACTGCGCGATCTGCCCGGCCTTCAGCCCGGCGTACTTCTCGCCGTGCTTGCGGCCGTCCTTCACTCCCGCCAGCAGTTCGTCGCGGAAGAACTTGTTGCCGTCCAGCACCCGCGACGAGTCGGTCAGGCGGAGGGTGTACGTCACCGTCGCGCCGGTCGCCTCCAGCCGGACGGCGACGGTGCGGTCGAATTCGAGTTCCAGCAGCGGGTGCGCGCGGCCGACTGCGGCGGAAGTCAGGACGACAGCAATGGCAAGCAGGATGCGGTTCATGCAAGTATGATGGCCGAGTGGGCCGGGGAATTCCAGTGCCGACGCCCGCTCCGGGACTTTGCGACGGATTTTCCACTCGCCTTGTAGGAATTCGCCGATCCTGGGAACGTACTGGCGGAGGCCGATGTCCGTGACGCCGACGCTGCTGCAAACCGTTCTCCGCCGGGCCACCCGCCTGGCGGACGATCCGACCGCCCCCGGCGCGTCGGAC
>JAYUFU010000393.1:0-4007 GCA_043738505.1 Fimbriiglobus sp. | reverse complement strand
CGGGGCGCGGCTCGCGGCCGTGCGCCTGGCGCTGAACCCGGACCTCAAGTTGCGCGGCGAACTCGTGCCGCTGTTGGCGTCCCCGGAACCGGAGTTGCGCGGGGCCGCGCTGTTCGCGGTCGCCGCGCCCGCCGACGGCGAGGTCGTCGTCGCCGACGAAGAGTTGTTCCGCTGGCTGCACGACGCCGACGCCGGAGTGCGGAAGGTGTGCCACGACGTGCTGATCGGCCGCGACCGCTCGGACGCGGAGATCGCGCTGGGCCGGCGGCTCACGCACCCCGACCCGACCGAGCGGTTGAAGTTACTCCTCGACCTGCGGTACGACGACGACGTGGCCGACCCGGAGCCGTGGCTGGAGCGCCTCAGTCGCGACCCGGAACCGGCCGTGCGGGCCGGCGCGGCGCGGGTGGCGGTGGAAGTCGCGACCGCGCGCCGGCAGCCGTACCCGGCGTGGGTCGGCCGCGTGGCCGACGCCGACGCACACCCGACCGTGCGGTTCGTCGCCGCGCACTACCGCTCGCAGCCCGTGCGCCCCGTCGGCGGGCCGTAGGTAGCCATTCTTTAGGCGAACTTCTCACAACTCACATCTGAGCGGCAGCGTCAACCGGAAAGTTCGGAAAATCCGCACTTCCGGGCAGAATGTCCCTTGACGACGCAACTTACCCGCTTTTACAGTGGATGAAAGATGAGGGGGCGCAGAGCGTCCGCGGCCACCCGAAAGGGGATTAGGCCCGCGATAAGCGGTCGTCGGTCGCAGGTCGCCTTCACGGGGCGGGTGGATCCGTTCCCGCAAGAGCAGAGCACGGGGGCGGCGTTACCACCGCCGACCCCGGATTATCACTCACGGAAAGATAGACACCAATGCTCGTGCTGTCCAGGAAAAAAAACGAGTCGATCGTCATCAACAACGACATCGTGATTACGGTAATTGAGGTCCGCGGCGATAAGGTGCGGCTCGGCATCGAGGCGCCCAAGGACGTGCCCGTTCACCGCCAGGAGGTGTACGAGGCGATCCACGGCGTGAAGGTTCCGACGCTCCCGGCGGTCGCGACCAAGACCGCCGACGGCCACCGCGACTGACCGCCGCCGCACCTCACGTCCGCCCGTCCGCCCCTCGCCCGCCGGGGGCGGCTCCACTTCCTATTTCCGCGGTGCGCTCCGCACTCCCGCCGGTCACTTCTTGCTCAAGTCCTTGAACTCGATGTCCTTGAACTCGACGCGCATCTTCGGGTACCCGGCGTGCGCCTGGAGCGCGATGATCCCGTCCTTCGGGGCCGGCTTCGCGTCCTTGCCCGGCAGCGTCGGGAAGTCCTCGTCCACCATCGTCTCGCCGTTGATCTTGATCGTGATCTTCGTGCCCTTCGCGAGAATGTAGTAGTCGTTGAACTCGGTCTCCTTGACCGCCTTCTTGATCGCGTCCGGGCTGGACGCCTTCATCATGCCGCCGACGCCCTCGCCGTACAGGCTGCCCCAGTAGCCCTTGCCCACGTCCACCTGCGGCCCCTTCACCTTGAACAGTTTGGCGTCGAACACCTCGCTGCGGATCTGCACGCCGCTGTTGCCGGCGCCGTCGCGGAGTTGGACTTTGCACGACAGCTCGAAGTCGCTGTACTTCTTCTTCGAGCAGAAGAAGGTGTTGTAGCCGGGATCCTTCTTGGTTTCGCCGACGACCGTCTTGGCCTTCGCGTCGAGGGTCCAGATGTCGGCGTTGCCCTCCCAGTTCTCCGGCTTGAGGAAGTCTTCGGTGTCGTCGGCACGAACGACCGGCGGCGCGGCGAGCAGTGCGGCGAGCGCCAGGAGCGGCGCGGCGGGGAAGAGGTAGGAGAGGCGCATGGACCGGCTCCGCGGTGTAAGGGGTGTGGCACCCCGGTGGTAGTTGCAACCGGGACGGTGACATGGTTACGCCCCGCGTGTCGGAACGCAAGGGGCTTCCTCGTTGCCGCTGCCGCGCTTCCCGCCTACGCTCACCCCACCCGCCTTCCGCCTTCCACCCACTCGCTCGCCGGAGACCTGCCCCGTGTCGTCCCCCGCTCCCGGCACCGCCGGTCTTCCGCCGCTCACCCGCTGGCTCGTCCTCGCCGTCGCCGCCATCGGCTTCCTGTTCGACACCTACGAACTGCTCATGTTCCCGGTGATCGGGGCGCAGGCCCTATCCGAACTGCTGAAGGTGCCGCCGACCGACGACGCGGTGCGCCTGTGGTCCGGCCGGATGCTGTGGATCGCGGCCCTCGCCGGCGGCGTGTTCGGGCTGCTCGGCGGCGTCCTCGTGGACCGCCTCGGCCGCAAGACGGTGATGATCGGCAGCATCCTCGTGTACTCGCTCTCCCCGCTCGCCGCCGCGTACAGCACCGAACTGTGGCAGTTGGTGCTGTTCCGCTGCACCACGTTCATCGGGGTGTGCGTGGAACTGGTCGCGGCGGTGACGTGGCTGGCGGAACTGTTTCAGGACAAGCGGCAGCGGGAAATCGCGATCGGGTGGACGCTCGCGTGCGCGTCGCTCGGCGGCATCCTCGTCACCGAAGTGTTCCGGGAGATCGGCGGGTTCGTGCGCGAACACCCCGAAGGCGTGTCGTGGCTGCCGGTGCCGGTGGCCGCGTGGCGGTACACGCTCTTAACGGGGCTGGTTCCCGGCGCGCTCATCTTGTTGCTAATGCCGTTCGTGCCGGAGAGCCGCGTGTGGAAGGAGCGGAAACTGGCCGGCACGCTCAAGCGACCGCGGTTCGGCGAACTGTTCTCGCCGGCACTGCGGAAGACCACCATCGTCACGACGCTGCTGTCCGCGTGCGGGTACGCGGCGGCGTTCGGCGCGCTGCAACTGACGCCGCTCCAGATGACGCCGGGCCTGCCCGCGATCGAGCAGGTGAAGCGGGACGCCCCGGAGAAGGTGAAGGCGGCGGCGGCGAAGGTGAAGGGCACGAAGGAGGGCACCGACGAGCGGAAGGGGGCCGAGAAGGAACTGACCGAGGCGAAGGACTCGGTGCGGCACGCCATCGACGCGAAGCGCGCGGACATCCAGCGGTGGCAGGAACTCGGCGGGCTGACCGGGCGCATCCTGTTCGCGATCCTGCTCGTGTACGTCGCCAGCCGCGTACTGATCCGCATCTTCCTTCTGCCGGGCGTGGTGCTGTTCCCGGTCGCGTACCTGGGGCTGTACGGCGGCGACTATTCGATCTTCGCGACGGCGATCTTCTTCTGCGGGCTGGTGACGGTGGCGCAGTTCAGCTACGTGAGCGAGTACCTGCCGCGGGTGTTCCCGGTCCACCTGCGCGGCACCGGCAGCGCGTTCGCGACGAACGTCGGGGGCCGCATGCTGGGCACGATGGCGGCCACGCTGAACACGGAACTGCTGTCGCCGCTGTTCAGCGGGGAGAACCCGCAGCGGGTGGCGACGGCGGCGGCGATCATCGGCGGCACCGTGTACGCGGTGGCGCTGGTGCTGTCGTTCCTGTTACCCATTCCGAAGGAAGAAGCGCCGCCGCCGGCACCGAACGCGCCACCTGCCGCTTGACGCGCCGCGTCCGTGCCGTCAGCATGGCGGCATGGGCATGAGCATGAAGACGTTCGCGGCGGTCGTCCGGCGGGCCATCGACTCGCTGCCGGACGAGATCAAGCGGCACTTGGAGAACGTCGTCATCGACGTGGACGAGGAGCCGTCGGCCGCGTTCCTCCGGCACGCCGGGTTCACCGACGAGGAGATCGACGCGGGCGACTCGCTGTACGGCTACTTCATGCCGCTGGAGGGCGTGCAGGCCGAGGACATGCTGGAGAACCCGAACCGCATCATCATCTTTCGCGACCCGCTGCAAGAGGACTTCCCGGACCCGGACGAGTTGCACATCGAGATCCGCAAGACGGTAGTTCACGAGATCGCCCACCACTTCGGCCTGACCGACCGCGACCTGGAGAAGTTCGACGACAACCCGGACCCGTTCGGACGCGAGTAGGCGAGCGGCGCGGCGTCAGCCCGCCGGTGTTTGTCAGGTGGAAGTACCGGCGGGCTGACGCCG
>JAYUFU010000392.1:0-11964 GCA_043738505.1 Fimbriiglobus sp. | reverse complement strand
ACGACCGACCACCACCGGCCCCGGATGTGATCTGCCCCTTGCGGGCGCGGCGGGCTAACAAGATGAACCCTCTCCATTCATGGAGAGGGTGGCGAGCGCAGCTCGCCGGGTGAGGTTAAAGCAAGGGTGACGGAAGGTGCCACATGAAGACAACCAAGCGCGTTGCCGCCGCCAAACCCGCCGTCGCCCCGACGAGCTTCGCCGTTCACACCCTCCTCGCCGTCAGGGTGGAAGGCACCACGGACATCCCCGTCTACGAGAACGTCCTGCTGATCCAAGCCGCCGACGGGGAGGACGCCGAACGCCGCGCGACCGAAATCGCGTCGCTGGAGGAGGAAGAGGTATTCCGCTGGGACGGCAAGCCGGCTCGGTTGGAGTTCGTCGGCATTCGGAAGGTGATCGAGTGTCAGCCGTTCGGCACCGCCAAGCGGATCGGCAGCGGCGCGGAACTGACGTACTCCGTTCTCGCCGTCGCGTCCGAAGCCGACCTGAAGAAGCTGGTCGCCGGCGACCCCGTGACCGTGACCTACTCCGAGTGACCGCCCATGCCGTTCCCGCAGTTCGATCGCTCCCGGCTGCTCGTCAAGCCCCTCGCACAGCGGCAGCACGACTTGACCCTCGGCGTGATTCAGCCGCTCGAATCGCCCGTCGATTTCGCTCACCCGTCGGTGCCGATCATCGGCGCGCGGTTGCGGTCGGCGAAGGCGGCGGGCGCGGCGCGGATGTGGGTGATGGGCGGGCACGTCGTCCGCGCCGGCACCCAGAAACACCTCATCGACCTGATGGACCGGGGCCTGATCTCGCTCATCGCCATGAACGGGGCCGGGCCGATCCACGACTACGAGTTCGCCCTGATCGGGGCCAGCACCGAGAGCGTGGCGAAGTACGTCCGCACCGGCGAGTTCGGCCTGTGGACCGAAACCGGGCGGATGAACGAGGCCATCATAGCTGGAGCGAAGGACGGCCTCGGCCTCGGTGAAAGTCTTGGCCGAGCCATCGCGGAGGGGGACTTCCCGCACAAGGACATCAGCGTCCTGGCGGCGGCGTACCGGCGCAACATCCCGGTGACAGTTCACGTCGGCATCGGCTACGACATCATCCACGAACACCCGAACGCCGACGGCGCGGCCCTGGGCCAGACGAGCTACACCGACTTCCTGATCTTCGCCGAACACGTCCGCAACCTGGAAGGCGGCGTCGTTTTGAACTTCGGCACGGCCGTCATGGGGCCAGAGGTGTACTTGAAGGCGCTGGCGATGGCCCGCAACGTGGCGCACCAGGACGGCAAGACCATTGCCAAGTTCACAACCGCCGTGTTCGACCTGATCCCGCTCGACGACGATTACCACCGGCAGGCCCCGAAGACCGACCCGCGCTACTACTACCGCCCGTGGAAGACCATCCTCGTCCGCACCGTCGCCGACGGCGGCGAGAGCTACTATGTGCAAGGCGATCACCGGCAGACCGTCCCCGCCGTGTGGCAGGCGGCAGTTGGCAATAAGGACTAACCACAGAGGCACAGAGACACAGAGAAGGCAAGAGAGAGAGAAGAGTTCTTGAAAACTCTCCTTCTTCTCCAGTCTTTTTCTTCTCTGTGTCTCTGTGCCTCTGTGGTTAGCTCTTCCTCCACCCTACCGCCGCACGCTTTTCGTCTCCTTGAAGCGGTACTGCGTGGCCACCCGCGTCGTCGGCTCGATCCACCGCAGCAGCTTCCGCGTCTCCGGGCCGACGGAGAACTCGATGTCGTCGATCCGCGTCACCGGCACGATGCCGGCGTTGCTGTTGGTGACGAACGCCTCGAACAGTTGCCCCACCGCCGCGCGGGGGATGACCGCCTCGCGGATCGGGCTGGGCGAGTTCTCCATCAGGTGCCGGCGGACGGTGCCGGGCAGGAAGCCGCCGTCCACCTTCGGCGTGATCCAGCCGTCCTTGCTCAAGAAGAAGACGTTGGCGTGAACCGCCTCCATCACGTTGCCGTCGGCGTCCAGCATGAGGGCCGAGTCGAACCCGGCGTCGTGCGCCTGCTGCGTGATGGCCAAGCGGCTGGCGTACTGGAACGTCTTCAACGTCAAGTGAGACAGTCCCTTCGCCACCGGGGTGTACGCCGACTTCAGCGTGATGGCTGGGGCCACCAGCGGCAGCGCGGCGGCGGTCATCCAGACCATCCCCGCGTGCCCCGGTCGGCCGGCGGTCACGTTCACGCGGATCACCACGTCCTGGTACGTCATCGAGCGGACGAACTCCGTCACCTGCTCGGCCGTCGGGATGCGCTCGGGCGCGAGGTCGATGTGCAGGATTTTCGCGGACTCCGCCAGCCGTTCGACGTGCAACGGCCACAGCCACGGCACGCCGTCCACGGTGCGAGTGGACTCCCACAGCCCCCGGCCGAAGAGCAACCCCTCATCGGCCGGGTCGAGGTGGAACTGGTCGAATCCTAGGATCGTGCCGTCCACCCACATCCGGCACATCACGGCGACGAACTCGCGGAGGACATCCGCCGGCAGGTCGTCGGGCACGGTCAACCCGCGATCCGCGAGCAAAGCCCTCGGGTCGGCGGCGATGCGGGCCTTCAGCGCGGGCGAGGCCCACGGGTACAAGTCGGGCGACATGGGCGGAACTCCTCCTCTTCAACCTGGAACCTGGAACTTGGAACCTGGAACTCCCGCTACTCCGCAAACGTCTCGCGGAAGCCCCTCAGCGCTTCGGCGAGGATCGGCTTGAGTTTCTTGGCGTCGAATTCGTCGCCGGTGACGAACCGCAGTTTCACGAGGTCGCACCCCTCCTGCCGGTCGCCTTCGACCACGGCGTCGCGGCCGACGCCCTCGAACCGCGCGGCGTTGAACTGCCCCGGCTTCGCCACCAGCCAGACCTCCATCGCCACCGCTTCCTTCGTCTTGATCCGTACCCAGAACCGGCCGATCTTCGGCACGCGGATCGTGATGGCGTCGCGCGTGCCCCAGTTCACCTCGATTTTCGATTCGACATCCTTCAGCAGTTTCAGCAACTTCGGCAGCAGCGGGCGGTCCCACTTGACGCCCTTGCCCGGCGGGAACCCCTTCTCGCCGAGGTGCCACTTCTCGCCGTCCTGCTTCCACGGCATCGCCGCTTCCACGCCCGTGCTGCCGCCGTCGGTCAACGTCTGGAACGACTCCACCGCCTGTTTCAGGAACTCCCGCACTTGCGGGAGTTCCGCCTCGTCCTTCTTCACCAGCGTGACGACGACCTCCTGCACCGGCCCGCGCGGGTTGTTCACTTCCACCCGGTGGTCGCGCGAATACCCCTCGTGGCCGGGGTAATCCGACAGCGGCTGCAACGCCAATGCTGCCTTCAATGTATCCTGCTTGAACGTATTGCGCTTCACGCGGAACACCAGCTTGAGATACGCCTCGTGGCCGGTCATGGCGTGCAGGAACCAGCCGAGCGACTTCTTCTCCGGGGCCACCTCGACGATGCTGCGGTGCGTCCAGTTCGTCTCCGCGAAATCGCCGAGCGATTCCACCAACTCGATGACCGACGCCAGCGCCGCGCCGTCCCACTTACACGCGGTGCCCTTCGTGGTGATGCGGTCGTGCGTGTGCCACTTCGGGCCGTCCAGTTCCCACGGCAGCTTCGCGTCCTTGCCGACTTCGGTGATGTCCATGTCGCCGAGCTTTTCGGCCAGCGCCTTCTTGGCGTCGTACCGTTCGCGCGCCACGAACGGCCCAGCGGCAAGGGTCTCGGCGAGGATGCGGCCGGTGTGCGACTCCTTGACTTTCGCCAGCGCTTCCGGCGGCCCGGCGGCGACCACTTGGCCGCCGTGGATGCCGGCGTCCGGCCCCATGTCGATGACCCAGTCGGCGGTCTTGATGACGTCCAGGTTGTGTTCGACCACCAGCACCGTGTTGCCGAGGTCGCTCAGCCGGTGAAGCACCTCCAGCAGCTTCCGCACGTCGTCGAAGTGCAGGCCGGTCGTCGGCTCGTCCAGCAAATACAGCGTCTTGCCGGTGCTGGGGCGTGCCAGTTCCGCCGCCAGTTTCACCCGCTGCGCTTCGCCGCCGCTCATCGTCGGGGCCGGCTGACCGAGTTGCATGTATCCCAACCCCACATCCGATAGGGTTTGTAGGATGACGCGAATCTTGGGGATGTTGCCGAACAACTCCAGCGCGGCGTCAATCCGCATGTTCAACACGTCGGTGATGGTGTTGCCGCGATATTGCACCAGCAACGTTTCCGGGTTGTACCGCTTGCCGTGGCAGGTGTCGCACTCCACCCATACGTCCGGCAGGAAGTGCATCTCGATCTTCTTCTGGCCGTTGCCTTCGCACGCCTCGCACCGCCCGCCCTTCTGGTTGAAGCTGAACCGCCGCGGGTGGTAGCCGCGAACCTTGGATTCCGGCAACCGGCTGAACAGCTCGCGGATCAGGTCGAACACGCCGGTGTACGTCGCCGGGTTGGACGACGGCGAGTTGCCGAGCGGGTCTTGATCGACGTTGATGACCTTATCGATCTGCTCCAGGCCGACGATATCGTCGTGCGCCGCGCCGGCCGTCTTGGCACGGTTCAACCGCCGCGCAAGGGTGTTGTACAGCACCTCGTTCACGAGCGACGACTTGCCGGATCCGCTGACGCCGGTGACGGCGACGAAGCAGCCGAGCGGAATCTTGACATCGATGTTGCGCAGGTTGTGCTGCCGTGCGCCGACCACTTGTAGGCTCGGCGTTACGTCCGTCACCGGCCGGCGGTTCGTCGGCACCGGGATGGCGAGTTTGCCGCTGAGGTACTGCCCGGTCAACGACTCCTTCGCCTTCAGCACCTTCGCCGGCGGGCCGAACGCCGTGATCTCCCCGCCGCGATCCCCGGCACCGGGGCCGAAGTCGAACAGGCAGTCGGCATTGGCGATCACCTCGCGGTCGTGTTCCACGAGGATGAGCGTGTTGCCGAGGTCGCGGAGGTGGAACAGCGCCTTCAAGAGTCGCGCATTATCGCGCGGGTGCAACCCGATGGTGGGTTCGTCCAGTACATACAGCACGCCGGTCAAGCCGGAGCCGATCTGCGACGCCAGCCGGATGCGCTGGGCCTCGCCGCCGCTCAACGTCGGGCCGGTGCGGTCCAGGCTGAGGTAATCCAGCCCGACATCGACGAGGAACTTGACGCGGTTGACGACCTCGCGCAACACCTCGCCGATGACCTGTTGGTCGCGGGCGTCCAGCTTCACCGCCTGCATCCGCTTTAGCAGCTCGCCGAGCGGGGTGGCGCACAGTTGCAGCAGCGTGCTGTCGCGGAACCGCGTGGAGGCGGCATCGGCCCGTAGCCGCGCGCCGTGGCAGTTGTTGCACGGCACCTCATCGACGATGTGTTGCAGCTTGAAGCGGTAGATCCAGCTCACCCGCGACGCCTCATCGACGGCCGGGAACAGGCCCTTGTACTGGAACTTGACGAGTGCGGAGTGCGGAGCGCGGAGTGCGGAATCGGAGCCGCTGCCGCGCTTCCCTTTCTTCGGTTTCGACTCCGCATTCCGAGTTCCGCGTTCCACACTCAGCGAGAGCCACGTCTCCCCGGTGCCTTGCAGGACGCCGCGCTGGTGCGCCGGGTCAAGGTCTTTCCACGGCGTGTCCAGGTCGAAGCCGACGTGCGCGGCGATGGCCGCGGCGAACGGTGCCCACGGCGAGCCGGCCTCGCAGTCCGGCCAGGCGGTGATCGCGCCGTCGCGGACGCTGCCGTCCGGGTCGCCGATCAGCAGGTTGACGTTCGCCCCCTTCTGGACGCCCAACCCCTCGCACGTCGGGCACCACCCCAGCGGGCTGTTGAACGAGTAGTTGTGCGGGTTCAGCAGTTCGTAACTGCGACCGCAACTGTCGCAGGCCAGGTGTTGCGAGAACCGTTCCACCTTCCACTTCGTCTCGTCAATATCCAGGTTCACATAGGCAAGATGCATGACGCCGTTGCCGAGGCTCAGCGCCTGCTCGACGGCCTCGCCGATGCGGCCGCGCGTGTTCGGCTTCACCACGTTGCGGTCGATGACGACCTCGACTTTGTGTTTGCGGCGGTGGTCGATGATCGGCGGCTCGTCCAGGCTGTACGACTTGCCGTCCACGCGCATCCGGCTGAACCCGGCGCGGCGGATCTCGTCCCACACGTCCTCGTACTTCTCCTGCCCCTTGCGCTCCAGCGGGGCCATGATGTAGACCTTCGTGCCTTCCGCCAACCCGGTGATCTTCTCGATGATCTCGTCCGTCGTCTGCGTGCCGATGGGCAGGTCGCACTTCGGGCAATACTGCTGTCCTAGCCGGGCGTACAGCACGCGCAGATAGTCGTACACCTCGGTAATGGTGCCCACGGTGCTGCGCGGCGATTTGCTCGTCGTCTTCTGCTCGATGGCGATGGCCGGACTGAGGCCGGTAATGTGTTCGACTCGCGGCTTCTGCACCTGCCCCAGGAACTGCCGGGCGTAGCTGCTCAGGCTCTCGACGTACCGCCGCTGCCCCTCGGCATAGATGGTGTCCATCGCCAAGGACGACTTGCCCGACCCCGACGGCCCGCTGAACACCGACATCTTGTCGCGGGGAATGCTGGCGCTCACCGACTTCAGGTTGTGCTGGCTCGCACCTTCGACTTCCAGGTGTGTGAAGACGTCAATCGTCTTTCGTCCTTCGTCCTTCGGTTTCTTGCCTGCTTTCTTGTCTTTCCGAATGACGACCGACGACGGACGAAGGACGGGGAGAAGCGCCGCCGCCGTGAACGACGTGGGGTGGGCCGCGACCTGCTCCGGGGTGCCGACGCACACCACTTCGCCGCCGCCGCTGCCGCCTTCCGGCCCCATGTCGATGATCCAGTCGGCCGTCTTCATCACGTCCAGGTTGTGTTCGATGACGACGACCGTGTTGCCCTGCTCGACGAAGTTGTGCAGCACTTCCAGCAGCTTGCGGATGTCCTCGAAGTGCAACCCCGTCGTCGGCTCGTCCAGGATGTAGAGCGTCTTGCCGGTCCCGCGGCGGCACAGCTCCTTCGCCAGTTTGACGCGCTGCGCCTCGCCACCGCTCAGCGTCGGCGACGGCTGACCGAGCTTGATGTAGTCGAGTCCGACATCATGTAGCGTCCGCAGCATGTCGTGAATCTTGGCCATGTTCTCGAAGTGCGTGACCGCCGCGCCGACTTCCAGGTCCAGCACGTCGTGGATGCTCTTGCCGCGATACTTCACCTGCAAGGTTTCGCGGTTGAACCGCCGGCCCTCGCAGATCGGGCACGTCACCCACACGTCGGCCAGGAAGTCCATCTCCAGCTTGTTCGCGCCGTTCCCCTCGCACGCCTCACACCGGCCGCCGTCGCGGTTGAAGCTAAACCGCCCGGCATCATACCCGCGCAACTTGGCTTCGCTCATTTGCGCGTATAGTTGTCGGATCTCGTCCCACACCTTGATGTAAGTGGCGGGGTTGCTCCGCGGCGTGCGGCCGATGGGCGTCTGGTCGATGTCGATGACCTTGTCGATCGACTCCACGCCCTTGATCGCGTCGTGCGCGCCGATGTCGTGTTGCGACTCCTCGGTTTCGTCGGCGTCCTTGTCGCCGTTCTTGACGTTGTTCTGAACCGCGTACAGCGCCTCCATCAGCACGTCGTTAATCAAGCTGCTCTTGCCCGACCCGCTGACGCCGGTGACGACGACGAACTTGCCGAGCGGGATGTCCACCGTCACGTTCTTCAGGTTGTTGTGCCGCGCGCCGACGACGCGGATCGCCTTGCCGGAGCCGGGGCGGCGCTTCGCCGGAATCGGGATGCTCTTCGCGCCGGTCAGGTACTGCCCCGTCGGGCTGTTCGGGTTCGCCAGCACTTCCGCCGGGGTGCCCGCCGCCACGATCTCCCCGCCGCGAACGCCCGGTCCCGGCCCGAAGTCCACCAGGTAATCCGCCGCCCGCATGGTGTCCTCGTCGTGTTCGACGACGAGGACCGTGTTGCCCATGTCGCGCAACCGCAAGATGCTATTCAGCAGCCGCTGGTTATCGCGCGGGTGCAATCCGATACTCGGTTCGTCCAGGATGTACAGCACGCCGACCAGCCCGGAGCCGATCTGCCCGGCCAGGCGGATGCGCTGCGCCTCCCCGCCGGACAGCGTCGGCGCGCTGCGATCCAGGCTCAGGTAGTGCAATCCCACATTCAGCAGGAAGCCGAGGCGGGCGCGGATCTCCTTCAGCAGCTCGCCGGCGATCTGCTTCTGAACGGGCGTCAGCGTCGTCTCGAGCGTGTCGAACCACGGCACGAGGTCGCCGATCGGCATCGCCCCCACTTCCACCAGCGACTTGCCCCCGACCCGAACCGCCCGCGCCTGCGGGTTCAGCCGCTGGCCGCCGCACGCGGTACACTTCACGACCTTCATGTACTTCTCGAGTTGCATCCGCTTCGGCCCGGCCGTCGTCTTCTTGAACTGGGCCATGAGCTGCGGGACGACGCCCTCCCACTTGCCGCCGTGCTTCCAGATTTTGCCGAACTTCTGCTTCCACTCCCACACGATGTGCGTGTCGCCGCTGCCGTGGAGGAGCCACTGGCGATGCTTCGCCGGCAGCGCCTTCCACGGCAGCTTCAGGTCGATGTCGAGCGACTTCGCCATGCCCTCGAAGATGTGCCGCCGCCACTTGCCCATGCTCTTCAAACTGCCGACGACCGGGATGCCGCCGTCGTGGAAACTGACGCCGTCGTCCGGGATGAGCTGCGCCAGGTCGAACCCGTACACGCTGCCGAGGCCGTCGCACGTCGGGCACATGCCCTGCGGGCTGTTGAAGCTGAACAGTTGCGGCGACGGCGGCTCGTAACTGATGTCGCAGTGGGTACAGGCGTAGTGGGCGGACAGTAGCAGGTCATCCGTTCCAGGTTCCAGGTTCCAAGTTCCAAGTTCTGAAGACCGGCCGGTCGGCTTTCCTCCTCGGTCTTCACTTGGAACCTGGAACCTGCAACCTAGAACTTCCGATTCCACCGAAAGAATCACGTTCCCTTCCGCCAACCCCAACGCCTGTTCCACGCTCTCCGCGACGCGGGTGCGGAACGTCCCCTCGGCCTTCCTCACCAGCCGATCCACGACGATGGCGATGTCGTGCTTGATCTTCTTGTCGAGCTTGAGGTCGTCGGTCATCTTCACCACTTGGCCGTCCACCCGCGCGCGGACGAACCCCCGCTTCAGCATGTCGGCGAAGAAGTCCTTGAACTCCCCCTTCTGTCCGCGCACCACCGGGGCGAGGACCAGGAACTTCGTCCCCTCCGGAAGCGTCAGAACCCGGCCGACAATCTGCTCGCGGGTCTGGGCGGTGATGGGCCGGTCGCACGTCGGGCAGTGCCCTTGCCCGACGCGGGCGTACAAGACGCGCAGGTAGTCCGACACCTCCGTGACGGTGCCGACGGTGCTTCTGGGGTTGCGGCTGGCGGTCTTCTGCTGAATGCTGATGGCGGGGCTGAGGCCGCCGATGAAGTCCACGTCCGGCTTGGGCATCTGGCCGAGGAACTGGCGGGCGTAGTTGGACAGGCTCTCGACGTACCGCCGCTGCCCCTCGGCGTAGAGCGTGTCGAACGCCAGCGACGACTTGCCGGAGCCGCTGACGCCGGTGAACACGATCAGCTTGTTCCGGGGCAAATCCAGGCTCAGGTTGCGGAGGTTGTGTTCGCGGGCACCGCGGACGACGATCATCGGCTGATCCATGAGGCGCACCTGCGACGGCCTGGGACACTAGGATACACGCGGATAGTGTAGCGGCCGGCGGGCCGGGGTGGAACGCGAACTGGCGGCCTCCCATCCCCGCCACCCCAGGGCGATTCAACGATTGAAGATGAGGAGGGAACCACAAAGGGCACCACGGACACGAAGGGAAGAAAAAAATCCTGGATTTCTCGCTTCTCCTTCGTGTCCGTGGTGCCCTTTGTGGTGATAACCTCTTCCCACTTCCCTCTCGGAGCAACCCTGCCCGCCGCCCGAAAATGTCGTAAATTAGCCGGTATGGGCGGAACTTCCGGCCCGCAGGGGCGTGGACCCCGGCGAATCCGGTTTCGGCCGGAACTTTTCGCCCGCGTCGCGCGTCGGAACTGGTGGCAAGACGTGAACCACGACGATCGGCGATTGATCCGCGAAGCCGTCGCCGGTAACACCTCCTCGTTCGGCGAGTTGGTCCGCCGGTATCAGGATCGTCTGTACAACATCGCGTTCCGCGTAGTCGGCAACCCCGAAGACGCCGCCGATGTCGTGCAAGATGCGTTCGTCAGCGCGTTCCAGTCGCTGGCGTCGTTCAAGGGCGATTCCGAGTTCTTCACCTGGCTGTACCGCATCGCGTTCAACACGGCGATCAGCCAGAAGCGGAAGAAGCGGCCGACGATCAGCATGGATGCTGTCGGCGAGGGCGAGTCCAGCTACGACCCGGCGGACGGGGCGTCGGACATTTCGCCCGACGCGGCGATGGAACGGGCCGAGGACGAAACGGTGCTGGCCGCCGCCATCGCCAAGCTGTCCGACGAACACCGCGCCGTGCTGGTGCTGAAGGACATCGACGGGTCGAAGTACGAGGAGATCGCCGTCGCCCTCGGCATCCCCATCGGCACCGTCCGCAGCCGCCTGCACCGCGCCCGACTGGAACTCCGCCAACTGATTGCCCCGCACTCGGTCGGCGTGGACGAGCCGACGACCCCGATTTTCTCCGAGGATTGAATTCCCCCTCTCCGGGGAGCCACTGCCATGTTGACCGACGCCGAACTGACCCTGATTTCCGCCGCCGTCGATGGGGAGCTGTCCCCGGCGGACGCCCGCCGTTACCAGGCGCTGGTTGCCGCCAACCCGTTCGCGGCCGCCGTCGCCGACCAGTTCCGCGTCACCGCCGAACGCCTCGGCCGGATGCGGAAGCGGCTCGCGCCCGCCTTGCTGCTGCCCAAGGTGATGGCCCGGTTGCCGGTTGTGGTCGCCGTCACCCCGGCCCGCGGCCGCGCCCGTCGCCCGGTCTGGCAGCCCTTCGCCATTGCCGCATCCCTCCTGTTCTGCGTCAGCGTCGGCTCCTTCTGGTTCTTTTCCGCCCGCCACGACCGCGACGCCACCGTCCGCGCCCGGCCGGTGTCGCCGGTCGCGTCGAACCCGCCGTCCCCGTTGCCGCTCCAAGTCCCGTCCGTGCCGGCTCCAGACAAGACCGTCGCCGTCGGGCCGGACGTGCTGCCGTTGCCCCGCGAAGTGGCGGTTGCCGTCGGCCCGATGCCGCGTGACACCGCCCCCATGCCCCGGTCGCACGGCGGGGATTTGGTCGGCTCGGGCATTTCCGAACAGGCCAAGCCGCTCCAGGCGGTCGAGTTGAAACTGCCGTTCGCCGGAGCCGTTAGCGATTTCGCCAAAGAGGACGTGCGGTCGCGGTTCGCCGTGAACTTCGCCGGCGAACCGGCCGTGCGAATCGACCTGTTCGCCCGCAACCTGCCTGCCGCCATTGACCTCGTGACCGCGACCGCCAAAGCCGCCGGGGTTGTCGTGACGGCCGACGCTGCCACGCAGGACCGGATCGGCAAGAAGGTGCCGGCGGCCTACGCCCTGTTCGTCGAAGGTCTGACGCCGGCGGAACTCGCCAGATTGCTGGAAGCCGTCGCCACGCAGGTCGCGGCCAACCCGCAACCCCCGATTTCCACAGTCCACGCCTTCGCCGCCGGGGCCGTCGAACAGAAGGAGTGGAGAGACCTGTTCGGCCGCGACCTCGGCTTGTTCCGCTCCGCGCGTGTGGACCCGCAGTCGCCCGCCCGCCCGATCTCCGATGGCACCCTCGGCAAGATCAAGGCGGCCGTCGGCAAGAACCCGGAGAAGGCCGGCGTGATGCTGACGTACCTGCCCGTGGGCGGCCGTTCCGCCCCGATGCTGTCCAAGGAAATCAAGGCGTTCCTCGACGGCCGCGGCGAGCGGAAGGCGGGCACCCTGCCGGCCTTCGTCGTGATCCGGCCCGCCGCCAACTGAGCCTCCGCCGACACCGCAAACCGCTGCCGCGACGCGCC
>JAYUFU010000391.1:0-11965 GCA_043738505.1 Fimbriiglobus sp. | reverse complement strand
CTCCCAAGAATGCCGCTCCCTCGCGGTCGCGGCTCGCAAGACTACCGCAGCGGCGCACTCAACTCTTTCACCAGTGCGGCCACGTCCGCGACGGCCGTGGCCGGCGTCTCCAGCTTCTTCACCAGCGCGCTGCCGACGATCACGCCGTCGGCCAGCGCCGCCATCTCCCGCACCTGCTCCGGCGTGCTGACCCCGAAGCCGATGCACAGCGGCAGGTCGGTCATCGCCCGCAACCGCTTCACCAAGTCCGCCACTTGGCCGGACACGGCCGCCCGCGCGCCGGTGATGCCGACCACGCTGACGACGTACACGAACCCGCCGCACGCCTTCACGATCTTCTCGGCCCGCTCGGGCGCGGTCGTCGGCGTGACTAACAGGATCAGCTTGAAATCGGCGTCGGCGCACACCTTCGACAGCTCCTCGGCTTCCTCGACGGGCAGGTCCGGCACCACCGCCCCGGACAGCCCGGCCGCCTTCGCCGATGCCAGGAAGTTCTCGACGCCCCGCTTGAAGATGAGCGAGTACGACGCCATCGCCACCACCGGCGTGGCCCACCCCGGCGCGGACGTGACCGCGCGGAGCGCGTCGAAGGTCTGCGACAGCGTGAGCTTGTTCCGCAGCGCGCGGGTGTAGGAGGCCTGGATCACCGGGCCGTCGGCGATGGGGTCGGAGAACGGGAAGCCGACCTCGATCAGGTCGGCCCCGTTCGCGGCCACGGCCGGCAGCAGTTGACGGGTGGCGGCGAGGTCCGGGTCGCCGGCGGGCAGGAACGGCATGAACGCCTTCCGGCCGGCGGCGCGGAGGCGGGCGAAGGTCGCGTCGATGGGGTTCATGGGGTCGTTGTATTCAGCGGCGGCGCGAGCAGGCCGGCCACGCTGGCGTTGATGAGCGTCACGAGGAAGCCGACGAACAGTGCCTTCAAGCCGAGGCGGGCCAAGTCCGCCCGCCGGCTCGGGGCCATCGCGCCGATGCCGCCGAGTTGGATGCCGATGGACGCGAAGTTGGCGAACCCGCTGAGCGCGAACACCACCAGCCGGTGCGACTCGGCGGTGATCGTCCCGGCCGCCTTCATCCCCTTCAAGTCCAGGTACGCGACGTGTTCGTTCGCCGCCAGCTTCGTGCCGAGCAGCCCGCCGACGGTGTTGCACTCCTCCAGCGGGATGCCGATCAGGAACGCGACCGGCGAGAAGGCGATGCCGAAGATGCGTTTCAAATCCCAGCCGGGGAACCGCGCCCCGATGATGGCGTCGAACAAAGCGATGAAGGCGAGGAAGCCGATGAGCATCGCGGCCACGTTCAGCGCCAGCGTCATGCCGTCCTTGATACCCTTGCTGGCGGCGTCGATGGCGTTCACGGGGACTTCCGGGTCGGGGCCTTTCTCGCGTTCGCTGGCCTTGTCCGCTTCGGTTTTCGCCGCCTCCCTCTGCGCCTCGCGCCGCTGACCTTCCGGCGACGTGACCGGCACCGCCAGTTCCGGCAACAGCAGCTTCGACAGGTACAGGCTGCACGGACAGGCCATCACGCAGGTACACAGGATCGACACCGGGTCGGCTCCATAACTGATGTAAACCGCCATCATGCCGCCGGAGATGTGGGCCATGCCGCTGGCCATGAGCGTGAGCAGTTCGGATTCGGTCATGCGCGGCACATAGGGCTTCACGATGAGCGGCGCTTCCGTCTGGCCCATGAACACGTTCGCCGACACCGACAGCGTTTCCGCCCCGCTGGTGCCCATGACGTACCGCATCCCCCAGGCGAAGCCGGCGACGAGAAGCTGGAGGATGCCGAAGTGGTACAGCACGCTGAAGAAGGCCGAGATGAAGATGATCGGCGGCAGCGCCTTGAACGCGAAGACGAAGCCGAGCGGCGGCTGAATCTTCGCCAGGTCGCCGAAGACGAACTCGGCCCCCTTGTCCGAGCAGTCGATCAGCACCTTGATGCCGCGGCCGACGAGCTTGAAAAAGTCGTCCACCGGCTGGACGTACAGCACCGCCACCGCCAGCACGAACTGGATCAGGACGCCGTACCCGAACGTCCTCATGCTGACCCCGCGCAGGTTGCGGGAGAACGCCGCCGCGACGCCCAGGAAGCAGAGGATGCCGAACCCGGCCTGCCCCCGCGTGCCGAGGGTCGGTTGAAGCAGGTACGCCAGCCCGCCGCACGCCAGTACCCCGCCGAGGATCGCCCCGCGCCACCACAGCGGCATCGGGGGCAGCGGCGGGCCTTCGGGCTTCGGGTACTCGACGGGCGCGGCCGGCGCGGGAGAGCTGTCGGTCATGGGCGGTCTTCGGCGAGTTGAGAGGAGTGCGGGAGATGGTACCAACCCGGACGCCCGGCCGGTAGGAGGTGCCGATGCTGATTCCCACCGGCACCGTCGGATTTTTCCGGCATGTTCCGTAGCCAGTGTTTGCCCACCCGGTTAGAATGCCCGTTCTGGAAAAATTTCGGGCATCGCGCACGAGGGACTGGACCGTGGCCGTTCGCATTCGAATGAAGCAGATGGGGCGCACCCACCGGCACTACTACCGGATCGTCGCCATCGACCACCGGCAGCCCCGCGACGGCCGGGCCATCGAGGAGTTGGGCACCTACGACCCGCACAACCCGGACAAGGACGCCCAAGTCACCCTGATCCCGTCGCGGATCAAGTACTGGCAGAGCGTCGGGGCCAAGGCGTCCGAACACTGCGCCGCCATCTTCAAGAATCACATGGTGAAGCAGGAGGCGGTGGAACTCCAGGCCGCCGCCGACAAGGCCGCGCACGCCGCCGCGCCGCCGGCCGCCAAGGCGTGACGCCCGTGGACGCCCCCGCCCGGACCCTCCGGTTCGACGTGCTGACGCTGTTCCCCGACTTGTTCGCCGGGTACACGTCTCAAAGCCTGTTGAAGCTGGCGATCCAGAACGGGCTGGTGCAAATCCACCTGTGGAACGTCCGCGACTGGACCCAGGACAAGCACACCCGCGTGGACGACCGGCCCTTCGGCGGCGGCCCCGGAATGGTGATGATGTGCCAGCCGGTCGTCGATTGCGTCGAGGCCGTGCGAGCGAAGGCGGAACCGCCCGGCCGGCTGGTGATGCTGACCCCCACCGGCCGGCGACTGACGCAGCCGGTCGTCGAGGAGTTGGCCGCCGAACCCCGGTTGCTGCTGCTCTGCGGGCGGTACGAGGGGTTCGACGACCGCATCCGGCAGGTGCTGAACCCGACCGAGTTATCGGTCGGCGATTTCGTCTGCAACGGCGGCGAAGTGCCGGCGATGGTGGTGATCGACGCCACCATCCGCCTGATCCCCGGCGTCCTGGGCGACGAGCAGTCGGCCCTCGACGACAGCCACAACGAGCCGGGCCGGTTGGAGTTCCCGCAGTACACTCGTCCCCGCGAGTACCGAGGCCTGCCGGTGCCGGAAGTCCTCCTCGGCGGGAACCACCAAGCCATCGCCGCGTGGCGGCGACAGCAGTCCGACCAACGAAGCCAGTAATCATCCTTCGGTGAACCAGTCATGCAGCGGAAACTGATGCAGGTCGTCGAGTCCAAACAACTCAAGACCGATGTGCCGTCATTCCAGGTGGGCGACACCTTGATCCTGCACCAGCGGCTGCTGGACGGGCAGAAGGAGCGCATTCAGACGTTCGAGGGCGACTTGATCGCCCGCAACGGGCACGGCGTCAAGGAGATGATCACCGTCCGCAAGATCGTCCAGGGCGAAGGCGTCGAGCGCATCTTCCTCATCCACTCGCCGCGGATCGCCCGCATCGAAGTGAAGAAGGCCGGCAGCGTCCGCCGCGCCAAGCTGTACTACATCCGCGACCGCGTCGGCAAGGCGGTGAAGATCAAGCTGGACGTGAAGCGTCAGGAGCGGCTCGACAAGGCCGCGTCCGCCGCCGCCACCGAGGCCGCCGCCGTCAAGGCCGCCGCCGCCCGCGAGCAGACGGCCACCACCGGCGAGAGCAAGCGGGCCGCCAAGCGGAAGGCCAAGGTCGAAGCCGACAAGAAGGGGAAGTAACGCGCATTTCTTCGCCGCGGAGCGGCCGTCGGACGTAGCCAGGGGCGGAAGCCCCTGGTATCCTTCCCCCATGCCCCTTGCCCTTCCACCCGCCGACTTCCGCCGCCGGCCGTTCTGGAAACGGTGGTTCGGTCAGCGGTCGGAGCGGGCGGCGGCGCAGTTCCTCCGCAAACTCGGCTACCGCATCCTCGCCGCCAACGTGTCCGACCGCCGGGGCGAACTCGACTTGCTCGTCCTCGACAAACGAACCCTCGTCGTCGTCGAAGTCCGCAGCACCTCGACCGACGACCCGTACCGCGCCGCCGCCTCGGTGGACCGGGTCAAGCAGAAGCGTCTGACCGACGCCACCCGGCGGTTCCTGTCCCGCCGCCGGCTCCTCGGCACCGACCTGCGGTTCGACGTGATCGCCATCGCGTGGCCGCCCGACCGCCGCGAGCCGACGATCCTGCACCTCCCGAACGCCTTTGAAGCCACCGGCAAATTCCAGATGTTCCTGTGACCGGCCGGAGCCGCGCCCATGTTCGTCGCCCGCTGCCCGAAGTGCGCCACCGAACTCGACGTGGACGACGCCGACCGGGGGCACCGCGTGTCGTGCCCGGAGTGCGCCAGCAACTTCTTGGCCGAATCGCCGCCCCTGCTGCCGCCGACGAAAACCGTGGTCGCGGCCAAACGTGTCTCCGCGTCCCGCCGCTGGAACGACGATTCGGACTATGTGAACGACACCGCCATTCCCCCCCGCCACTGGCTGGACCGCGAGGACGACCACGGCCCCGACCCGCTCCGCATCGTCCGCCGCGAACTCGCGTGGCCGGCGAACGGTCTCATCTGGACGGGGTGGGTCGGGTTCCTGCTGCTCATCGTCGGCGGGTTCCTGTTCGCGATCAACGGCTACTTCGACATGCACAGCCCGTACTCCAACGGCGTCCGGCCGATCTTCTTCCTCGCCTTCGGGGCCGTCGCCGCGACGCTGGGGTCGATGTTCTTCGTCGTGATCGCCAGCGGGGCCGGGCAGATGAAGCGGGTGCGGAACCGGGGCCAGGCGATCACCACCGCCGTGTTCGGCGTGCTGACGCTGCTGACCTGCACCGTGCCCTTTCCGGTCGCGGCGGTCGGCACCGGGCCGGGAGCGTTGATGCTGATCCCGGTCGGCTTGCTGCTCGCCTTGCCGGCGGCCGGCTTCGGCCTCTGGGCGCTGGTGGTGCTGAACCGACCCGAAGTCGTCGAGGCGTTCGAGCGGCGGAAGAGGAAAGGCTGACCGCAAGACACCGCCGATCACCGGAGAATTTCCCATGCTGAACTTCGACAAGGCCGGCGGGCTAGTGTCCGCCATCGCCCAGGACGCCAGTACCGGCGAGGTGCTGATGATCGCGTGGATGAACGCCGAGGCGTTCGCGGAGACCGTCCGCACCCGGCGGGCGGTCTACTTCAGCCGCAGCCGCAACCGGCTGTGGCGGAAGGGCGAGGAGTCCGGGAACGTGCAGGAGGTGACGGGCATCTTCATCGACTGCGACGCCGACGCGGTGCTGCTGAAGGTGACGCAACTCGGCGGCGCGGCCTGCCACGAGGGGTACAAGAGCTGCTTCTTCCGCGAACTCACGGCCGCCGAGGAACTGACGGTCGTCGGCGACCGGGTGTTCGACCCGGCCACCGTGTATGTGCCGAAGTGACCGACGGAGGTCGATCAGTTTCTCGTCCCCTTGGTTTGGCGGGTCCGCCAAATGATCCCGGCGGCCGCGACGAGCCAGCCGACCGCCGCGAGTACCGCCGCTGCCGTGATGGCCAACTGCAACGGGTCGGTCGGATTGTGTCTGGCCGACCAGCGCGATGACGTGGTGCCGTCCAGCGCGGCCTTGCACTCGGCGGTGACTGCCAGGGTTGATCCGACGATGAGCATCAGGCCTCCGATCGATATCAAGGTCTCGGATCGCGCGGAGCGATCACTCCGGCCGGTGCGACGGAGGAGAACGACGAGACACGTCACGAGGATCGCTGCGGCTCGGGCGTGAGCAGCGGCCGGGAGGAAGTTCTCCCGACGGAATCTCACGCCGACGTACTTTTGCACCAATTCCTCGACGGTATCCGTCTCCGCGAACGCCCCGATCACCTGACCCATCAAGACCATCACCATCCCCGTGAAGACGAGTAGCGCTAGGCCCGGTTGCCGGACCAATCCGCGCCGAACCGCGACGACGGCCGCCAGGACGAACGTCGCGGTCAACAGGAGCAGGCCGGGCACTTCCGCGACGACTTGCCACGGCTCGTGGATCCAACGCGCGTCGAGCCCGGCGTACACGACCCCGACGAGATAACCCACCCCGACGACGTTCACGCTGAAACCGGCCCACTTGCACGCCCAGCGTCGGAACGACCGCTCCCCCGGCTCCGGCGTACCCAGAAACGCTTGCAGGAGGACGCCACTGGCCAGCACCCCGGCGGTCAGCGAGACGAGCCGCTCGAACTCCGGCCACGGGTTCTCCCAACTGTTCCAGGTCCGTTCGTTCGGGAGTATTCGAATCGCGGCCCCCATCCAGGAGCCGGCCGAGACGACCCAGGTGACACCCACCAGCACCGACGCCGTCGCGATCGCCGCCGCGAGGACCGGCGACCGATGCTCGGGCGAGTGGCGGTTCTTGCGGAACAGGACGGTGACGAGCAGGTTGATCGCGGCGAGAAGTAGCGACGCCTGCACCAGGGCGAATGGCCGCGAAAGGCGGTTCTCCACGTCCCGATAACTCTCGGGTGCGTCGGCAAGACTTGCCACCAGCACGGCCGCGCAGGCCGCGACGTGGATCGGCACGTTCACCGCGAGCAATTTCGGGAACACGACGCCCGTTCGACCGGTCAGCCACGGGGTCATGGACACCCCCGCGACCAAGAAGAGCAGCGGGATCAGCGCGAAGTGGGCGAGGATCAGCGCGTGAGCCTGCTGGCGAGACCCGTGGTCCCACTCGCCAGGGCCATGAGTCGGCTGCTCCGGAATGCGAATCCGGGCCGCGAACGCTCCGCCGACCACGAGCATCGTCAACGAGCAGCCGAGGAACACCCCCGCCGCGCGGCGGTGGTCCGTCGGGACCAGCCAGGAGACGACCAGCTTCAGCATGTTGCAACACCCCCGTGACGCAGCGGCCGCACGCATCTCTAGAATAGCGGCCCACCCCATCGAGAAAGAGTCCATGACCGAGAACGTGTTGAAGCTGGGCATCCCCGCCGGGTCGCTGCAAGAGGCGACGGCCGAACTGTTCCGCCGCGCCGGATACAAACTCACCTTCGCCAGCCGCAGCTACTACCCGACCATCGACGACCCGGAGATCCACTGCACGCTCATCCGCGCGCAAGAGATGGCCCGGTACGTCCAGAACGGGTCGCTCGACTGCGGCCTCACCGGGCACGACTGGGTCGTCGAGAACGACGCCGTCGTCACGGAGCTGGCCGAGTTGGTGTTCAGCAAGGTCAGCCGCAAGCCGGTGCGGTGGGTGCTGGCGGTGCCGAACGACAGCCCCATCCGCGAGCCGAAAGACCTGGAAGGCAAGCGGATCGCCACCGAAGTGGTGAACATCACCAAGCGCTGGCTGGCGAGCCACGGCGTCACGGCCCAGGTGGAGTTCAGTTGGGGGGCGACGGAGGTGAAGCCGCCGAAGCTGGCCGACGCCATCGTGGAGGTGACGGAAACGGGAAGTAGCCTGAAGGCCAACAACCTGCGGATCGTCTGCGATCTGCTGCAAAGCACCACGCGGTTCATCGCCAACGAGGCGGCGGCCCTCGACCCGTGGAAGCGGCAGAAGATGGACGACCTCATCCTGATGCTGAAGGGGGCGATGGCGGCCGAGGGGAGGGCGGGGCTGATGATGAACGTGCCGAAGGCGTCATTGGACACAGTGCTGGCGCTCATGCCCGGTCACACGCCGACGATCAGCGGCCTGTCCGACCCGAACTGGATCGACGTGGTGGTCATCCTCACCGAAGAGGAAGTCCGCGGGCTGATCCCGAAGCTCAAGCGGGCCGGGGCGACCAGCATCGTCGAGTTCCCGCTGAACAAGATCATCGACTGACCGACACCCCAACGGAGATTGCATCGTGTTCGCCACACCCGTCGATGTCATCGTCTTCGCGCTGAAGAAGGCGCAGTTCCTGATCCACCGCTTCGTCCACGACCTGAAGCCGCACGAGTTCGAACACCAGCCGTGCGACGGGGCGAACTGCGCGGCATGGGTTCTCGGCCACCTGGCGCTCACCGACCGCCGGCAATTCGCCTGGCTCGGCGCGACCGACCTGCCGCCGCTCCCGGTCGGGTTCGAGGAGCGATTCCAGACGACGCGCGTGAAGGCCGATAGCCAGAGTGGGTACGGCGACCCGAAGGAACTGACCGCCCTCTTCGATGCGCATCGGGATGCGCTGATCGCGTTCGTGCCCACGGTATCGGCGGAGAAGTTGGCGGAGCCGGCACCCGTCGCGCGGCCGATGTTCGCCACCGTCGGCGAGGCGGCACTCTTCATGGCCCTGCACGTCTCCCTGCACGCCGGGCAACTCAGTTTGATCCGGCGGACGCTGGGCTACCCGCCGCTGTCGTGAGCGAGGATCACGGCCACCGCCTCCACCGCGCTCGGCACTACGGCGACGAGACGCCGCGCCGGGTCCGGCTCGTGGATGTCCACCTTCGCGCCGTACCCAGTGCGCACCAGGATGGAGCGGCAGCCGGCGGCGAAGCCGGCGACCAGGTCGCCGGCGCGGTCGCCGATCATCCACGACCGCGACAGGTCGAGGTCGAGCGCGGCGGCGGCGCGGCGGAGCATCCCCGGTTTCGGCTTGCGGCAGTCGCAGTCGCGGGCGAATTCCGGCACGGTGCCGTCGGAGTGGTGCGGGCAGTGTTCCCAGCGGTCGAACGTGAGGCCGGTCTCGGCTTCGATGTGCCGGTGAACTTGGTGAACCACGTCTTCCGCGAACATCCCGCGCGCGACGCCGGACTGGTTGGTCACGACCACCGTGGCGTAGCCGGCGGCCTGCACCAATCGAACCGCGTCGGCGACACCGGGAATGAGGCGGACATCCGCGACCGACCCGACGTAGTGCGAGTCCTCGATGAGGACGCCGTCGCGGTCGAAGAAGACAGCCGGAAGGGACATGCGGATGACCTCCCAATCAAGAACTAACCACAGAGGCACGGAGACACGGAGAAAACAAGAGAGGAGTGCAATCGGCACTCGGAAACTCTCTTCTTCTCTGTGTCTCCGTGCCTCTGTGGTTAGTCCTTCTAACCGTTGAAGCTCAGCCCTTCTTCGCGGTCTCGGCCTTGGGCGGGGCGGCCTTGGCGGCCGTCAGTCGCTTGGACAGCCGCGACTTCAGCCGCGACGCCTTGTTCGGGTGGATGGTCCGCTTCGCGCCGGCCTGGTCCAGCTTCTTGAACGTCGTCTTCAGCTCCTCGTCCGCCTTCGCCCAGTCGGACACCTTGACGGCCTCCAGGAAGGTGCGGATCTGCACCTTCAGCAACTTGATGTTGCGGCGGTTCAGCTTGGTCCGCTTCTCGGTCTGCTTCAGGCGCTTGATGGCGCTCTTCGTGTGCGGCACGGGAGTCCTCGGTGGGAAAGGGGTCGCGAATGAAGCCCGGCCGGCGGGTGTTTCACCGCCGGTCGGGAGTGGGTCAGGCGCTACCGACGCGGTAGCGGACGAACGTGGTCAGGGTCAGGCCGGCCTTCGCCAGGGCTTGGCCGACGGTCTGGCCGGGGTACTTCACGGCGTTCACCATCGCCTGCTCGGTCAGCACCGTTTCGCCCATCCACGCCTTGATCTTGCCGTCCTTCATCTTCTCGATGATGTTGGCCGGCTTGGTGGCGTTCTTCGGGTCGGCGGCGATCTGCTGGGCGATGAAGTCCGCCTCCTTGGCCAGCACGTCGGCCGGGATGCCGGCGGGCAGGGCGTAGGGCGGATTCATGGCGACGACGTGCGCGCCGATGTCGCGGAGCAACTCGTCGTGGCTGCCGCTGCCGACGCACTGGACGAGCGCGCCGCCCATCAGGTCGTGGTGGACGTAGAAGCCGAACACGCCGCCGGTCAGCCGGGCGAACCGGTGGACGATCATCTTCTCGCGGATCAGCCCGACCGTCTCTTCGATCCGGTTCTTCACGGCGGGCAGGGCGATCAGGGCCGCCACGTCCGCCGGCTTCTGATCGAGGACGGCGGTCACGACATCGTCGGCCAACTTGCCGAACAGCTCGTTCTTGGCGGACGGGGCCGACTCGCACCGCATCTCGACGATGGCAGCAGTGTCGCCGGCGATCCGCACCGCCACGCGGCCCTCGGCGGCCTCGTTCGCCTCCCGCTTCGTCATGGCTTTGGCGAACTGGGACCGGAGCCACTCGACGGCCTTGTCCATGTCGCCGTTCGTCTCGGTCAGCGCCTTCTTGCACTCCATCAGCGGCAGGTCGGTCTTCTTGCGCAGCTCGTTCACGGCGGCGGCGGAAATGCTCATGGCGTCCTCTTTTCCGAGTTCCAAGTTTCAAGTTCAAAGTTTCAAGTTGACGACGGGCGTCCAAGTTTCAAGACCCCGTTGGCCGCCGCCGGGTTCGAGGGGGCGGGTCAACTTGGAGCTTGAAACTTGGAACCTGGAACTGTCGTCACGCGGCCGGCGGGTTCGGCACCGGCATCGGGGCCGCGGCGGGCGCGGCGGCGGGGGCCGGCGGTTGGGCCATCGGCGGCCGCGGCACGGCGACCGGTTGCGGGCCGCGCGTCTGCGGCCCCTGGCTCCGAGCCTGCTGGTCCGGCGGCAGCGCGGCCTTCCCTTCCAGCACCGCGTCGGCCAGCTTCGCCACGATCACCTCGATCGACCGGATGCTGTCGTCGTTGCCGGGGATGGGCAGGTCCACCGGGTCCGGGTCGCTGTCGGTGTCGATCAGCGCGATGGTCGTCACGCCCATCCGCTGCGCTTCCTTGATGGCGATGTGCTCCCGCTTCGGGTCCACGATCACCAGCGCGTCCGGCGGGCGGTTCATGTCGCGGATGCCGGACAAGTTGCGGCGGATCTTCAGCAGTTCGCGGCTGAGCTGACTGACCATCTTCTTGCTGTAGTTGCGGATGGTGGCCGTCTCCGGGGCCTTGCCGAAGTCCAGTTTGCCGGCGTCGTTCAGCATGGTCGTCATGTACGCCGTCATGTCGTACTTGGCCGGGGTCTCGCCGGCCGGCAGCCACATGCCTTCCAGTTCCTTCAGCCGGTTCAGCCGGTTGCGGATGGTGCGGAAGTTGGTCAGGGTGCCGCCCAGCCACCGCTCGTTGACGTAGGGCATGCCGCAGCGGGCGGCTTGCGTGGCGAGGATGTCCTTGCCCTGGCGCTTGGTGCCGACGAACAGGATGAGTTGGCCACGGCTCACGAGCTGCGACAGGAACCGGTAGCTGCGGAGCAGGCCGCGGACCGTTTCCCGGAGGTCGATGATGTGGATCATGTTCCGCTTGCCGTAGATGTACGGCCGCATCTTCGGGTTCCACCGGCTCGCCCGGTGGCCGTAGTGGACGCCGGCGTCCAGTAGGTCTTTCACATCGACGAGGGCCACACGATGCCTCCTTTTTGTGGGATCGCGCGGTGCGGTGCCCACGAAACGCCACGGATCACCCCGACACGGTTTCTGGGGTGGGAAGAGGTGATTGTAGCAAGCCGGTGCGAATCGGCCAAGCGACGGACGGGGGATTTCGGCAGGAGGAAGCGGGAAGGGGACCAATCGCAGGTGGAGCCCAATGGTCCTTCAACAATCCTCAGAAAAAGAGTCGGTGCGCAACCCCAGCGCCTCCATCATCGTCCGAAGGTGGCGATACGCACCCAAGAGGCAGCCTCGGTTCGCCCAGTTGTTCGACTCGTCCGCGATCCCAGGATTCAAGAACGAACGGTGGTGTCCTATTGGCGCTGTACGGCCGGGAAGGTGATCCATTCTCGCATGGACCACACGTGGTCGGTCAGGCCGGCGGCCATCGCTGGCGTCCGT
>JAYUFU010000390.1:0-12043 GCA_043738505.1 Fimbriiglobus sp. | reverse complement strand
CCCCTCGCTCGCGCGTCGGGCTAACCCATCCAATCGACTCGAGGGCGTGGCGTGACGCAGTTGCAAATCGAGTTGACCCTGGGGCTGTTCGCCGTGGTCGTCGCCCTGGGGGTGCTGGCCGAGTGGCTGCGCGTCGCCTACCCGATCCTGCTGGTCGTCGCCGGGCTGCTGCTCGGATTGCAGCCGTGGGCACCGGACTACTCCCTTTCGCCGGACGTGGTGTTCTTCCTGTTCCTGCCACCGCTCCTGTACGCCGCCGCGTTCAACACGCACTGGCCGGCGTTCCGCTCGCAACTCCGGGCGATCACCTTGCTGGCCGTCGGGCTGGTGGTGTTCACGGCGGCGGCGGTGGCGGCCGCCGGGCACTACCTCCTCGACCTGCCGTGGGCGGTCGGCTTCGTGCTGGGAGCCATCGTCTCTCCGCCCGACGCGGTGGCGGCCCAGGCCATCACCAGCCGCATCAAGGTGCCGAAGATCGTGACGACGATCCTGGAAGGGGAAAGCCTGGTGAACGACGCCTCGGCGCTGGTGGCGCTGCGGGTGGCGGTCGCGGCCATCGGGGCGACGGGGTTCTCGCTGTGGGGCGCGGTCGGGGACTTCGTCGGCGTGAGTGTCGGCGGGATCGCGGTCGGGCTGGCGGGGGCGTGGCTGGCGGTGCGGCTGCACCGGTGGCTCGCGCGGGCGGAGCTGGCCGACGCCAAGATCACCATCGCCATCACCCTGCTGACGCCGTTCGCGGTGTACCTGCCGGCCGAACACCTGCACGTGTCCGGGGTGCTGGCGGTGGTGGCCGCCGGGCTGTGGGTCGGGTCGCGGTGCGAAGGGGTGTTCGACCACGACCTGTACGTCGAGGCGCGGGCCGTGTGGGAGATGGTCGAGTTCGCCCTGAACGGCGTCATCTTCATCCTCATCGGGCTGCAACTGCCGCTCCTCCTCCAGTCGCTGTCCGGCACGCACTCGCTCGCCGAGGTTTTGACCGCCTCGGCCGGGATCAGCGCCGTCGTCATCGTCGCCCGCATCGTCTGGGTGTTCCCCGGCGCGTACCTGCCCCGCTGGCTGGACCGCAAGCTGTACGGCGTCGGCGACCCGTACCCGCCGTGGCAAAACGTGGCGGTGGTGTCGTGGACGGGGATGCGCGGGGTGGTGTCGCTGGCGGCGGCGATGGCGATCCCCGTCGCGCAGAAGGACGGCACCCCGTTCCCGCACCGCGACGCGATTCAACTCGTCACCTTCGGCGTCATCTTCGCCACGCTCGTCGGCCAGGGGCTGACGCTGCCGCTGGTCATCCGCTGGCTGAAGGTGGACGAGCTGGCCGACGCCGAGCGGGAGGACGACGACGCCGACGAGGTGGGGTGCTGACGGGATCGTATCCTATCGCGGACACCGGAGGGCGTGGCGATGAAGGTGAGAGTACGGTTCCATAGCTCGGTACGGGCACGGGTCGTCGCGTGGCGGAGGAGCCTTGCCGCGAACCAAGATGACGCCTACTTGTTCGCCACGACGTACATTCGCGAACTCCAGAAGCGGCTCGCGTCCGCTGGCGGGCAGCCTTCCGGCGCGATCTCGGACAACTCCACCGACCCGCCGAGCTTCTGGTGCCAGCTCTCGAACGGCACCTGGTTCCGCTGCGCCGTCGTTGCCGAAGCGCGGCGGCTCTGGTGGGTTCGCAGTCGTGTCATTGAAGTGAACGCGATTCAGACGCTTCCGGACGGAGTTCTTCCAGCATCTCCTCGAAGCTGATCGAGTTTCCGGGTGTCGCCAGGGCGTGCCGCATCTGCTCTTCGTCCTCCGGCGTGGTGGCGGCGAGGATGGCCTTCAATTGCTCCGGATCGGACTTCGGGACCGGGACGAAGTGGCCGAGGAGATGCCCGCCGATCTTCACCGGGACGAGTTCGCCGCCCACTCGGGGGGCCAGCGTCAGCAGCGCCACCAGGGCGCGTTCCTGATCCGCGGGGGACAGGTTGCGAACGTACTCGGCCGGCGAGACCGTCACGGGCGGGGCGGGCGGGGTGAGGACGGCGGGCATGGCGGACACCTCCAGGGACGCGGGCATTATACGCCGAGTTGCGGCCCGTGTCGCCGGCGGGCGCGGGCGGTGTCGAACGCGGCCAGCAACGCGGCGTAGTGGTGCTCGAACGTCCACGCCTGCGCCGCCCGCCGCGCGGCGACGGACGCCGTCGCGCGGTAACTCGGGTCGAACATCGCCGACACCGCGTTCGCCAGGGACAGGGCGTCGTGCGGGTCGTCCACGACGAGGCCGTTGCTCGGCGGCGACAGCAACTCGCTCGCGCCGTTGAAGCGGGTGGTAATCACCGGCAGGCCGCACGCCAGGGCCTCCAGCGCGACCAGCGAACACGGGTCGTAGAAGGTCGGGTGGACGAGGAAATCGGCCGCGAAGTACGCCTCCTTCGGGTCCGACCGGTGGCCGAGGAAGAGGAACTTGCCGCACACTCCCAGCCTCTTCGCCAGCCGTTCGTACTGGCCGACCTTCGAGTGCCCGACGACGGCGAGGCGGTACTTCGTCGCGGTCGGGATGACCGCCGCCGCACGGATGAGCGGAGCCAACCCCTTCAAGCGGTAGTTCATGGCCACCATCAGCCCGACCGGCTCGTCCGGGGCCACGCCCCACCGCGCACGCTCGGCCGTTCGCAGCGCTTCCCGATCCGGCGCGGCGAACCGCTCCGGGTCGATGGCGCTGCGAACGACCGTCACGTCGTCGATGCCGTGGAAGTCGCGGAAGTGGCCGCGAACCATCTCGCTGTTCACGACGACGAGCGGCTTCGGGGTCGTGAGGTACTGCTTGCGTTCGAGTTTGGCGAACGACCACGCGGCCGGGTCGAACCACTTGCCGACGGAAGCCGCCGCGCGGAGGAACCCGTTCGCGTGCTTGCGGCGGTTGTGCGCGGCGCTGGCGGCGTGCAGCCCGCCCTGCGGGTACAGCACGTCCTGCCCCCAGGTCTTGTCGAACCCGACGGTGACATCGTGCGCCGTGCCCTTCAGCGCGGCCGCCACCGCGCGGCCGAACCGCCACGGCCGGCGGAACCGCGCCCCCGTCGGCACGGCCAGCTGGTGGAACACCATGCCCGACGGCAGCGCGGCGGCGTCCCACCGGCAGGCGTACAGGTGGACCTCGTGGCCGTCGCGGGCCAGCCGCCGGCTCAGGTCGCCGATGTACGTTTCGCAGCCGCCCCGCGCCGGCAGGACGGACTCGTAGCAGAGGGCGATATTCATGCGGCGTTCTTCAAATTGTGCCCGTAGTACCGGTTCCCCTTCCACCGACTTAACCGTTTCACCCACAGCGGCGGCACGGTCGCATCGGCCCAGTCGCCGCGCCGGTAGTGCGCCCAGAAGCGGGCGCGATCCGCGTCCGTGATGCCCGGCACGTCGAAGGTCGAGTACAGCAGTTGTCCCAAGTCCTTGGCCGTCGCCCACGGCCACCGCCAGCGGGAGCGGGCCAGTCGGTGGAAGTCGATCACCGTCACGCGGCCGGCCCACTCGTTCGGTGACACTTGGGTGTCACTCTCCGCGATGTAGAAGTGGCACAAGTACAAGTCTCGGTGGAACAGCCGGCGGCGGTGCAGCAGCCGCGTGAGGCGGGCCATCTCGGCGATCAGCCCGCGCTTCCAGTGGTGGAACGCCGGCGGCGACAGCCGCGCGAAGGCGAGCGGGATCGCCTCGTGCAGGGCGAGCTGTCCCGCCAACTCTTCCACCGCCAAGAAGCTTTGCAGTTTCGTCCCCGGTCCTCGGAACTCGCCGACCGCCACCGCACGCGGCACCGGCACTCCGGCGGCGGCGGCCGTCCGCAAATGCTCCCACTCCTGCAACCCCGGCGACCACGCCCGCCACGGCCACAACCGCGCCAGCAACCCGTCCAGCCACGACAGTTTGAAATGCCGCTTCAGGTAGACCACGAGCGTGCGGCCGTCGGGCGCGGTCAGCGTCCAGCGGCCGATGGAACGTCCCTGCTTGGCGTGGAAGCGATCCGTCACCGGTTCGGTGAAGATGCGGTCCTGCCAGCCGTCGCCGGCGAACAGCGGCCAATCGGAATCGTGGTGAATGACGCGCGGCATCGGGTCGGGTCGGCAGGGGTACGCGGTGTTTTGTTAGCCCGACGCGCCAGCGAGGGGCGAACCACCGAGGACCGAGAGTGGCAGTCTTCCCATTGCTCCACGCCCCTCGCTGGCGCGTCGGGCTAACAAGATCGGAGGAGTCAGGATACCACCTTCCGCGCCCACCCCCGGCGGGTCGCGCGGTCGGCCCACGCGCTGCCCAGGAAGCCGCGCAGCACGCGCAGCCGATCCGGGTCGGGGAACCCTTCGACGAAGTCGCGGAGGTCGGCCAGTTTCGCGCCGTCGCCGATCCGCTTCGCCAGCCGCACCGCGAACGGCGACCCGACGGACACGCTCACCGCGCCCGCCGTCACCATGAACAGCGGGTCGTGCGCGGTGCGCTCCGGGTTCGGGCGGCATCCGGCGTCGTGCAATAGGCGAAGGAGTCGCCCGCATTCGCGGAGGAGGACGCGGCGCTCGTCGAGCGGCAACGACGGGTCGGTGAGGCGGTACTCGACCGGCACCGCGTCGGCCGGCGGCTCGGCGACCACGAACGACTCCGCCGCCGATTTGGAAACCGTCCGTTGCCCGAACGCCAACAACGCCGGGGCGGGGATGCCGTGCCGCTGGAGGCGGAACAGCACCCGCGCGGCGGTCGCGCCGGGGCTGCGCCACGGCCGTTCGCGGAGCGCGGCCAGCAGCCGACCGACCCGCGCGACGGTGTGGAAGCGGACCAGCACGGCCCGGCGGCCGTCGGGGAAGTTCACCCACTCGCGGTGGCCGCCCGGCGGGGTCGGCGTCGGTGTGGCGGGGTAGAACGGCTCGCGGATGACGGGCTTCGGCCACACGCTGGCGATATCCGGCGTGACGACCACCGCTTCGCCGGCGAGCCAGACCAGCCGTTGCGGGGCGTCGGTCGAGAGCGGTTGCCGCTGCGCCGCCACGGACGAACGGTTCCGGACCCGCCCGGCCTGATGCCGGCACTCCTTCGCCAGCGCCGAGAACTTCGGGACGCCGTGCGAGTGGCCCCGCAGTTCGATCACCGTCCGGCGGTACGCCCCCAGCACGCGAAGGCGGTCGGCCGGCGACGCGAGGTCTTCGGCGAGAGTGGCGTCGAGTTGGCCGAGCCAGCGGGCGCGATCCGCGACGTGAACCGGACCGGGCTTCGGCGCGGACTGCCAGTCGATGAGCGACAGGGCCAGGACATCCGGCCGGAGGAACAGGTGCTTGGCGGCCAACTCCGGCGTGCCGAACCCGGCCTCGTGCAGCTCCGCGAGTGCCCGGCCGATCTTCTCCGCGAGCAACCGGCGGTCGGACTCGGCCAGGCGGAACTCGTCCAGGTGCGCCCGCAATTCCGTCGCGCCGGCCAGCTCTTCCACCAGCAGAAATGCTTGGCCGTCGTGTTCGCCGTAGGCCACCCACTGCGGGCCGGGCAGCCCCGCCTCTTCCAGCCGCCGCAGGGTGATCGCTTCCCGCTCGCACCGCGACACTCGGCCGAACCCGGCCCGCCAGTTCCGCAGGCGCGTCCGCCGGCCGACGAGGTGTTCGCGTTTCAGGAACGCGACGCGCGGCTTCACCCCGGCGTGCAGTTCGACGCGCGCGACGTGCCGATCCGGGTGCCCGCAGACCACTTCGCCGACGACGGCGAGGAACGACTCCGGGGACACCAGCGCGCACTTCGCCAGCCACTGGCGGTAGCGCGGGTGAACGACGACGAACGACCGCTTCGGCGGCTTCGGGTTCATCGGCGGCACGGGCGGCGACTCCACCACGGCCACGGCCTTCACCGCCGGCGGCGCGTCCAGGCGGACGACCCAGGAGGTCAAGGTGTCGGTGTCAACTGGCATGGCGTCGCTCCGTGACGTTTCGATCGGTTCGTCCTACGGCTTCCGAGCCTTCACCGGCGCGAGTATTGACGGGATCACAGGATGAATGCAGGGATGGAAAGCACGGGTTTCTCATCCCGACTTCCATCCTGTGATCCTGTCCATTCCCGCTCGTTCTCCCGCAACAGCCGCTCCGCCGCCGCCGTCACGTCGGTCGGCGTCAGCAGTTTCATGCAGCGGTGATCCAGCGGGCAGACCCGCAACTGGCACGGGCCGCACGGCACCGCCTTCTGAAGGTGTACGGCCTTCGGGAAATACGTCTCGGTCCAGCCGATGTGCGTCGGCCCGAACAGGGTGGCGACGGGCACGCCGAACGCGGCGGCGAAATGCCGCGGGCCGCTGTCGGTGGTGACGAGTAGGCTCGCCCGGCGGACTACGGCCTTCGTCAGGCCGATGCTCGGCGTGGCGTCGGCCAGCGACACCACCGCCGGGCAGTCGGCCAGGGCCGCGATTCGCTTCGCCGTCTCCCGTTCGCTCGGCCCGCACAGTATCACGACCCTGCACCCCCGCCGGTCGGCCAGCGTCCGCGCGACCTCGGCGAAGGACTCGTCCGACCAGTGTTTCGACGAGCCGAACGCGCCGCCGGCGTTGATCGCCACGACTTCGCGGACCCGGTGCAACCCCAGCCGTTGCCACTCCGCTTCGGCGATCGCTTCATCGGCCGGGGTGGTGAACAGTTCCATCCGGTGGCCGGGGTCGAGCACGCCGAGCAACTCCGCGACGCGGTTGTAGTCGTCGATGGCCGGCACCGGCTTCGGTTTGCCGCCGGCCCCGCGCACCGGGTAAAGCCGCTTGGTCAGCAGCACATCCCGGCCGTACCGTGCGAAGCCGTACACCCGCCGGCAGCCGCCGAGCCGCGCCACCAGTGCCGCGCGGAAGGAGTTCGGGAACAGCACCGCCGCATCCGGCGGGTTGGCCCGGAGTGCCTTCACCGCCGCGAACGGCCGCTTCTTGTCGAGGAACAGCGTGTCGTCGAACCACGGCGACCCGGCCAGCACGTCGGCCACATACGGCTTGCATACGGCGACGAACGACGCCCCGGCGAAGTGGTCGCGCAGCGCCCGGACGGCCGGCGTGGCCATGACCACGTCGCCGATCCAGTTCGGCAGAAACACCGCGATGCGGTTCATGGGCAAAGAATCCCGACTAACCACAGAGACACAGGGGCACAGAGAAGAGAGAGACAGATTGAAGACAGGACTCTTTCTCGTCTTCTCTGTGTCCCTGTGTCTCTGTGGTTAGTCTTCTTCTTGCAACTGGGGCAACACGCTCTCCAACTTCGCCCGCAGTTCGACTTCCCCACTCGTGAAACGCACACCCACTCGCACGGCCCAGAGCGGACGGCCGCCGAGTTCGCCGACCCTCAACTTCACCCAGTCCTTCTGCGTCGTGGCGAGGGTCGCGTCGGCGGGCAGCTTCGCGGCCCAAGCGCGGAGGGCGTCCACGTCCTCGCGGGTGTACGGGTGGTGGTCCGGGAAGGCGCGGAAATCGACGACCGTCGCGCCGAGGTCGGTCAGCGTCCGCCGGAACGACTCCGGGTTGCCGACGCCGCAGAACCCCGCCACCGGCTTGCCGTTCAGCAAGTCCACCGATTCCGTCGCGCCGTCGGCTCCCAGGAGTTCCACCGACTGATGCACGCACGTCGCCTGCGGCAACGTCGGGAATCGCTTGGTCAGCCACGCCCGCTGTTCGGCCAGCGATTCCGGCGGCACTTGATCGCAGCGGGTGAACACTGCGAACCCGGCCCGCTTCAGCCCGTTCACCGACTCGCGGAGCAGCCCGCGCGGGAACAGGTATTCCTTGTGGATCGGCCGCGTCGCATCCAACAGCACGATATCCAGATCGCGGAACAGCCGCCGATGTTGGTAGCCGTCGTCCAGCACCAGCACTTCGGATTCGAGTTCCTCGACGGCCGTGTTCGCAATGGCGACGCGATCCGCGCCTTGCAGGTGCGGCACGTCCGGCAGGTTCTCTTCCAGCACCAGCGCTTCGTCGTTCGCCCCGCCCGTGGTGCCATAGCCTCGGCTGAGGATCGCCACCGCCTTGTCCCGTTCGCGGTAGAAGCGGGCGATGTACTCCACCATCGGCGTCTTGCCGGTGCCGCCGAGTGTCAGGTTGCCGACGCACACGACCGGCACCGGGACGCGGGCCGACCGGCGGCCGCCGTCGTACCGCCAGTTCCGCACGCCGACGCCGACGGCATACGGCAGCCGCGCCCACCACAGCCCGGCACGGGCGAGGGCCGCCAGCGGCCCGCGACGGCGGCCGGACACCAGATCGTGAAACGAGTCGGCCGACGGCACGGGGATGACCACCTCGACGGGATGCGGACGGCAGGTAAAGTACCGGCGTTCGGAAGCCGCTGTCAACCGCGACCCGATTCGGCGGAGGTGTCCCGTGAACGAAAGCGTCGATCACGACCAGCGGTTCAAGGAGATGCTCCGCGAGTTCTTCCCGGCGTTCCTGGACCTGTTCTTCCCGGCGTACGCCCGCCGGTTCGACTTCTCCCAAGTCGAGTGGTGGGACAAGGAACTGCTGCCGAACCCGCCCGACGGGACGCGGCACGTCCTCGATTTGGTCGGGAAGTTGCGGGCCACGGAACCCGTGACGCCCAGCGCCGGCCCCGATCCGGCCGAGTGGCTCGCGCTCGTCCACGTCGAAATCGAGTCGGCCGACAGTACGACCGATGTCGAGTCGCGGTTGCCCGGATACTACCGCCACCTCCGCGAGAAGTACCGCCTGCCCGTGTTGCCGGTGGTTCTGTACCTGACCGTCGGGCTGGACGGCATCGGCACGCGGACGGTGACGGACACCTTCTGGGAGTTGGAGGTGGAGAAGACGACGTACCTGTACGTCGGCCTGAAGGCGCTGGACGCCGCGACGTATGCGGCCGGCGACAACTGGCTCGGCGTGGCGCTGTCCGCCCTGATGCGGATGCCGAAGGGGATGCGGGTCGAATTCGGGGTCGAGCAGCTCCGGCGATTGAGCGAAGCGCCGCTCACCGACCACCAGAAATTCCTGCTCGGCGACTGCGTGCAGGCGTATTTGGACATCGACGAGGCGGAGCAGGAGCGGTTCCGGCGTATAATCGAGGCGAACGCTACCGGGAGGATTCTGTCCATGCAACGGAACAAGACGCTGTACGACCTCGCCCTGGAACGGAACCTGGAGGAAGGGCTTCAGAAGGGCATCGAGAAGGGCATCGAGAAGGGCCGCGAACTCGGGGCCGAGGAAGGGGAAGCCCGCGCGTCGCGGGCGGCCGTGACGGAGCTGGCCGAGGCCAAGTTCGGGCCGCTCCCGGCGGAGTTGGCGGAGCGAGTGGCGGCCACCGACGACCGCGCGCTCCTGCGCCGGTGGCTCATCGCCGCCGGCACGACCGCCGCGCTCGCCGATTTCCGCACCGCCACCGGGTTGTAAACCGATGAGTGTCGCCGTCGCGCCCGATCAGGCCGCCGTGTTCCGCCGCCTGCGGTCGCGGCTCGTCCGCAACACCCTCGGCGTCATGCTGAAGACGGGGAAGGTGCGGCTGTTCACGATCCTGTTCAGCAGCGCGCTGGTGGCCGCATTCGTGTTCGCCGTCGGCTGGTTCGGCTTCTCCGAGCTGTTCGGGTACAACGTGCCGGCGAAGGGGATCATCGTCGGCAGCCTGTTCGACCTGATGTTCTTCACCCTCGGCGCGATGCTGCTGCTCAGCACCGGCGTCATCCTGTACGCCAGCCTGTTCACGTCGCCGGAAGCCAAGTACCTGCTGGCCACGCCGGCGCTGGCGGATCGCATCTTCGCCGCCAAGTTCCTCACCGCCGTCGGGTTCAGTTCGTGGGCGTTCCTGGTGCTGGGGATGCCGATCCTGGTGTCCTACGGCATGGTCGCCGGGGTGCCGTGGTATTACTACCCGCTGCTGCCCGTCGGCCTGTTCGGGTTCGTGCTGCTGCCGGGGTCGGTGTCGGCACTCGCGTGTCTGCTGCTCGTTCGGTACCTGCCGAAGAACCGCAAGCAGGCGCTTCTGTTGATCGGGTTGGTGGTCGTGGCGGTGGCCGGCTTCTGGCTGGCGCGGATCGGCCTGGCCGCGAAGCGGTCGCTCGCGTCCGGTCGGACGAACGACGTGGAGGGGCTGTTCGACCAGTTCGCGCTCACCCGCCACCCGCTGACGCCGAGCCACTAGAGTCGCTGCACGATAGCGGGTTTGGCGCTACGATATCGGGATGAGCCACACCAGCCGCCTCCGCCGGAGTCCGGGCACGTTCCGGCAACTCACCGGGATCACCCCCGACGTGTTCGACGGGTTGCTCGCCGAATTGGAACCCCGGCACCGGGAGGCGGAGACCAAACGCAAGTCCCGCCGCCCCCGCCAGCGGAAGCCCGGGGCCGGCCCCAAACACACCCTCGACCTGGCCGACCGTCTGCTCATGCTCCTGCTGTACTACCGGACGTACACCACCCACGCCTTCCTCGGCTTCCTGTTCGGCCTGGACGACAGTTCGGTCGGCCGCAACATGAACCCGCTCCAGCCCCTGCTGGCCGGCATCTTCCGCATCCCCGAGCGACGGGTGGAGTTGGAGGCGGACGAGATCCGCGAGCTGTTTTTCGACGCCACCGAGCGGCCCATCCCCCGGCCGACTCGGGGGCAGAAGGCGTACTACTCGGGGAAGAAGAAGCGGCACACGGTGAAGCACCAGGTGGTGGTGGTGCGGAAGCGGAAGGCCCCCGGCCGGGCGGGCCAGAAGCGGCGGGTGCGGATCGCCGCCGTGTCCGGGGCGTTCCCCGGCAAGACGCATGACCAGAAGGTGTACGACCGGACGCGGGTGGTGTGCCCGCCGGGGGTGACACGCACCGGGGATACGGCGTACCTGGGGACCGGGCTGGACACCCCCACCCGGCGACCGCGGAAGGGGTCGCTGACGGCCCGCCAGAAGGCGGGCAACCGGCGGGTGTCGAAGCGGCGAATCGTAGTGGAACACGGGATCGGGAAGAGGAAGGTGTGGCGGATCGCGGCCGAGCGGTACCGGAACCCGCGGCGGTGTCACACGCTGATGATGAAGAACGTGGCCGGGTTGCACAACCGCATGTTCGGGTGACCCGCCTGTGGGAGGGGCCCCCCACCTTCATCACCCCTGCCACCTAATTGCGCAGCGACTCTAATCTTGATCCGGACGGTCGGCATCAAGTGCGGCCGCAGGGCAACGGTTCGGACTACCGGCTTGTCGTGGTCGATTTCACCCAAATCGAGGATCAGCGGCCGCACCCAGTAATCCGGTTGAACCTTCGCCGAGACTTGCAGTTTCTGGAAGTATCCCGGCGGCGCGGCGCTGCCCACCCGTCGGCAGAGCAGGGTGATCGAGCCGACGAGATGCTCCTCGCTCTCCTTCGTGTGCAGCAGGACGGGGATGTCGAGCGACCCGCCCGGTTCCAGCCGTTTGCCGTCGAGGTTCTCGGTGGTCGTGCAACTGCAACTCGAAGTCGTCTGCGCCACTTCGACGGCGTACTGCCCGAGATTCTCCACCGTGAACGTGTGCGTCAGCACTTGGTTCTGGGCGACTTCGCCGAACTCGATCACGTTCGGCCCGCGAACGGCAAGTCCGCGAGAGAGGTCGGTCGCGTAAGCGTACAGTGTGAACGTCCCGCCGACGGCGAGGGCGAACACCCCCGCCAGCAACACGAGACGTTCCTTCCACCATACCGTTGGCGAAAAGCGGGGGCGGGCAAAGGCGACGGCGAGAACCACGGCCACATCGAAAACCGCCGTGTACCACGGGCTGACGCGGAGGTTTCCCAGACAACCGCACGACTCCTCTCCCTGAACAGCCTTCGTCACGGCCACCGCGAGGAAGCCGACGAAGCACGCGAGCGTGAGCCAGCGGGCGGCGCGGGGGAAGAACCCGACGAGTAGCCAGGTGCCGAGGAAGAACTCGAACCCGGTGCCGGCGAGGGACAGCCACCATTCGCTCGGCACGCGGCCGGGGCTGACGGTCGTTTCGAGAAGGGCCGAACCCTTCATCGCGCAGGCGAAGAGCAAGATCGACCCGACGCAGACGGCGACGATTCGTGCTGCCATTACCGGTCTCCTCGGAGGGAGGGGACGGAGTACTCGCCGACGTTGAGTTTGTCAGC
>JAYUFU010000389.1:0-12087 GCA_043738505.1 Fimbriiglobus sp. | reverse complement strand
CCTCAGCGAGGGGAGGTGGGAAGAACTGGCCTCCCCGCCACCGTCGGGCGGTTTGTCAGCCCGACCAGCCAGGCCCGCACGGTCAGCCACACGCCGGTGATCGAGCCGCAGTTCCACCATACGGTGTTGCACTTCCCGGATGCGACTGAAGAAGGCAGAACCCCACCCCAACGCGGTCCACAGGTTGGGAGTCAGGAATCGCCTGGAAAACCTCGGCGAAGTGACGAACCGCGCCCCACCGCGCCCCGCCGGGGAGAGGTCGGAACGGCGCAGCCGTTCCGGGTGAGGGGGCTTCCACTCGCGTGCTCAGCTCGCTCCGCGAGCGGTCTTCGACTCGCGTGCTCAGCTCGCTCCGCGAGCGGTCTTCGACTCGACAACCAAGACCCGCTCGCGGAGCGAGCAGAGTACTTCAGACCCCCCGCCCCGCGCGCCCCCTCACCGGCCGGGGGTCAGGCTCGCCAGGGCCTTCGACGCTTCCTGCCGGACCCACTGGCTGGGGTCGCCCGCCAGCCCGGTCAGCCCGTCGATCACCTGCGCGTGGGCGACGGCGTTGGCGGCCAGCATCCGCACGCAGTCCACGCGCACCTCCTCGCGGAACTGGGTGGCCTTCGCCCCGTACAGCAAGGTCGCGGCGACGAGGGGTTGCGCCTTCCAGTCGTACCGCACCAGTTCGCGGATGGCCTGGTGCTGGCCCGGCACGTCCTCGGCGTTCAGGCAGCGGACGCCGACCGCTTTGAGAATGGCCGCGTCGTCCGCTTCTGGCACGAACTTCGGGCTGAGCGCGGCGGCCGGGGTGATGGCCGCTTCCGTCCGGGAGACGACGGGCGCGGTGGCGCGGGGTGCCGTCCGCGCGACCGTCACGGGGGCCTGGGCGATGGCGGGCGCGACCTGCGTCTGTGTCACACCGGCTGGCGCGGTGAAGGACGCTTGCAGCAGGTGGACGACGCTCTGCTGCGGCGGGTCGATCTGCGGCTGGATGCGCGGCGCGCTCACGGCCATCAACTGCTGGAACTCGGCGAGCGTCTCGCGGGCTTGCCGGACCAGCTTCGGCGACGGGCCGTTGCCGTTCGTCGTCCGGCCGTCGCCGTCGGCGGGCTTCGGCGGCGGGGCGGTTTCCGACGGCTTCTTCGCGTCGCCTTCGCCCTTGATCTCGGGTTTCTCCCCCAACTGGGGCGGGGTCTTGGGTTTCGGCTCCGGCTCCTCGAACGGCGGGGTGTAGCAGGCGAGGCACCGCTCCAGCGCGACGGCGGCGGTGCAGCGGACCCGCGCCGACCGCTCGGCCGGGTTGCCGTCCGGCTGCATGCCGGACACCGACGCCGTGAGCGCCTTGACGGTCGTGTTGTTGCAGCAGCACGACTTGCTGAGGGCGAGGGCGGCTTCCCACCGGACGCACTCGCTCGGATCGGTGCGCAGCGCGTCGGCCAGCGCCTGCGAGGCGTTCGGGTAGTAGCGGCAATCGAGGGTGCCGAGGTAGGCGACATCCTCCCGCCGCTTCTTCGCCTCGGCCGCGTCCTTCTTCCCGGCGGCGGCGGCCCCACCCGCGCCCGGCGCGGCGGCCTCCTTGTCGTTCGGTTTCACCGGGTTGCCGACCAGTCCCCCGGTCAGGCCGGCGAGCGGCTTCTTGGCGTTCGCGAGCAGTTGGCCGACGGGCGTGAGCGCGATGCGGCGGCGGAAGGCGTCGAACCGGATCGCCATGCGGCCGAGAATCCCCGGCCCCGGATCGGCCGGGGCGACGACAGCCGGCGCGGCACCGGGCACCGCCGGGATCGCCGGCAGACCCTGAGCCGACGCGGACGACCAGCCGGCCAGCACGAACACGCCGGCCGGCAACAGCACCTTTCGGACGGACAGCATGGCAGACCCTCGGCGACGGGGAACGGGCGGAGGCGGGGGAACCGGGCGACGGCGAACGGCGGGCGGGTTCCGTGCTTCGGGTATCGGAGGCGAAGAGCGGGTCACTTGAGCGATTGGCGAATTCGTAGCGGATCGCGGGGTCGCCGGGATTCGCCGGCTGTGCGGGTCCGGCGGGTTTTGGCGAATTGTCTTGAGAAGCGGACTCTGCGGGGCCGAAGAGAGGGGACGAAACGATCGTCCGGGTGTCCCTTCAACTCCCCCGTCCGAGGGCTGAAACATGGTTGCGGCAAGTGTCTCCCGACTGGCGCGGCGGATTCGAGCGGTGGCGGGTGTCGCCCTGCTCCTGAACCTGGGGGCCGTTGCGGCGGACACCCCGGTCGCGCCGGCCGAAGGCGGGAAGGCGGTGCTGGGCGAAGGCGGCGCACCGCCCGCTCCCGCGGAACCCACCACGCCGACCCCGTGCTGTGCGCCGTCGCTCAGCGGGGCGGCCAACGTCCTGACCGGCGGGTGCAGCACGGGCGGGTGCGGAGAAGCGGGTTGCTACCCCGGCCGGGCGGCGTGCAACACCTGCTGCGAGGGAGCGGGACCGATCCGCCGGCTGTTCTGCAACTTCCAGAACGCGCTGCTCTGCCCCGACCCGTGCTACCAGAGCAAGTGGATTCCGGTGGCCAACGCCGGCCTGTTCCTCGACCAGGCGCGGCCGACCACGATGACCCGCCTGCGGTGGGACGCCGGGCGGAACGTCACCACGCCGGATCGGTCGGACTTCTTCCTCGGCAGCGGCGCGTTCCCCGGCAACCCGGTGCCCCGGCGGGTGGACTACAACGAGCTGCACCTGTACCAGGAAATCGCCATCGAGAAGTTCGGCCTGTTCTTCGACCTGCCGTACCGCAACCTGGACAGCGATGTCCGCGGCGGCGGCGGCGGCATCGGCGACCTGGAGTTCGGCGTCAAGACGATGTTCATCGACAGCGAACTGCTGACGATGACGTTCCAGTTGAAGACGAAGGTGCCGACGGCCAGCCCGATCAACGGCGTCGGCACCGGCAGCGCCAGCCTGGAGCCGGCATTGCTCACCACCATGAAGGTGTACACGGACACTTACTGGCAGAGCCAGACGGCCTACTGGTTCGCGCTCGGCAACGGCAAGGGCAGCATCTTCATGGCGAAGAACAGCCTGAACACGGTCGTCGCCCGACCGGCGGCGGACACGGCCTTCCTCGCCTCGTTCGAGACCGGCCTGTACACGCTCACGTCGGGCCGCTTCCGCGACCCGAACACGGGCCTGCCGGCGGGCACCAACGGCGACACCTACTTCACCCTGGGGCCGGGCTTCCGGCTGGCGATCAGCGACAAGCTCGACCTCGGCTTCGGGATGCAGTTCGCGGCCACGAGCAGCCACTTCGCCGGCCAACTGTACCGCACCGAGCTGCGCTGGCGATTTTGAGCCGACCCGTCATCGGGAGTAGACGGTCTTGTTGTCGGAGTCGAGGATGGCGTCCAACTGGTCGTCGCGGAACACGACGATGAAACCGACTGGTAGGGTCAAGAAGGGGAGATACCACGGGCGGAAGCGGATCAGCGCGAACACGAACACCCACTCCCACGTCGTGTCGCGCTTCGGGTCGGACAGCAACTTCATCGCCCACCCGCTGTCCCCCTCGCTCTCGCCCCGCGGCAGTCGCTGAAGGAAGACGCTGTCGGTCTTGAGCGCGCCGTCAGCCACGAATATCTTGTCGCGGTAGTCCACCGCGGTCGGTTCCGCGCCGAGGCGGTGAAGCCAGTCGTTCTGCTGGGCGATCACGGTGAGCGTCACCGTCAGGTTTTTGCGCGTGCGGGTGAACGGGTCGGCGTCGAAGTCCGGCTCGTGGACTTGGAGTTCGCCCCCTTCCCGCACCAGGGTGAGCAACGACCAGCCGAGTTGGATCGTCCGACCCGGTGCGAAGAACGAGTTCCCCCGTTCGGACGCGATGTCCCGGAGGACGCCGAGCAGCCAGTCGGCCTGCTTGTGCAGCGCGGTGTCGCACTCGAACGTGACCGTCTCGGCCCCAACCGCGAATCGAATCTGCATCGCTCGCCCTCCTGGAGCAGGTCACTTCTTGCACGGCTTCTTGTTCTTCTGCTTCGCTTCCTCCTTCTCCTTCTCGAACTGCTTGATCTGCGCGAGGAGCGCCTTCTTGGACTCCTCGGCCTTCTCCAGCATCGCCGCCCGTGCCTTCCCTTCCTTCCCTGTCGTGATGTCCTCACCCCGTAGCGTCTTCCAGTCCTCGACCTCTTTCCCGCCTTTCGACGAGTTCACGCCCTTCAGCAGCGGCTGGAAGTTCTCCGGATTATTCGCGATGGCGAGTTGCTGCTCGCGCGTCAGTTCCGTGAATCCCTTCAGCTTGACGATTTCCTTGAACGGCACGACGTGGTCGGCCGCCAGCACGCCTTTCTCTCCACCAGGTTTGGCGGGTGGTGTTTCGCCCGTGAGAGCACACGTGCTCCCTCCCTTGTTGCAGTCCGCCCGGTTCTTGTCGCTGGGGGTACTCCCCCTGAGGTCGTTATAGACGTCGCGTTGTTTATCCGTCAGGTCGTCGGCCAACCCTTTCACGTCCACCCGCACAAGCGGGTTTCCGCCGCAGTAGGCGTACAGGTTCATGCCGCCGGCAACGCCGAGCGGGTCGGATTGCAGGTATCGGCCGAGGGCGGGATCGTAGGATCGGTAGCGGTTGGAGTGCAGGCCGGTTTCGGCGTCGAACCAGTGGCCGGGGAAGCGGAAGTCGAAGTCGATCCGGTTGCCGGGGTCCACGGTCGTTCGGCCATAGGGGTCGATCCGCGCCGACCACGCCACCGCGCCCGCGTCGTCCTCCACCCGCGTCGGCGTGCCGATTTGATCGGCGAAGACGTAGTAGCGTTTACCGGCGGCGGTGTCCGTCTCCGCGTCGGGGTATTCGACGAACAGCATCGGCATCAGCGCCGACGGGTCCGCGTAGACGTACACGCGCACCCGTCCCGTTTCGTTCCGCTCGGCGATCAGCCGATCCGTGTCCCAGAAGTATTCGACCCACTTCCCCACGCCCCACTGCTTGCGCACCCGCCGACCGAACGGGTCGTAAGTTGCAGTCCAGTCGGGTTGTTCCGTCTTCTCGACCTTCATCAGCAGATCGCGCTCGTCGTAGTGGTAGCGGGTCTCGACCGTGCCCACGCGCCGCACGGCGAGGTGATTCCGCTTGTCGTACTCGATGGTCTCGCCATTCGCTGATTGCAGGCGGTTCCCGTCGAGCAGCCGGACGCCGGACAGCCCCGGCATCCGGAGTACGTTGTTGCCGATGTCGTGATCGATTGGCTCGAACGGGGCGTCCGGCCGTTGCACCCCGCTCACTCGGTGCGCGGCGTCGTAGCGATAAGTCGTCTCGCCCCCAAGGGAATCCGAAGCGGCCCGCAGGTCGCCTTCCGGGGAATAGCGATACCGCCGCACCCAATCCCCGCCGAGGCCGGTGCGCACACGCGCGTGGCAGCGGCCGGCCGCGTCGTAGCGGGTCGTCTCGACGACGCCGTTTCCCAGTCGTCGTTCGACGAGCGTCGGCGAGAGAATTCGGATCGTGTGGGGCCCGCCGGTCGGGTCGGTGACGACCAGTTTGTCGCCGTCCTCCCAGGCGCAGCCGTAGCGGTAGCGGCCGAGAACCACCGAGGCCGTCAAGCCGGGGGCGTGGACGACCCCGAGCCCGTCGCGCACGTCCACGATCCGCAGACCGTCCTCGTCGTATTCCAGAACCACCGCGCCGGCGGTACTCGTTGCGGCCACGCAGCGGCCGGCCTCGTCGTACTTGAACTCGTGAGTGTCGCCGGAGGCGTAGCGCCGCACGGCGGGAAGGTTCTTCGCGCCGATCTCGACCGAGTACAGCTCGCCCCCGTCGCCGGCTCGCTTGCGAACCAGGTTCCCCGCCACGTCGCGCTCGTAGGTCTCCCGGACCACTCCGTGCCGGCGGATCGCCACCAGTCGCTCCGCCGCGTCGTGTTCGTACTCGGTCAGCGTGCCGTTCGCGTCGATCACGGCGGACGTTTCGCCGAACGCGGTGTACCGGAATCGCACGCGGCCGCCGAGGGGGTCGGTTTCGGCCGCGAGCATGTTCCAGCCGGTATACTCGCAGGTGGTGCTTTGGCCTTCGCGATCCGTGGACTTGGTCACGTTCCCGTTCGCGTCGTGAACCCAGCGCCGCTGGGTGTCGTCGGGGAACGTGTCGCGGTACACATTCCCGAACTCGTCCGCCTCGGTCACGGACCCTTCCGGCGCGGGCGGCGGCAAGTGCGGGACAGCGGCGGGATCGGCGGCGAGCGTGTCCGCTCCGCGAAACTGCGGGAAGTCGGCCGCGATCCCCGGCAGCAGGATGCCGTAGTCCCACTCCGCCGGCGTCGTGGCGAGCCAGTCGGACGGTTGAAGGAGAACAGGGCCCGCGCCCGACTCCACGAAGCGCCCGAGCGGGTCAATCCGACCCTCGATTGCCCCCGCCGCGTTGAACACCCGGCGGGTCTTGTTGCCCAGCGGGTCCACCTCCTCCGCCACCCGCCCGGTTTCGTCGCGGTTGAACTGCGCGATGCCGCCGTCCGGGGCCAGAATGCGCGTGACAACGCCGGTGTCGTTATAGAAAAACGTCCAGTCCCCGCCATCCCGCTTCGTCACGACCGTCATCCGCAGTTCCGGGTCGTACTTCAGCCGCACCTCGTCGGTGCCGTCGTGCCCGCCGGCCCGCACGCACCGGCCGGCCGGGTCGTACTCGAACTGGAAGGCATAGCCCCGGCGGTCGATCCGCTGGACCTGACGGTGGTCGCGGTCGAAGCGGGACTGGAAGGAGTGGCCGTAGGGGTCCGTCATGCGGACGAGGTTGCCGGCCGAATCGTACTGGTACTCGGCCAACCGGCGGGAGCGGGAACCGTCCTGGAGCGTGAGCCGACTCAGCCGGCCGAAGGCGTCGTTCTCCGCGCGAATCGTCCGGCCCGTGGAATCCGTGACCGAGTGCAGCAGTCCGTCCTGGTCGTACCCGAAGGCGACTCGCGCGGTTCCGCGACTGATGGCGGTGAGTGGGGCGAACGTGCGGCCGGCGGCGAGGTCGTAGGTGGCGAGCGGGTCGCCCGGCGTTTGGACCACGTACTGCCGCGCAGTCACCCGCCGCACCGTGACGCCGGCGAGGGAGCTGCTCTGACCGTCGCGGTCGAGGTACGGGAACCCGACGACATCCCCCGTCGGCCCGACGTACCGCATCCCGTCGAGGTCGAACACCAGCCGGCGGTCGAACTCGTGGAACTGCCCCCAGCCGAGCGAGCCGGGCATGGCGGACTTGCCGCTGTCGTAGTTGCGGTGCCAGCGGATGGGCAGCGGGCCGGCGAGGGCGAAGTCGGTCTGCGTGTCCAGGCTCGCGCCGGTGACCACGTCGATGGGGTCGCCGACGACGGTCTGGTCCGGCGTCAGTTTGTAGCGGCAGGTGATCATGGGTGGTGGCTCCCGACCGGGAGCGGTGGACGCTACGGTCACCCTTCGGGTCCGGGCTTCTTGTCGTCGTTCTGGCCGCCGCCGTTCCGCCGGGCGAGCGACTTCAACTTGTTCAGGATGGCCTTGGCGAACTCCAGCGTGTTCATCATCGGGAACCCGCCGATCAGCACCAGTGGGGCCGTGGGCAAGACAATGGCTCCCTTCGCGGGACTGGTCGCGGGGTCGATCACCACGGCCGCGGCCGCCGCGAGATCCGCGGCCATCTGCGCGGCGGCCGCGGCGGCGGCCAGCGCCTTGCCCGCCGCCAGGGCCGCGTTCGACGACGCCAGTGCCGCCGCTTCACCGGCGTCCGCGACGATCCCCAGCCCGCCGGCGACCATCCCCGCCACTTGCAGCACCTTCGCCAACCCGCTCGCCGCGCCGCCGCCCGGCTTGCAACAGTCGCACATGTCGCCGAGCCGCGCCGCCCGCTTGCCGCCGATGAACACGTTCGACGAGCCGAGGACGATGTCGAAGAACGGGCTGAGGCCGCCGCAGGTGATCGCCAGGCCCTTGTCCCCGGCCCGCGCCGCCGGCATCCCCATCAGCAGCACTTGCACGCTGTTGCCCAGCAGCACCGCGCCGAGGCTCGGCAAAGGGATCGGCGGGGCCGGCGGGATCAGGCTGGGCGGATGCGTGTGCGTGTGCGGGGCACCGACGTACAAGCTGCCGAGGGTGGCCGCCGGCATGCTCGGATACAGCGCCGCCAGCGGCGCGGTGAGGGCGGCGAAGCCCATGTCCAGGGCGTTCTCGGCCGCGCCGAAGACGCCGGTCACGGCGGCGACGGTTTGCTGCCCCCGGCGGACCACCGCGACCGAGGTCTCGAACGCGCCCTCCGGCGCGCGCGGCTGACCGTCCGCGCCGGTGATGGTCAGCGGCTTGACCAGACCCGTGAACGCTTCCACCTGCTGCGTGCCGATCCCCTTCAACACGTCGCCGGTGGCGAGCATGTGGTTCACGCCGAGCGTGCCGCCGGTGGTGTCCCCGGTCGTCCCGTTCGCGTGTTGCGCCGCCGCCAGTCGCAGCCCGTCCAGTGACATCGGTCGCGGTTCCCGTGGGGTGGGTCGGAAGGTTATGCGGAAGCCGGGGGCGTTTCGGCCAGCCGCCGCTCGAATTCGCGGACCCGGCTGGGGGCGTCGGCCGCGAAGTGCCGGCGGAGGCGTTCGAGCATCGCCTCGCGCGGCTCGGCCATCTCCAACCCGTGGGCGACGGTCGCGCCGGCTTCCCAGAGTTCGACCGCTTGGTCCGGCTGGCGGTTCTCCAGCCGCGCGACGCCGTGCCACTCCATCGCCATCAGCTTGAGGTCCGCGGCCCTCATGTTTGCCGCCGATTGCTGGGCCACGCCGAAGTAGTCGGCCGCCTCCGCGAACCGCTTCTCGTCCATCCGCAGTCGGGCGAGGTTCCAGGAAACGCTGAACATCACCGCCGGCGTCGGCGACGGGCCGTCGGTGGCGTGGGCCATCGCCACCTCGAAGGCCGCGCCCGCCTTCGCCCGGTCGCCGGCCTTCGCGTGAACTTCGCCGATGCCGTTCCAGGCCAGCGCCTGCGGCACCGGCTGCTTCAGCGCCCCGTGGTACTGGATCAGCAGTTCGTACTTCTCCAGGGCCTGCGCGTGCCGGCCGTAGGAGTAATCCGTGGCGGCGGTGACCAGCAGCGCAGTCATCCGCTCCGGCACCGGCAGCGTCTCGTCGCCGACGGCATCCTCGTACCCCTTGCGGTACGCCTCGGGGCCGAGCGGCGGTTCGTACCAGCGGATTCGCGGAGCTTTTCCCAGCGCCTCCTTCAGCGCCGCACTCGTCGGCTCGTCGCGGAGCATCACCCGCATGTGGTGGCACCACGGCCGGGGCCACTCGTGGGCGAACAGCTCGCGGAAGAACCGGGCGTACCCCTTCAAATCGGCGATTTCCGTCGGCAGGAACGTCCAGACGACGACCTGGAAATCCGGCTGCGGTAGCACCGACCGCGAGAAGGTCATCAGTTCGCGGAGGCGCAACACCGGCGGCAACCCGGCCTCGGCGATGACGGCCGGCAACTCCGGCCACGGCGTCATCCCTTCGCCGGCCATCACCGCGCGGTAGCCGTCGTGAATCACCCTGAAGGCCGAGGCGACGGCCTCGACGTAGCTAGCCGGGTCGCGGAACGGGAGGTCGTGCGTGTGGAACATCCCGGCCGCCGACGACTCGGCGATGGGATTCAGCACTTGCAGGAACGCCGGGGCGGTGCCGGCCGAGGTCCGCACGGCCATCGCCACGTCGTCCCGCTGGGCGACGAACCCGGTGATGTCCGCCGCGATCCGTTCCAGCATCCGTCGCACGGGTCCGCCCTCCGGTCAGTTGATCTTCACCACCGCGCCGGTGATCTCGTGCATTCCCACGGCCGACGAGTTCACCGCCGCACCCGACACCGCCACCTTCGACGTGTCGCACACCACCGACTGCGACGTGACGCCGAGCTTCGCCTCCTCGGTCCCCTTCACCTGCACTTTCGTCCCCTGCACGCTGATCTCGCCGGAACTCTTCATCAGGATCGACCCGGACCCGCACTTCAGGCTGACCGTCTCGCTGCCGTCCACGGTGATGTTCTTGCCGCGGATGTTGATCTGCCCGCCGCTGTCCATCCAGATGTTGCTGTCGCCAACATGGAGCTGGATATTCGTGGCCATGTGGATGTAAATGTGCTTCGTGGCCGAGGTCAGGCTGATGCCGTTCGTGACGGTCGTGTCCAGGGTGTTCTGGAACACTTCCGTGACCGCGTCCTTCACCTTCACGGCGGCCGTGCCCTTGGCCACCGTGTGTTCGTAGTTCCCCGTGCCCACGGTGATTGCCGTGTTGCCGGTGATGTCCTCCGTGTGCTTGCCCAAGACGGTAATCGTGCGGTCCACGTTCACCGTCTGCGTGTCGTCGTGCTTCACGAGCGTCGTCATGTCATACTCGGCTTGCACCGTCAGCGACTCCTTCGCCTTGGTGTCGTTCGCGCGCATGCCGTTGAAGTTACCGCCGCCGCCGGACGGCGTGGTCCGCGACTGCATCCCGCTGACCATGCCGTCCTTCGGCAGCGCGCCGGGCGGGATGTGGTCGGCGTTGTACACGCTGCCGAGGATGATCGGCCGGTCCGGGTCGCCTTCCAGGAAATCCACCACCACCTCGTGACCGATGCGCGGGATGTGGATGACGCCCCACCCCTTACCGGCCCAGATGGTGGACACCCGAATCCAGCACGAGCTGTCGGCGTCGTGCTTGCCTTCGCGGTCCCAGTGGAACTGCACCTTCACCCGGCCGTAGGGGTCGGTGAAGATTTCCTCCCCGGCTGGGCCGACGACGACGGCCGTCTGCGTCCCCTTCACGGTCGGCCGCGTGGTGGCGCGGGCCGGGCGGTACGGCAGCGCCGCCGGCAGGCAGGTGAACGTGTTCTCGTACCGGTACTCCACCGCCCCGGAGCGGAAGTCGCCGGCGGCGGTGCCGACGTGTTCGACCGACGTGAGGACGTAGTCGCCGTCGCCGTCGTAGTGCCCGGTCAGGGTGAACGTGTGGCCGGCGGTCAGGTTGCCGCAGACGCTGGTGCCGCGGATCGTCACCGCCTGCGCGGCTTCCTCTTGGAGTCGGATGCCAACCATCCGCCGGTTCTGCTCGAAGATTTTCTCCAGGTCGGCCGACTGGCTTTGCACGCCGCTGGGGTCCACGCCGTCGAACCACTCGGCGTACCCGCCGGGGTAGTCGTACCGCTCCAGCGCGTCCACGTTGCCGGCCCGCAGGTCGTGGTCCACGGTGCCGATCTTCACCGTCCCCTGGATCGTCCCCTCGGCGTCCAGCGGGCGGTGCGGCAGTTCAAAGTGGTGATCCCACAGCGTCACCTTGCCCGACCGCAGCTCCTGCACCTTCTCCCAGTCGGTCACGAGGAACTGCTTCCGCTGCCCCTGCCCGCCGCCGGCCTGCTCGAACTCCATCGTCGGCTCGACCGGCACCTCCTCGTGCCCGTCCGGGTGATCCGACAGCACCAGCGTGTGCTTGTCCTCGGCGTGGGTGAAGTAGAAGTAGATGCCCTCCTCTTCCATCAGCCGGCAGGCGAAGGCGAAGTCCGATTCGCGGTACTGCGTGCAGTACTCGCGGGTAGCTTGGCCGTCGCGGATTTGCCAGTCCACGTCCAAGCCGTCGAACACCGCGGTGAGGATTTCCTTGACCGTCTTCCGCTGGAAAATGCGGCACCGCTCGCGGCGGGTGAGCAGCCAGACGTGCGGGACGATCTCGGCCTTGTAGTGAACGAACGTGTCGTCGCGCGACCCCTGCGAGAACCGGCTGATGATGCCGTGGACGTGCCGGGCTTCGCCGTTGGGCAGGTCGAGGCTGAGGACGGCCGCCTGGCCGAGCAGTTTGGCGAAGTCGGCGGGCGCGTCCAGCGGGGCGAGCAGGTCCAGCTCGAAGCGGTACAGTTTGGACAGCCCCTCGCTGCCGCGGAAGCCGGTGAGCAGCAGCGCGTCCGGCCCCAGCGGGGTGGCGACGCGGAACCGTCGGTTCGCCTGTTCGAAGTCGGCCATGTCCCGAATCCTCCGCCGTCCGAACGGTGTGCCCCGACGCGGGCATTTTTCCAAAAGCCCCGCGACGGGACAAGTAGCCGAACCGTCGGGCTGCGAGAATGATGCGATTTCGTCGGGCGAACCGGACAGCCCCGCACCGGATGTGTCCGCAAGACCGGACGAGTCCGCATTCTCCTGGTGAACCGGCGGCGTG
>JAYUFU010000388.1:0-4045 GCA_043738505.1 Fimbriiglobus sp. | reverse complement strand
GCCTTCGAACTGCCGTTTCTGACGGAGCTGGGCGACTTCGCCGTCCACCCCGGCGGGAAGTGGCTGGCCTTCGCGAGCAGCGCCGGGACGGTGCGCGTGGTGGCGGCCGCGACGGGAGCGTGCGCGTCTGGTCGCTGCCGGACGGCAAACCCGTCGGCCGGCCGTTCTTCCACGCCGACCGCGTGAACCAACTCGTCTTCGGGACCGGGGCCGCCGACGGCGCGCTGCTGTCGGTCAGCCACGACCGCACGGGCCGCGTGTGGGATTTCCGGCTCGGCTTGCCTTTGGGGCCGCCCCTCGAACACCCCGAGGCGGTGCTGACGGCCGCGCTCGCGCCCGACGGTCGGCTCATCACCGGCGGGAAGGACGGCGTGGTGCGACTGTGGCGAACCGACTGGCTCCGTCGGCCCCCGGCGGGCGACCGCTGACGGCCGAACCGGAGGTGCCTCGCACGAGGCCGTTCACCAGCGGAGGACGGCGGTGCCCCAGGCGAGGCCGGCCCCGAAGCCGCTCAGCAGCACCAACTCGCCCCGCTTCAGGCGGTTGTCGGCGAGCGCCTCGTCCAGGGCGATGGGGATCGACCCGGCGGACGTGTTGCCGTACTTCTCCAGGTTGTTGAACACCCGGTTGCGGGGGATGTGCAGGGCGTCCACGGCGGCGTTGATGATGCGGATGTTCGCCTGGTGTGCCACGTACAGCGCCACGTCGTTCACGCCCAGCTTGGCGTCGGTCAGCACGTCCTGGATCGTGTCGGTGAGGATGTTCACCGCCCACTTGAAGACGGCGTACCCGTCCATCGCCATGTACTGCTTCTTGTCGGCCAGCAGCTCCGGCGTCACCGGCATGCGGCTGCCGCAGGTGTCCCGCCGCAGCAGCATCCCGCCGGCCCCGTCCGACCCCATGCTGTACGACAGGATGCCCTGGTCCGGCCGACCCTTCTCGATGATGACCGCACCGGCCCCGTCGCCGAAGAGCGGGTAGGTGCGGATGTCGTCCGGGTTCAGCACGCGGCTGTTGGTGTCCCCGCCGATGACCAGTGCGCGGTCGCTGAGGCCGGCCTTCACATAGGCGGCGGCGGTGACGAGGGCGTACATGAACCCGGCGCACGCCGCTTCCACCTCGATGGCCGGGCCGACGATGCCGAGGCGGTCCTGGACGAGGCAGGCCGTGGACGGGAACGACATGTCCGGCGTGAAGGTGCCCAGCACGAGCAGGTCGCAGTCCTTGCCGCTCAGGCCGGTGTTGGCGAAGCAGTCGTTGGCGGCCTCGACACACAGGTCGGAGGTCGCCTGGTGCGGCAGGGCGTGGCGGCGTTCGAGGATGCCCGTCCGCTTGACGATCCAGTCCGAGTCGAACCCCAGGCGGGCGTGCAGGTGGTCGTTCGACACGACCGAGTCGGGCACGTACTTGCCGCTGCCGACGACGCGGAACCCGGTCAGCGACCGGCAGCGGGGGCGGGGCGACATGCGTTCGGGAGTGGTCAAGGGAGGTATCCGTGTCGTCCAACCCGTGGCCGCACCCGCGCGGCACCCGGCGAAAAATCAGCCGTCAGTATAGCGATCCCGCCGGGGATGTCGGCGCGGGTCACAGCCCCAGGTCGGCCGGCGACGCGGCGGTCAGGACGGCGAGGCCGATCCGCGTCAGGTCGGCGTCCGGCAGCCCGCGGAGCGTGTCCAGCGAGTCCGCCGACAGCGGCCCGAACTTGGTGGCGAGCATCGCCTCCAGGAACTCCACGACCCCCTTCCGCCGGCCCAGTTCGACCCCTTTCTCGATCCCTTTTTCGATCCCCTTTTCGATCCCTTCCTCCAGCCCGTCTTCTTTGCCGATCATGTACGAGGTCTTGTTCATCCGCGGAACCCTCCCGGTGGCGTTCTGATCCAGTATACCGCGCAACCGCGCCAGTTCCTCCGGCGACACTGGGGCGTAACCCTCGACCACCTCGCCGAGCAGGAACTTTTGGCGGTCGGAAAGCGGGGCCGCGCCGATCCGCCGCATCGCCTCCGCACCCCACTCGACGATCCGGTCCTTCGGGCACCGCATGAGCGCCGACAGCGCCACCCCCAGCCAGTTGTCGCCGTGCCGGTAGTCGTCGGCGTTCAGCCCCGGCAGGCCGACGTACAGGTAGCGGAAGGTGTTCACCCCGAAATCCAGGAACGGCTCGACGATGGTCTCCTCGCCGAGTCCGTCCAGCCCCACCTTCAGGTACACGACGACGGGCAGCGCCGGCAGGCCGAGTTGCTCGGTCAGGTGCCGCCAATATTTCGGCAAGCGCGGCGTGATGGCGGTGGTGCGGTCGGGCGACTCGATCTCGATGTGGATCAGCGCCAGGCACGCCGGCGGGTCGGACTCGCCGGCGGCCCCGGCCGGCCCCGCGAGCGCCACCTTCGCCACCAGGTCGAGGACGTGCTTGGGGCCGTCGGGCGGGGTGGCGAAGAACTCGGTCCGCGGCCACTCCACCGGCCGCGTCAGGTCGAGCCGCTTCGCCCAGCGGTCGAAGAACAGCGTCAGGAAGTCCGCGAAGAACTCGCGGAGTGTCTCCTTCAGCAACTGGTCGTGGTCGAACGGCTCGGCGGCCATGAGTTCACCCCATCACGTCGGCGATCGGTTTGCCCCACGGGACCAGGGTGTACGGGCGGTCCAGGCGGTCCCGCAGTTCGGTGTCGGGCGGGATGCCGAGGGCGGCGTAGACGGTGGCGACCAAATCCGCCGGCGTCACCGGGTTGCGGCTCGGCTTGCCGCCGATCTTGTCGCTCGCGCCGAACACGTGCCCGCCCTTCACCCCGCCGCCGGCCAGCAGCAGGCTGTAGCAGAAGTTCCAGTGGTCGCGCCCGGCGTTCGGGTTGATCTTCGGCGTGCGGCCGAACTCGCCCATCACCGCCACCAGCGTGCGGTCGAGCAGCCCGCGATCACTCAAGTCGTTCAGCAGCGCCGACACCGCCGAATCCAGTTGCGGCAGCAGTTCGTCCTTCAACTTCTTGAAGTTCTGGCCGTGCGTGTCCCAGGTGGCGTTGGCGTCCGGTGCCCACGAGATGCACGTCACGCGGGTGCCGGCTTCGATCAGCCGGCGGGCCAGTAGCACGCTCTGTCCGTAGATGTTGCGGCCGTAGGCGTCCCGCGCCTTCGGCGGCTCCTTGTCGATGCGGAACGCCTCGCGGGTGGTGGGCGCGGTGAGCAGGTCGTAGGCCCGCGCGCGGAAGCCGTCCATGTCGGCGAGCGCCCGGTCGGGGTTGCCACTCACGCCGAGCCTCGCGGCGAGCTGCTTGCGGGCGTCGAAGCGGGTCGGGTTCATGTCGCCGCCGAGGGTCAGTTCGGGCAACTGGAAGTCGGCCGCGTTCGGATTTCGCAGCACGAACAGCGGGTCGCGCGGCTTGCCCAGCCAGCCGCCGAAGAACCCCGGTTGCGGCGGCCCGCCGGCCCCCTCCTGCGTGACGTAGGGCATGGAAACGTAGGGCACCACGTTCTTCGTCGGCGGGCGGAGCATGGCCGTCACGGACCCGATGGCCGGGTGGTCGTCGGGCTTCGCGCCGCCGCCCAGTTCGCCCCGGTCGTGCCCCGTCAGCCCGCAGTACACCGCCGCCGCGTGCGCGTTGTTCACGCCGTGGTGCATGCTGCGGATCAGCGTCGCGCGGTGCATCTGCGCGGCCAGCTTCGGCAGGTGTTCGCTCAGTTGAAGGCCCGGCACGCTGGTGGCGATGGGCTTGAATTCGCCGCGGATTTCGGCCGGCGCGTCCGGCTTCATGTCCCACATGTCGTGGTGGCTCGGCCCGCCGTTCAGGAAGATGAGGATGCAGTGGTCGGCGTGCGCTTTCGACCCGGAGGACGACCGGGTCTCGTCCGCGCGGAGCAGGCCGGGCAGCGTCAGGCCGAGGGCGGAAGCGGTGCCGACGTGGAGCAGTTCGCGGCGGGAAAGGGTCGGCATGGCGGGTGTCTCAGGGAGAACGAGACGGGCGGGAGATTGCCATGATCGCGGACGCGGCGGCGGAAGGCATCGGGGAACTGCCGGCCGCGCCAGCAAGGGGCCGACACCTGAAGTGGTTCGCCCCTT
>JAYUFU010000387.1:0-12102 GCA_043738505.1 Fimbriiglobus sp. | reverse complement strand
ACCGCGACCGCCACGACGCCGCCAGCAACCGCGAAGGTTGGGATCGAAAGTCGTGTGGGCAACGATGCAAGCAACATAGTTCACAAATGCTATAAGTTACGTACCACTCAACCCGAGTGGCCCGGAATTAGGTTTGTGAACTATGTTGCTTGCATCGTTGCCCACACGACTTTCGATCCCAACCTTCGCGGTTGCTGGCGGCGTCGTGGCGGTCGCGGTAGCGGCAGTCGCGTATGCGGCGGTTGCGGCAGCACACACTTAACATCCGGGAACCCAGCGAACAGATTGACGCCGGCCCCGGAGTTTCCTCCGGGGCCGGTTCCATTTCTGGCCGCCTTTTGTCACCCGCCTGAAGTAAGAGAGACCGCTTTATGCCACCGGCGCCGCTTCCCTTGTCGAACCAGTCGAAACGCACGGGCGATTCCCCGATCAGCTACTTCATTCAGAAGGCGATCGAGACGCCAGGCCTCATCTCCTTGGCGGCAGGCCTCGTGGACGAAGGCTCCCTCCCAGCGGCGGATGTCGCGGCGGCAGTCGCAAGCATCATGGCGAACCCGGTCTCGGCGAAAGCGGCGTTGCAGTACGGCAGCACGCAAGGGTTGCTGTCGTTACGGGAAAGCGTGGTTCAACACGTTTGCCAGGCCGATGGCGTGACGCCGCGTGACATCGCGGTGTCAGCGGATGATGTCGTGCTAACGACCGGGTCGCAGCAGATGCTTTACTTGCTCGGCGAAGCACTGTTCAACGAAGGCGACATCGTGATCTGCGAAGCGCCGTCGTACTTCGTCTACCACGGCGTACTGCAGAGCAGCGGGGCGAAGGTGTACGCGGTGCCGATGGATGCCGGCGGCATGAACCTGGACGCGCTCGAAGACCTGCTGAAGCGGCTGGAGAAGTCCGGCGAGATCGCCAAACTCAAAGTGATTTACACCGTCGATTACTTCCAGAACCCGACCGGCCTGTCGCTGTCGGCGGAGCGCCGCCCGAAGCTGGTGGAACTGGCCAAGCGGTACAGCCGCAACCACCGCATCCTGATCCTGGAGGACGCGGCGTACCGGGAACTGCGGTACGACGGCGACGACCTGCCGAGCGTGAAGAAGTTCGACGACACGAACGAACACGTCATCTACGCCAGCACGTTCAGCAAGCCCTGTTCGCCGGGGCTGAAGACCGGGTACGCGCTGATGCCGTCGGACCTCGTCGGGCCGATCTGCGCCATCAAAGGCAACCACGACTTCGGCTCCACCAACCTCGCCCAGCACATCCTGAACGACCTCTTGGCGACCGGCGCGTTCGCCCGGCACGTCCAGACGCTGCGGGGCGTGTACCGCGTCAAGCGGGACGCGATGCTGGCGGCGATGGACCGCGAGTTCGGCGACTGGCCGGGGATGCACTGGACGAAGCCGGCCGGCGGACTGTACGTGTGGGCCACCTTCCCGCCCGAAGTGAACACCGGTCGCACCGGGCCGCTGGTGCCCCGCGCGCTGGCCGAAGGCGTGCTGTATGTACCGGGCGAGTACGGGCACGTGCCGGACGAGTTCGGCAACATCCCCCGCAACGAGGCGCGTCTCAGCTTCGGGGTCTGCGAACCGGACCAAGTGACCGAAGGCATCCGCCGCCTGCGCAAGGCCTGCCGGGGTCTGGAAGGCAACCCCGCGCCGGTCCCGGCGAAGCGGGTGGCTGTTGCCGTGTGAAGAAGTCGAGGAAGAGTTTGAACCGCCAAGACGCCAAGACCGCCGAGAAGACAGAGAGACTCTTCCTCTCTTTTTTCTTGGCGACCTTGGCGTCTTGGCGGTTCAAATCTTTGAATTCACCCCGCCCCGGCCGTCACGGTCGCGGCGGACGCTGCCAGGTCGGCCGGGACGAAGGTCATGCGGTTGCGTGTCCGCACGCAGTCCAGGAAGTTCGTCCACAGCGCCTCGGTTTCGTTCTTGGGCGGGTCGCTCGTTACCACTTCCGTCGGCGGGATGGTCTCCTCCAGCCGCGTCGGCAGCCGGCCGCCGCCGCGCGGATCGTCCTTGATGACCTGGAACCCGCCGGCCACGAACTTGATCGCCCCGAGCCGCCCGCGGATCACGTCTTCCAGCGGGTACGCGCTCGTCGTGGCGGCGGTGACAACCCACTGACAGTCATCGAAGTCGGCGACGATCGTCGCCACGTCCGGCACCGTGCGGCCGTCGGTTTCCACATACAACCCGCCGCTGCCGATCACCCGGCGGGGCGTGCGGCAGCCGGTCGCGGCCAGCAGCTTCGCCACCGGGTGCGTGAGCAGGTCGCCGGCCAGCCCGTCGGAGAAGTGCCGGTAGCACTTCCACTGCGCGAAGACGGTCGGGTCGAAACCCTGCTGCGCGGGGGCGGGGCCGACGGGGACGCCGTTCACCTCGAACCGGTGGCCGAGGAACAAGTCCCAATCGACGGTCTTGGCGGTCATCTGTGGGAGGACGCGGTGGAACCGCCACTGGCCGCGGATGTCGTTGCGGAAGACGCCGGCCGAGACGTGCGAGACGGGGCCGATCTTGCCGCCGCGGATGGCGTCGTGCGCCCGCCGCCACACCGGGTCGGACAACCCTTGAACGCCGAGCGTCAGCACCCGGTTGCCGGCGGTGGCCGCATCGAGGACGGCCTTGGCGTCGGCGGCGCTGCGGGCCAGCGGGGTCTCGACGAACACGTCCTTGCCGGCGGCGAAGGCGTCGAGCGTCTGCTTCGCGTGCCAGTGGTCGGGCGTGGCGATGCAGACGGCGTCGATCTCCTTCAAATCCAGCAGCCGGCGGTAGTCCTTCGTCACCCGCTTGCGGTCGTCCGGGTTCAGCCCGCACTTGGCCGCCGCCGGGAACAGCCCCTGCGAGAACCGCCGGCGGGTGGTGCTGCCGCCGAAGCTGTGGTCGTACTCCTCGTCGATCCCGTCCCACACGTCGCACACGGCGACCGGCGCGACGCCCTTGTTCTCCATCGCCATTTTCACGATCAGGTGCAGGTGCGCCTGCGCCCGCCCGCCGCAGCCGATGAAGCCGACGCGGAGGATGGCGTTGCTGCCGGGCACGCGGGCGTAGCTGGCGGCCGGCAGCGCGAGGGCGGCGCTGGCGGCCCCGGCCGACGCGCGGAGGAAGTTTCGGCGGTCCACCGGGCGGTGTTCGACGGGCATGACGGAAACCACAAGTGCGAGAAGCGAAACCGGCGGCATGTCAGCTTACCCGATTGGATGCCGCCGAGGGAGGGATGGTTCCGGAAGACGACGGCCGTTTCCACTCGGCTGGCAGACCCGGTCGGTTTGCGTTACCGTTTCGGAAGGTCAGTTCGGAGACAGGTTCCAGAAGGTACAGGAAAATGCACGTCACAGGATCGTGGGCATGCGTCGTGTTGCTGGTTGTCGCTGTCACTCGATTCGTGACCGCAGACCAGCCGAAGCCGTCGTCGGGCGAATCGGATTCGCTCGATGTCGCTCTCACTCGCAAGGGCTACGAGCGCATCCCCTTGCGAGTGGTTTCGGAGCAGGATTCGTCCTTTCTCGTGGTCCTCGCTTGTGGCAAACAGCCCCTGAAACTCGTTCTCGATACTGGTTCGACCATCACAATCCTCGACGCTGCGACGGCGAAACGACTGGGTCTCAAACCGCGCGCCGACTTGGCCGTGAAGGCGCTGACGCCGCGAGGCGAGTTGAGGATCGAGCCGGCCCCCGTCTCCGAACTCAAGTTCGGTGGACTAACACTTCCAGAGTTCGGCATCCACATTGCCGATCTTTCCGCGAGCCGGCCGGCCGGCGAGCTGGTGTCCGCGAAGCCCGACGGCATCCTGGGTCAAGATTTCTTGACCCATCTGTCGGCCGTCATCGATTTCGACCAGCCAGCCCTGTATGTCATCGCGCCGCGAGACAAGGAGTGGCCGGGGTTGAAAGGTGAGTGGGTCTGCACGGCCGGAATTCTGAACGGCAAACCGCTCGCGCCCGTTGATCCGTGGCGGTTCCATTTCGGCGACAAGGGGAAGGCGCGAATTGCCAACGCCAGCGACGGCGCGGACGTGGCCCTCGAAGCGGACATCCTGTCCTTCGGAAAGGATCGTGTGTTGACTCTCACCCGTCCTAAAGTTGACAAGCCCGCGCGATTGCCGTTTGCGCAGGACGCGATCTGGATGCAGTACGCGGTGAACGGCGACACGCTAAAGGTCGCCTTCCTTCTCCAGCCAAAGGACACGGCGGTTCTCGCCGACCGCGTGCCGCTCGCCGTCGAATCCAAAATTGGGTCTGGGGTCGTCATGCTGGAGTTCACCCGCAAGCCACCCAAGAAGTGAGCGAACCCGGCCTGTCGGGGACGGGTTGGTGGCGTGTGGGGGATCGGCCGTCACTTCTTCGGCGGCAGCTACTCCTTCCGCGCCGAGGACGGTGGAGTTCACACGAGGACTTCGCTCACCGCTATGGTTCCGGCCACAATCCCACCCAAGACGACGGGGACCGCCATTCCCGGCTGGTAGTCCGTCCGAGTTCGATACCCCGGTTGCGCCGCCGGCCCGGTCGGGTCGGTGTACACCTCGATCCGCCGATCCACTACGTTCACGACCCAGTACACCGGCACCCCGCCCCGGCCATACACCCGCCACTTGTCGGTGCGGTCGAAGGCCAGGCTCGAATCCGACACCTCGACGAGCAGTCCGACCTCGGCCGGTTCCGGGTGCCGCGTGTCGAAGTCCGCCTCGGTTCCCCGCGCGATGGTGTAGTCCGGCTCCGGTTCGCTCGTCGCGAACGTGACCGGCCCTCGCGAGGAGATGACCCAACCGGCCGGGAGCAACTGGAAAAGCCGGCGGTTCAGCCGCATGATCGCCGACTCGTGCGGCGGGTTCTTGGGCATTCGGTCCACCAAGCGGCCTTCGATCAGCTCCACCTTGTCCAACGTGGTGAGGATGCCCCGGTCGATCATCTCGTGGTACTCGGCCACGGTGTACGTTCGAGTCCGAGAAGGCGGACGCGGGGTGAATACGGCGGACATTCGGGCACCCTCCGGGGACGCGGGCGGAAACACGCGGACGTGTTCTGCTCGCTCCGCGAGCGGTCTTCTCTCGACCAGATGAAGACCGCTCGCGGAGCGAGCAGAACACTTATGGCCTCACTTCTTCGGCGGCAGCCACTCCTTCTGCGGCGGCGGCGGCTCGACGCCGGTCAGCGCCAGCGTCGAGACGGCGTTCGTCTTCAGGTCCACCACGCGGATGCGGTGGGCGTTGGTGTCGGCGACGTACAGCTTGCCGCCCGCGATGCTCAGGCCGGCCGGCTCGTTGAACAGCGGCTGCTTCGTCTTCGGGTCCGCCGCCAGCCACGTCTTCACCTCCTTCGTCTTCGGGTCCACCGTCTTCAGCTTGCTGTTGTAGGTGTCGGCGACGATCACCTTGCCGTCGTGGAACAGCACCCCCAGGGCGTGCTGGATCTTCGCCTCCTCGCCGGTGCCGTCCTTGTCGCCGAAGTCGAACAGGCCGGTGCCCACCAGGGTGTCCACGCGACCCTCGTTGTTCAGCGGCAGACGGCGGACGGCGCTGACTTCGCTGTCCGCGACGTACAGGTACTTGCCGTCGGTGGTCAGGCCGGACGGCTGGGCGAAGTTGGCGGCGTACAGCGGCCCGTCCTTGAGGTTCTCCCGCCCGTCGCCGGCGTAGGGCATCACCGTCTTCGCCTTCGGGTCGAACGTCCAAATCTGGTGGTGCCCGGCCATCGCCACGAAGATTTTGCCGTCCACCAGCAGCAGGTCCCACGGGCTGTTCAGGCCGGTCTTGAGGGCGTCGGCGGCAATGTCGGCGAACCGCGACCGCGAGTCCTGCTCGCCGGTGCCGGCGGCAGTGGCCACGGTGCCGGCCTTCAGGTCCACGGCGCGGAGGCTGTGGTTCTTGCGGTCGGCGACGTAAAGCGTGTCGCCGTCCAGGGCCATGCCCTGCGGGTCGTCGAACCGGGCCTCGTCGAACTTGCCGTTCTTGAAGCCGGGGCTGCCCGCGCCGACGACGGCCAGCTTCTTGCCGTCGAGGTCGGTGACGACGATGCGGTGGTGCGTGCTGTCGGCGATGAACAGCCGCTTGCCCTTCTCGTCGGCCAGGATTTTGCCGGGGAAGAAGAGCGGGGTGTCCCCGGTTTCCCGGAATCGCACCAGGTCGAACCGCAGCGGCGTGTCGTTCAGCGTCTTCTTCTTCTTGCCGTCCTCGATCAGCTTGGCGATGAGCGCGTCCAGTTCCTTGTAGTTGCCTTCGCCGGAGAACCCCTTGGCGACTTTCCCCGCGGTGTCGATGACGGCCATCGTCGGCCACGACTCGACGCCGTACCGGTCCCAGATCTTGCGGTCGGCGTCGTTCACCACCGGGTGGGCGATCTCGTACCGCAGGACCGCCTTGCGGATGGACTTGGTGTCCTTCTCGTTGTCGAACTTGGGCGAGTGGACGCCGATCACGACCAGCTCGTTCGGGTACTTCTTCTCCAGCTTGGCCAGGTCCGGCAGGATGTGGATGCAGTTGATGCAGCAGAGCGTCCAGAAGTCGAGGATGACCACCTTGCCCTTCAGGTCGGCCATTTTCACCGGCCCGGCGGTGTTCAGCCAGTCGAGCTTCTCCGGGAACTCCGGGACGACGGCCGGGTCCGGTTGGGCGGCGGAAGTGATCGGCCAGAGCAGCACGGCGAGCAGGACGGCGGCGACGAGCGCGGCGGGGACGGCGAGCCAGCGGGGGAACCGGGCGGTCATCGGCGGCAACTCCAGCAGCAGAGGGGGTACAAGCGGTAGATCAGTTTAGCCTGCCCGCCCGTTCGGGAGAACGGGGAATCGGACGAGCCGGGCAGGGGCACGGAACTCCGGTGGGAACTCGGCCCACTTCGGCGTATGTTCCAGCGTCGGTGAATTCGCCCCGCTCGTGAGACCCGCATGGAACTCCGACTCGACCGCCTGCTCGCCGCATTGCGGGACGACACCGCCGGGGTGCTGGCCCGCATCGACGCCGACCCGCTGCTGACCAAGCGGACCGACGGCGACCTCGTCCTCGCCAACGCCAGCAAGGGGCTGTTCACCCCGGCCGAACCGCACCAGCTCTTCGCCAAGGGGATCGTCTACCGCCGCGCCCCGTTCCGGCTGGTGTCGCTGCCGCTGGTGAAGATCTTCAACCTCGGCGAGCGGAACGTGACCGCCGCCGACATCGCCGCGCTGACGGCCGAGGCGGGGCACTCCGGCGTCCACTTCCTGGCCAAAATGGACGGCACGCTGATCCAGAGGTTCCAGGACGGCGGGCGGGTCTGGTTCACCACGCGCGGAGTTTTGGAAGGCGTGCGCTACCTCGGCGCGCAGGACGAGGACGCGCCCGAGCGGCTGTCGCACTTCGACTTCCTGGCCGAGACGCGGGCCGTTGCCGCCCGGCACTACCCGGAGCTGCTGGACGCCGTGCCGGAGTGGGATCGCCTGACGCTGCTGTTCGAATTCTTGCACCCGGAGACGCGGGTCGTCACCAACTACGGCGACCGCCGCGACCTGGTGCTGATCGCCGCCTTCGACACGGCCGAATTTCGCTACCTGCCGTACCGCGAACTGACGGCCCTTGCGGCGGCGCACGGGCTGACCGGGGTCGGCGAGTACGCGCTGCACGGCCACACCCTCGCCGAGAGACTCGACGACCTGCACGCCCGGCTGCGCGGCACCGACGAGGAGGGCACCGTGCTGACCGTCGAACGCGGGGCCGGGATCGCGTACCGGGTGAAGGTGAAGTCGGCCGACTACCTGCGGATGCTGAAGCTGATGGTGTCCTGTACCTACCCGCGCACCGCCGAGATGCTGGACGCGCGGCCGGAGTGGACGGCGTGGGAGCCGTTCGAGGCGTTCCTGAAATCGCAGGGCAACGAGAGCGTGCCGGAGGAAGTGCTGTCGGAATACCAGGTTCACCACGACGCCCACCGCGCGTACATCCGCGATTGCGAACGGCTGCGGGCGTGGGCCGAGGGCGAGGCGGCGCGGATTCGCGGGACGCTGGCCGAAGCCGACGAGCGGGCGGCGCGGAAGGCGTTCGCCGAGGCGGTGAAGGGGCACCCGGCGAAGTCGCTGCTGTTCGCCGCGTTCGGCGGCAAGTTGACGCTGCGGTCGGCGCGCGACTTCGCCCCGTCGCCGGAGGAGGCGCGCGGGGCGGTGGTGCGGTGGGTAGGGTGAACGTGTTCTGCTCGCTCCGCGAGCGGTCTTCGGGAGGCTTGAAGAGCCGCTCGCGGCGCGAGCAGAACACGGGGTAGATCCTCACCCGACGTTGACGCCGCCGGTGAAGGCCGCGAACGGGGCGAACGGGGCGAGCAGGTTGGTCGTCTTGTCCTTCCCGCTGATCACCTTCACTTGGTTCGTCGTACCCGGCCCGGTGCCCAGCACGAAGTCGTCGAACCCGTCCTGGTTCAGGTCGGTGCTGGCCACCTTCACCCCGCCGGTCAGGGTCATGTCGAAGCCGAAGAAGCTGGCCACCTCGGCGAGCGTCTTGGAGTTGTACGCCCGCACGTTCGGCCCGCCCCCGCTCTCGACGCCGACGGCGATGTCGGCGATGCCGTTGTTGTCGAAGTCGCCGGCCGAGATGTACACGCCGCCGGTGAACGTCTCGGGCAGGGCGAAGAAGCTCTGGAGGAGGGTGAGCGAGGTGCCGTTGCTCAGCAAGGCCGTCTTGCCGTCGTAGATGCGGACGTTCGGCCCGCCGCCCGACCCGACGCCGCAGATGATGTCGGCGAAGCCGTCGCCGTTCACGTCGGCCACGGCCACCCGCACGCCGCCGGTGAAGCTGGCCGGGTAGGCGAAGAAGCTGAACAGCAGGGTGGTGCCGTTGTCCTTGCCGCTGAACACGCGGACGTTCGGTCCGCCGCCCTTGCCGACGCCGCACAGGATGTCGGCGAAGCCGTCGTTGTTCACGTCGCCGATGGCCACGTTCACCCCGCCGGTGAACCCCTCCGGGTAGCCGAAGAAGCTGTTCAGCAGGACGCCGGCCTGGGAGAACACGCGGATGTTGGCCGACCCGCCGGCCCCGGTGCTGGTGACGATCTCCTCGACGCCGTCGCCGGTCGCGTCGCCGCGGGCGACGAACACGCCGCCGGTGTAGCCGGGCGGGTAGGCGAGGAAACTGGCCGTCTGGACGCCGGCCGCGTTGTACACGTTCACCTGCGAACTGCCGCCCGCCGCCGCCCCGGCCGCGAACAGGGCCGGCGTGGGCACCTGGCTGACGAACACGTCCCGGATGGCCCCGTTCGTGTCGGGGGTCACGACGTCGGTCGCGCTGCCGAAGTAGGCGACGAACCGGCCATCGCGGTTGATGCTCATCGGGTTGAAGTTCCCGCCGTTCGACTGCACGCCGACCGAGTTTCGCGACGCCACCAGCGTGGTGCCGCCCGCCCGGTCGAACACGAAGGCGTTGAACAGCCCGGCCCCGCCGAACCCGGTGACAATGTTGGTGGCGGCGGTCTGGAACAGGACGAACCGGCCGTTCCCGCTGACCTCGGCGAAGAACGACGAACTGTTGGACGCCCCGCCGGTGCTGTTCTTGCTGGCCACCTGGGTGGTGTTGGCCGTCATGTCGCGGAGGAACACGTCGGCGTTCGCCCCGCCGAAACCGGCGACCAAGTCGGTGGCGGTGGACAGGAACGAGACGTACCGGCCGTCGTCGCTGACGTCCGGCGAGGTGGCGGCGGCGTTGGCCCGCACGCCGCCCCCGTTCTTGTTCGCCACGGCCGTCGTGTTGGCGGTCAGGTTGCGGACGAAGATGTCGGACTGCGCCGCGCTGCCGAACCCGGTCACGAGGTCCGACGAGGTGCTCTGGAAGGCCACGAACTGGCCGTTCCCGCTGATCCGGGCGTTGGCCGACGCCCCGTTCTGCGGCGTGCCGGTGCCATCGACGGAGGCGACCGACGTGGTGCCGGCCGTCAGGTCGCGGACGTAGATCTCCTGGAAGGCACCGCCGCCGAAGCCGCCCGGCACCGTGTTGCTGGACGTGCTCTGGAACGCCACCTTGGTGCCGCCGTCGCTGATGCTCGCGTTCGTCGAGTTGGCGTTCGCCTGCCCGCCGACCGACCGCTGCGACGCCACGGCCGTGGTGTTCGCCGCCACGTTGCGGACGAAGATGTCGGTGAACCCCCCGCCGAACCCGGCGACGATGGTGTTGGCGCTGCTCTCGAAGGCCACGAACTCGCCGCTGCCGCTCACCGCCGCGCCGGTCGAGTTGCCGGCCGCGACCCCCACCCCGTTGACCGAGATGAGGGTGAGCGCCCCGTTCGACCGGTCCTTCAGGTAGACGTCGCTGGTGGCGTTCAGGTCCGCCGCCACCAGCTGGCTGGTCGTCTCGAAGGCGACGAACCGCCCGTCGGCGCTGATCGACGGGGAGTCGGAATTCGCCAGCCCCTGCGTGCCGTCGGACTTGGTGCTGCCGAGGGTCGTCAGGAACGACGGCACGATTCGGTCGTCCAGCAGTTCCATCCGGGGGGTGAACCGGAACGCGGACGGGCTGGCGGCCGGGGACAGGAAGCGGGTGAGGAGATTCATGGGGGAGGTCCAAGGAGGGGAGGTCGGGCAAAGTAATATTACCCGAATGGCCGAATTCCGGACAATTGCGCCGAAGATTCCCACACCCTCCCCAATTGCCGGACGCGGGAGGGTCAGCACAGATTCAGCAATCGGCGGGTGGCCGCCTCCGGGCCGTCGGCCGCGCCGAACACGGCCGTCCCGGCCACGAACACGGTGGCCCCGGCCCCGGCCGCCTCCACGAGTGTCCGCGCGTCGATGCCCCCGTCCACCTCCAGTTCGCACGCCGGGTTCAGCCGGTCAATCATGGCCCGGAGTTGGCGGATGCGGGCCGTGCTTTCCGGGATGTACGCCTGCCCGCCGAAGCCGGGGAACACGGTCATGCACAGCGCCAGGTCCACGTCGGTCAGGTGCGGCTCCACCTTCGCCAGGTCGAAGTCCGGGTTGAACGCGATGCCGGCCTTCTTCCCCTTCGCCCGGATGTGCTGGATCATTTCCAGCGGGTCCGGCTCCACTTCCAGGTGGAAAATGATGGTGTCCGCGCCGGCGGCGACGAACCCGTCCACGAAGTTCGCCGGCCGTTCCACCATCAGGTGGACTTCGAGCGGCAGCTTCGTGACCGGCCGCAGCCCGCGCACCACCACCGCCCCCATGCTCAGGTTGGGGACGAAGTGGCCGTCCATCACGTCGATGTGGATGCGGTCGGCTCCGCCGGCGGCGGCGCGGGCGACCTGCTCCCCGAGGCGGCTGAAATCGGCGGCGAGAACGGACGGGGCGAGGGACGGCATGGGGACACCGAGGAAAAATGAGAGAGGATCGGGCACTCCGGCATTCTAGCGGTTGGGCTTGCCGAGACAGGGCGCGGGCGACTATTCTAATTTCCTGACGGATCAGTCCGTTAATTAAACACCCGCGCCGCGGTTTTCGCCCCATGCCCGTCGTCGCCCGCAAACTCGGTCGGCCCAAAGACCCGGACCTGGAGACCCGCCGGAAGGCGGAAATCTTGGCCGCGGCCGCCACCGCGTTCGCCGAACTGGGGTTCGCCGGCACTCAGGTGCAGACCATCGCGGATCGACTCGGCGTCGGCAACGGCACCGTCTTCCGCTACTTCCCGACCAAGAAGGCGCTGTTCCTGGCCGCCGTCGAACTCGGCCTGAAAGACCTGACCGACGAGATGGACGCCATCCTGGCCACCGCCGCCGACCCGCTGACGCAGTTCCGCGAGGTCGTCCGGCAGTACCTCCGCTTCTTCCACGACCGACCAGAAATGGCGGAACTGTTCATCCAGGAGCGGGCCACCTTCCGGCACCACCACCGGCCGCTGTACTTCAGCACGAAGGACGAACAGGAGCGGTGCAAGCACGACGCCTTCTTCGCCCGGCTGCTGGCGTCCGGGGCGATCCGCCCGATCCCGCAAGAGCGGTTCATGAGCGTGATCGGCGATCTGCTGTACGGCACCATCCTGACGAACCTGCTCAGTGGCCGGCCGGTCGATCCGGACGCCCAGGCCGACGCCGTGCTGGACGTGATCGGCCACGGCGTGCTGGCGGAACCGAAGAAGTCCAAGGGGGGGAAGAAATGACAACGGCATCGCCGGTTCCATATCGCCGGCCGTCGTCGCCGCGAG
>JAYUFU010000386.1:0-4056 GCA_043738505.1 Fimbriiglobus sp. | reverse complement strand
GGTCGCACGCTCCCGGCGACGACCACTGGGGTTCAACTCTCGTCCGGCTCGTCGGGGGATTTGACCTTCGACATGATGATCGTGCTGCCGCCGTTGCGGTACTCGACGGTCGTCATGAAGCTCTTGATGAGGAACACGCCGCGGCCGCAGTTCCGCTCGATGTTGATCTCGTCCAGCGGGTCGGGCACGTCGGCCGGGTTGAACCCCGGCCCCTCGTCGGCGATGGTGATGTCGAACCGGTCGTCGGTCACGGCGTACCCGACCCGCACCTTCTTGTCCGGGTCGAGTTGGTTGCCGTGCTTGATGGCGTTGACCAGCGCCTCCTCGACGGCCAGCTTGATGGCGAACACGTCGGTGTCGCCCCAGCGGTTGGCCTGGAGGGCGGTCTCGATGTCGTCCTGGACCCGCCGCACCTCGGCGAGGTTGTTCGGGAGGATCATGTTGACGGTGACGTGGCGAGGGTTCATGGGCGGGCCTGCCGGGGGCGACCGCGCGCGACCGGCCGCGAGGCCGGTGGGCGACGCCGTCAGAACGACGCCAAACCGGTCTGCTCGTCGGCGACGATCTTCAGCATCTTGTCCAGCTTGGTCAGCTTGAACACCGTCAGGATGTCCTTGGCGATGTGGCACAGGACGACTTTGCCGCCGACCTGCGTCATCCGCTGGTGCAGGCGGATCAGCTTGCCGAGCGCGGCGCTCGACATGAACTCGACGTTCGAGAAGTTCAGCAGCAGCTTCCGCCGGCCGAGTTCGTCGACGAGGCGGAACAGGTCGTCGCCGATCATCTGGATGTTCTGCTCGTCCAGGATCTTCTTGTCCACGAAGTGGACGACCGCCACGTCGCCGACATCCTCGACCGTGATGCGTTGCCGCCGCGGGGTGGTGCTCATGTCCGCTCCTCAAAGTCCGACACCGAGTCGCCCGGCCGGGGATCCCGGCCACGACCGTCGGCATGGGAGTATGTTGACGGTTGGGTGGGCGGTGTCAAGACGCCGGTGCCGATTTTCCCCGCTTCGCGGCCGCTTTCGGGGCCGGTTTGCGCCGCCGGCGGGGGGCGTCGTCGTGCCAACTGAAGCCGGCCGGCAGCTCGGCGGCGACGGCGATCTCCGGGGCCAGCGCCTCGGCCGCCTTGCGTTTCGTGTTCTTCGGGTTCAGGCAGAACAGGTTCCACCCCTCGCCCTCGTGCGCCCACTGGCGGACGTACCAGGTGCCGTCGCCGGCCGGCTCCAGCGGGAACAGCACGCACTGGATCGGCTTGTGAACGGCGAAGTCGCCGTCCTCCAGTCCGACCTTGTGAAGCACGCACCCCTCGTTGAAGAACACGCACCACCCGCCGACGACGCGGAGCATCGGCTTGCCGAGCTTTTTGCGGTTGCTCAGGAACCCCTGCTTCTTCACGACCTTGGCCGCGTCCGGGCGGAGCAGCGGGGTGACGCGCGGCAGGACCGCCGCGATCGCCGCCTGCTCGTCGGCGGTGACGCTCGGCCGCCCGTTCTGGCAGCACAGGCCGACGCACCCGCGGCCGAAGCTGCAATCGAAGGTGGCGGTTTCGGCGTTCACGACGGTGAGCGGGACGACGGCCGGCATAGTAACGAGTTCCAAGTTCCAAGTTCCGGGTTCAATGTTTCAGACTTCGTGTGTCATGCGTTGAGTGCGGTTCCCCACTCACGCCAACAAGCCGGTACCTGGCTTTCAACTTGGAACCTGGAACTTGGAACCTGGAACTTCTCAGTATCGCAGGCCGAACGTCATCAGGACGTTCAGGCTCTGCAAGTTGCTCGTCTGCGGCGGCAGCAAGTTCATCCAGTCGTACCCCCACTCGCCGCGAATGCCCGCTTGCAGGATGACGCCGCCGAACTGCTTCTCCCAGTTCAGGGACGAGCCGACGTACACGCCGTGGTACACCGCCTGCCGGCGGCGGACGCCGTCGGTGTCGAACTGCGGCTCCAGGTCGATGCTGGACGTGCCCCAGCGGCCGCCCAGGTCCACCCCACCCCGCCAGTTGCCGAACCCGCCGCCGCCGTTCGCCTCGACGGTGCCGGGGCCGTACATCCACCAGTCGCGGCCGACGCCGAAGTTGAGCGACGTGCGGCGGATCCCCCGGATGCCGACCGGGATGGTGGCCCCTTCGGGCAAGGGGCCGCCGCCCTCCACGCCGCCGCCCTTCAGGCTCCGCGCTTCCACCTGCGTGATGCGGCCCAGCCGCGGCCCCAAGTTGCGGGTGAAGCTGAGGCCGAGGTCCAGCACCCAGGCGGCGTCGTTGGTCTCGTTGAAGAACAGCGTCCGCCCGCCGGCGGCGGTCATCCACCCGTGGTTCAGGATGGCGCTCAGCTCGCCGCCGCCGATGTTCAGCGACGGGCCGGTGCGGAAGTACCCTTCGTAGGTGATCGGGCCGTTCCCGCCGACGCCGCCGACCGGGTTGGCCCCGCACCACGGGCTGTACGCCGCGCCGGGCACTGTCGGCACCCCGCCCTGCGGCGCGGTGAGGACATCGGTCGCCACGGTCTCCGTCGTCGGGAAGAGTGGCGACGGCCCCTGCGTCGGGACCGGTGCGAGTGCCCCGCTCGCCGGCGGGATCAGCGGCAGCACCGGGTCGGAGCCGGTGCCCGCGACGGGGGCCACGGTGGGCCGCGTACTCAGGGGGGACGGGGTGGCGGTGCGGCCGCCGAACAGCGGCGTCTGCGCCGTCGCCACCCCGCACAGCACGCCCGCGCACGCCACCGCCAGTAGGTTCCGTTTCGCTGTCATGCCGTGTGCCTCAACGGTCGGGCTGCCGATGCACCGCCGGCGATCCGCGCGGTGCGTCCTGTCAAACCGTATCGGCGCGAAGGCGGGGGGAACTTGACGGTTGTCGCGGATTGGCCGACGGAATCGGCTGCGGGGAGACGATTTCGCTTCCCACCCCGCGCATCGTCTCAAGGCTCGCCCGGCCGCCGATTCCCCCCTGTTCCCGTCGGCCGGCGGTTCGTTGAATACTAAAACCTCTCCGGCGCGTTCCCCCGGCAGCCCCCGATGAACATGCTCCTGAGCGAAGACGAAATCCGCGTGCGGGTGGCGCAGATCGCGGCCGAGGTGAACCGCGACTTCGCCGGCCGGCCGCTCACCGTCGTCGGCATCCTCACCGGCAGTTTGGTGTTTCTCGCCGACCTCATCCGGCGGATCCAGGTGCCGCTGAAGATCGGCCTCATCCAGGCGTCCAGCTACCGCGGCGAGACGACGACCGCCGGCGAGCTGCGGATCAACGACGCCCTGCTGACGGACGTGCGGGGCCGCGACCTGCTCCTCCTCGACGACATCCTCGACACCGGCCACACGCTCACCCGCATCGTCGCCCACTTGAACGCCAAGGGCGCGGCGTCGCTGCGGACGTGCGTGCTGCTGCGGAAGGTCGGCCGCCAGCAGGTGCCGTTCGAGCCGGACTACACCGGCTTCTCCATCCCGGACAAGTTCGTCATCGGGTACGGCCTGGACTTCGACGACGACTACCGCCACCTGCCGTACATCGGCGAACTGACGCCGGGGTGAGCCCGCCGGTTCCGTTCCACCGGCGGACTCACGTCGCGCCGTTCGCCGGTTCGTCAGGACGGTTCCATGCCCCGCGTGTTCCTCCTCCTTTCCGACGGCGGCCCGACCGGAGCCGCGACTCAGGCGCGCCTCGCGCTGGCCGAGCTGCCGCACGTCGAACACGACACCGCCACCACGAGGGTCCGTCACGCCCTCGATTTCAACGCCCTGACCGCCATCCGCGACCGCATCGCCCGGTTCCGGCCCGACGTGCTGCACGCCGTCGGCTCGGGCGCGGCCCGTTCGGCCGCGCTGCTGAAGCTGCCCCGCGTCGGCCTGAAGCCTTTTCCCCGGCTGGTCGTGAGCGGCTGCGACGCGCCCGACGGCTGGCTGGCGCGGCGGGGGCTGGCACGGGCCGACGCGGTCTTGGCGTTCTCCCCCGGCGAGGCGGAGCGGTACGGCGAGTACGTTCGCGCGGAGCGCATCCATCGCGTCCCGCTTGGTGTTTTGGTTCGCCGCGACACGGAGGGGAGCGCGACCGTCATCCGCGCTC
>JAYUFU010000385.1:0-4082 GCA_043738505.1 Fimbriiglobus sp. | reverse complement strand
CTTGCTGGCGCGGCGGGCTAACAAGACGGACTCTATCGGCTTCATGTATCCTAAATCCGTGTGTGATTCTACCGCCCCTCCCACCGCCTTGGCAGGTCCGTTGCATGCCCGACCCGTGGCTGATTCTGGAAACGTCCGGCCGCACCGGACTGGTCGGCGTGGCGGTCGGCGGTGCCGTCGTCGCCTCGCGGTCGCTGGACGGGACCAAGCGGCACAACCGCGACCTCGTCCCGACGTGCGCGGAACTGCTGGCCGAGGGCGGGTTCACTGCGATGCAGCTCGCCGGCGTGATGGTCGGCCTGGGGCCGGGCAGTTACACCGGGCTGCGCGTCGGGCTAATGGCGGCGAAAGGCTTCGTCATGGCGACCGGGTGCGCGTTCGTGGCGGTGCCGACGTTCCACACGCTCGCGGCCCAAGCGCCGGCCGTGTGGCCGTTCGTCGAAGTGATCGCCGACGCACTTCAGGGGACGATCTACCGACAGCGGTTCGGCGGTGTGCCGGCGAACGGGTTGCGGCTGCCGCTGGGGGAATTGCAAATCGTGCCGTTCGCCGATTGGAAAACCGCCAACGACTCGGAGGCGGGCGTCGCGGGTCCGGGGGCGGAGCAGTTCGGCGACCGCCTGGACGGCTGCCCGGTCGCGGTGACAGCGGACTGTCATCCGCGGGTGGAAACGGTCCTCCGGGTCGGGCGAACGATACCGCCGCTCGCCCGACCGGAGTGGTTCGCCGTCGAACCGCTGTACCTGCGCGGCAGTTCGGCGGAGGAGAAGGCGAAGCGGGACGCCTCACTTGCCGCCGGGTAGCGGCTGGCGGGCGAGTTCCTCGGGGCGCTTGGAGATGGTCGGCGGGCCGGGCGGCATGATGGTCGGCATCTTCAGCAGGGCCGAGTCGTGCGGCACGCCACCGGGCATGGCGGACGGCATGACGATCGGCATCGGGGCCGACCCGGCGGGGAAACCGGCACCGGGGTAGCCCGGCGGCAGGGACGAGTAGGGAACGCCGGCCGACCCGCCGGGGTAGCCGTGCGGGACCGTCGAGAGCGGCATCCCGGACGGGCCACCGGGGTAGCCGGCGGAGACGCCGCCCGCCCCGCAGCCGGTGCAACCCGGCGTACCCGGCGCGGCGTAGTCGCCGGTCGGGTGGCCACCGGTCGGGTAGCCGCCGGTCGAGTAGGCACCGGAGACGGGATACCCGCCGGAGGAGATGGAGTCGCCGCCGGCGTAGCCGAGCGGCGTGCCGACCGGCCCACCGACCGGAATGCCGGCTGTCATGGGGGCGACGTAGGCGCGCAGGCCCGGCCCGCCGAGGACGCCGGGACCGCCGCCGAGCAGCGACCCGCCGCAGGTGCCGGCCGAGCAGCCGAAGCCGGACTGGAGGCGGGGCAGGTAAGGACGGTAGCAGTAGCAGCCGGCCGCGAGCTGGCTGCCGACGACGACCGCGAGGAGCAAGAAGCGGTGCATGGGGAACCTCCGAATCCTGGGGGTGCGCGGCCTGTCTCGGCCGCGTCCGATCCGTCGGATGGGTGGGGAGTCCTTCCCGTGGTGGTGCGCGGCGATGGGACGATCCGTGCCCGCCCGCGCTCGCCGGAAGTATGCGCCGGTGGCGGGGACTTGCAACCGTCGGTAAGCTGTGTCGGCCCGGAAGGAGCGGAAGCTGGAACCGTTCGCGCGGCTGCGGGATCGCGGCCGGTGACGCGGGTGGGTGGCGTGGGCGAAAGGGGTGCGATTGGGGCGAAGCGGCTGGGGCCGGAAGGCGGTTTTCCTCCGAACCTCTGCGGTTCGATTCAAGTCCGTCTCCCGCAATTCCAACGCGGGGGTGAGGACATGGCAGCCGAACGCGAGATCCGCGCGGACTTCGACCGCGACACGATCACCGTCTATCAGGCGTACCCGCCCGCCATCGCGGACGCGGCGCTGGAGGCCGGGCGGTTCGTACCCCCGTTCTCGTTCCGCCGGATGACGTGGATCAAACCGTCCTTCCTGTGGCTGATGCACCGCAGCAACTGGGGATTGAAGAGCGGGCAGGAGCGGGTGCTGGCGGTTCGCCTCAAACGATCCGGCTGGGAGAAGGCGCTGTCCTTGGCGGTCCACACGACCTTCGTCCCCGGCGTCTTCGCCACACCCGAGGAGTGGGCCGAGCAGTTCGCCGCGGCGGCAGTGCATCTGCAATGGGATCCCGAACGGTCGTTGCGGGGCGCGGGGCTACCCCACGGCAGCATTCAGGTCGGGCTGAGCCGGCACGTCATCCGCGAGTACGTGGACGAGTGGGTGGTGCGGATCGAAGACGCCACGCCGCGCGTCCGAAAGATGTACGATTTGATGCAGTCCGGGAAGACGGACCAGGCGAAGCGGCACCTGCCGCCGGAGCGGGTCTACCCGGTCGATTCCGTCCTCGCCCGGCGGCTCCACCTCGGCGGGTGAGCGCGGCGCGAGCGGCGGACGAGCAACTGATCGAGACATGGCCCATCCGCGACCGGATCACCCGCTTACCGGTCGTACTCGACCGGGTAACGGTCGGAGCGGCATTCGCGGTGCCGGCAGCCCAGGCCGGCGAGCAACAGGGTGGCGGCGAACAGGGCGAGGAGGGCGCGCTTCGTCATGGGTGTCGTCTCCGGGGGCGGCAGGGAATGTGCCGATTCTGCCAGGGAACGCTGGAAGGGTACGCCGACTTGCGCGCGGATCAATTCAAGTCGGCGAGAGTTGCGGCCGACAGGCGGGGAAAAGCGAACGGTCGTGCCGGTCGGGCAGTCTGGCGAGAAGGTAGGGGCGACGAATCGCCCCGCCGGCTTACCGTCCCCACCGCAGCGCCAGCGCGCCGAGGGCCGCCGCGACGAGCGCGACGCCGAACCCGTAGGACAGCCACGTCCGGGCGTCCGACGTGAACACGATGCCCGCCGTCACGAAACCGACGACGAACAGGGTGTGCGTCACCCACCGGAGGATGCGGATCGGCCGCCCGCCCGCCGTCGCCCCGCCCAGGCCGAACAGGACATCCACGCCCCACAACCCCAGCAGCACACAGTTCGCGACCGTCACGAGGCCCGTGTACCGCCGCCAGATTTGGGCGAAGTCCCACTCGAACCAGACGCCGACGGTGTAGTAATAGTGCAGGGCGGTGGCGGCGAAGGCGAACGTCCAGAGCAGTTGCCAGTAGCGGAAGGCGAGCGGGTGGGCGGTCAGGTCGTAGCGAAAGAACAGCACCACGGCCGGCAGTGCGAACGCGGCGGACAGCAGGATACTCGCCACCACCCGGCCGAGGGCCAGGTTCGCCGACATCTCGGCGTAGAGGTTCCCGGCCGTCAGCAGCAGCGCGAACGGCACGAACACGGCCACGAACGGGACGTACCGGGGGGCGGACGGCATGGGCAACTCCGGGAGGCGGGCGTCAGGGCGACGGCGGCGTGGGGAAGGTGACGCCAGTGTACACGTCGGCCAGCGGGACGCGCACCGGCACCGACGTGAAGGCGAACGTGTCGGCGAGGCCGACGAACGACACCAGCGCCCACGACCCGTCGGCCAGCCGCACGAACCGGTCGCACACCGCCTCGTCCTGCGCCACCAGGATGTATTCCTTCAGCGATGGGATCTGCTGGTAGTTGCGGAACTTCGCCCCCCGGTCGTACTTCTCGGTGGACGGCGACAGCACTTCCACGATGGCGACGGGGTTCAGCACCGCGTTCGCGTCGTCCGCGGCGAACTCCCACTCGCCGCAAATGACCATCACGTCCGGGTAGGTGTAAAAGCCGGTGCGCTCGACCAGAAGCCGCTGCGTGGAGGAGACGGTTCGGCAACGTCCGCCCTTCAAACAACGACCCAGTTCGCCGACCAAGTTCGCCTTGATGACGTTGTGCGCGGGACCGGTGACGGGCACGGGTTGCATCACGCCATCCACAAACTCGCTTCGGCATTCGGCCGCGTTCTCGATGGCGAGGTATTCGACGGCCGTCAGTTTGGGTTTGCGAAGCGCGGACATTGGCGGGCCTCTAAGGCAACAGCGGGGAATTAATCTCCCGGCTCCTTGGGTCCGATGGTGACGCTCCACTTGGGCAGGGTGGCGGAGCGGGTCAGCCGCGTGGCGATGGG
>JAYUFU010000384.1:0-4084 GCA_043738505.1 Fimbriiglobus sp. | reverse complement strand
ATTTCTGCAATTCCGTCCACTTTACTTGACTTTTGTGCATGTGTAGCGCATAGTTGTCTCGTAGCCTCCCTCCGGAGGGCGTCCCATGCCCGTCGCCGTTCCCAAGCCCGTGGATATCGCCTGCCTACTGCTCATCGCCAAAGGGCGACGGCAGGGGCTGCGCGCCCGCTGTCCCGGCGACCGGTTCCGCGCCGCGATGGCCATCCTGAAGCAGGAGAAAGAACGGATGCGCGGGAAGTGGTCGCTGGATTCGGTCTACGAATGGCCGGACGACGGGGACGATGAGGAAGTGCTCTGCTCGCTCCGCGAGCGGGTCTTAGCTGGGCACACCGAAGACCGCTCGCGGAGCGAGCAGAGCACGCAAGCGCGGTCTCCCCTGGAAGTGCTCTGCTCGCTCCGCGTGCGGGTCTTGGGTGTGCAAACCGAAGACCGCTCGCGGAGCGAGCAGAGCACTTCAACCAGCGCGAACGAAGACCGCTCGCGGAGCGAGCAGAGCACGCAAGCGAACCCTCAGCGAGGGGAGGTGGGACGATGGGGCTTCCCCGTCACGGCGTCCGCCTTCGGAACGCCCGCGCCGAGCCGTCCGCGCGACGGCGGGCCGGGACACTGCCCCGACCCGCCGTTCCACCGCGTCGTCCGGCATTTCCCGCCGCCGAATGACGAGGCCGCGCCCGAAAATCCCCGACCGTTCCCGACCGGGTCCAGCGACCCGCCTGACGGCGAACAACCGCTCGCGGAAAGAGGCTCGACCCGCTTGACGCCGCCGGTTCACCCGCGCGGTTCACACCAGCGATTCGAGCAGGTACTTCAGCTTCCGCACTTCGGGCGCGACGGGGAACTCGCAGTGGATGGTGTCCCGCACGTCCACCGCCAGCGCCCGGTCGTAGCGCAGGCGGTCGAGGTGGCCGATCACCTTGCCGTACTCGATTTCCCCCTGGCCGATCCGCACCTGGAACTGCTCGGCGGTCGGGCCGGTGTCCCGCATCCGCACGTGGCGGACGTAGGGGTAGAGCGGGTCCACCGTGCCCGCGACCGGCGGGGCGACGAAGTGGCTGGGGTCGAGGGTGAGGCCGAGGCCGGGCACCTGCCGACACAGCTCGACCGCCCCGGCGATGTCCCCGGCCAGCGTCCCGGCCGCCGTCTCGACGCACAGCAGCAGCCCGTCCGCCTCCGCCATCAGTCGCCACTCGGCCAGCCGCTCGACTTCCCGGTTCATGTCGCTGCCGGTCGGTGCGGCCAGCACGGTGACGAGCGGCACGGCGAGCATCCGGGCCAGCCGGCACACGCCGCGGAGTTGGTCGCGGACCACCGGCCCGTCCAGTTCGGCGAACGTCAGGTGGAAGCCGGCGAAGCCGAGGTTGCTGATGCGGAGCCGCTGCGCCACCTTGCCGGGGTCCGCCGTCACCTCCGCCGGCGTCAGGTGCGGGCCGTCGTGGTGGATCGCCAAGTCGGCCTTGGCGAAATGCATCTCGCGGATGTGCCGCAGGGCGTCATCCAGCTTGAGCCGGCCGAAACAGAGCGTGGAGCAGACCACGTACATGGCGTCGCCTCCGCGGACCGCGCCGGGGGCGGCGCGGTCCTCCCCCGATACCCCCATCCCCGGCGGTCCCCACCGCGCCGGAGCGGCCCCCGAATGAGCCGGGTGACATACCCACCCGACCGGGTTGAACGCAACCGTTTTCCCGCCACTTCGTCCGGAAAAGTCGGGTCGAAACCGTTCGCCGGCTTCGCTATTCCGCCGGGCGTGCGGGGGCACACCGGGGGGCGCGCGATGAGCGAACTGGGGAAAGGCGGGTGGGCCACGGCGCTGGCGGAGGTCGAACGCGCGGTGGGGGACTGCCTGTCCGCGCTCGACCGCTACGAGGGGGCGTTCGCCGACGTGCTGGCCGACGCCGACCCGCCGGTGCGGTTCCACCGCCCGGCCCTCGAACCAGACGGCGACTGGGCCGACCGCACCGACGCCGCCCGGCGGCAGGTCCACGATTTGGAACAGTTGCTGGACGACCAGGAGCGGGCCTGGGCGACGTGGCAGCAGTCGTACTCGGCGTGGCGGCGGTCGCTAGAACAACTGCCGCGATGAAGCGTCATCAACGTACTCTGCTCGCTCCGCGAGCGGTTTTGTTCTCCAGAAGCAGACCGCTCGCGGAGCGAGCAGAGTACACGGGATGCAACCATGCCGACCGTCGCCGTCATCCTGCCCGCCGCCGGTCAGTCCACCCGCTTCGGCGGGCTGGAAAAGAAGCCGTTCGTCGCACTCGACGGCCGTCCGGTGTGGCAGCGGTCGGCGGAACTGTTCTGGTCGCGGTCGGACGTGACCGCGGTGCGGATCGTGGTGTCCCCCGACGACGACGAGTTCTTCCGCGACCGCTACCGGCACGTCCTCGCGTTCCTCGAAGTCGATGTGACGGTCGTCATGGGCGGGGCCGAGCGGTTCGAGTCGGTGGCGAACGCGCTCGCCACGATCCCGGACGATGTCGAGTTGGTCGCCGTCCACGACGCCGTTCGACCACTCTGTACGCCGGCGCTCGTCGATGCGGTGTTCGCGGCGGCGGCGGCGCACGGGGCGGCGATGCTGGCGGTGCCGGTCGCCGACACGCTGAAGCGGGTGGACGCCGACGGCCGGATCGTCGGCACCGTGGACCGCGCCGGCGTTTGGGCGGCGCAGACGCCGCAGGTGTTCCGCCGGGACTGGCTGGTCGAGGCTTATGCCAAGCGGGCCGAGTTGACCGCGCCGATCACCGACGACGCGCAGCTCCTGGAGGCGTGCGGCCGGGTCGTCGTGGTCGTGCCGGGGTCGAGCCTGAACTTCAAGATCACGACGAAAGTGGACCTGGAACTGGCGGAGGCGGTGCTGAAGAGCCGGGGGGCGAAGGCGGCACCGCCGGCGGCGCGGGCGTTCGGCGACGAGGCCGAGTGGTGAGCCTCAGTTGATCATGGTGATCGCGCCTTTGAGGGTCAGCATGGCGTCGGCGGTCACGTCCGTCTTCAGCCCCTTCACCGTCATCGCCGTCTGCGCCTCCACGCTCACCGTCGGCCCCTTGATGGTGATGCCGCTCGGCGTCAGTTCGATCGTGCTGGGTCCGCACTTCAGCGTGATCTTTTGCGCCGCCTCGATCAGCGTCGCCCCGGCACTCACCTTGATCGTCTGGTTCCCCGTCTTCACCGTCAGCGTGTCGTTCCCCGTATCGACGCTCACCTCGCGGTTGCCGGTCTTGACGGTGTGGGTGTCGTTCCCGGTATCCACTGAGAGAACACGATTTCCCGTCTTCACGGTGTGGGTGTCGTTGCCCGTGTCCACCGAGAGGACGCGGTTGCCGGTCTTGACCGTGTAGGTGTCGTCCGACTCGACCGCGACCGTGCGCTTGCCCGTCGTCACCGTCAGCGAGTCGTCCCCCTTGCTCACCGTCCGCGCGCGGTTCCCCTTCTCGATGGTGATGGTCTCGTCGGCGTCCTTTACGACGAGGGTGCGGGCGTTCGTGACGGTGATCGTCTGGTCGTGCAGCACCTGGAGGTCGTCGTCGTTCTCCACCATCCGGTGGGCGTCCTTCTGGGCGTGGAAGTAGATGTCCTCGCTGCCCTTCTTGTCCTCGAACCGCAGCTCGTTGAAGTCGGCCGTGCCGCCGCCCTTGCTGCTGCGGGTCTTGATGCCGCTCTGGGTCTTCATGTCCGGCAGGGTGTACGGCGGCATCTGGGTGGCGTTGTACACCCGCCCGGTGATGATCGGCCGGTCCGGGTCGCCGTTGAGGAACTCGACGATCACCTCCTGGCCGATGCGGGGGATGTAGATGCTCCCCCAGTTCTTGCCGGCCCAGCCCTCCGTCACCCGTATCCAGCACGAGCTGTTCTCGTCGTTCTTGCCCATCCGGTCCCAGAAGAATTGCACCTTCACGCGGCCGTACTTGTCGCAGTAGATTTCCTCCCCGCTGGTCCCGACCACCACCGCCCACTGCGGGCCGACGGCGACCGGCCGCGGGGTCAGTCGCGCCGGGCGGAAGAGGACGGCGGCCGGGATGCACTCGAAGGCGTTCGCGTACTCCCCTTCGCCGGCGCGCCCGCCGGGCAAGGCCGGCTCGCTGCCGGTGTG
>JAYUFU010000383.1:0-32131 GCA_043738505.1 Fimbriiglobus sp. | reverse complement strand
GTGGGTGCTTCCCATTCAAACCCCCCACGGCCCTTGCGGGCCGGGTTCGCCAGAATCCGTGGGCACCCCGGCCGCTGGGATGGTGAGGTCGTCTTCTCCCGTACCGTTCCCCGATACAATTCCCCGACGCCCGCCCCCCGCCTCTTTACGTCCCGACCCATGACCACCGCCCCCGCCCGCGCCTCGCTGCCGCTCACCGGCCCGAAGATCGACTACGAGTTGATCCTCGACTGCGTCCACTGCGGCCTCTGCACGGCCGCCTGCCCGACCTACGTCGAGACCGGCAACGAGGCCGCCAGTCCGCGCGGCCGCATTTACCTGATGCGGCAAGTCATCGACGGCAAGCTGGAACTGGACGCCACCGTGAAGGGGCACCTCGACAGTTGCCTGAACTGCCGGGCGTGCGAGACGGCCTGCCCGTCCGGGGTGCAGTACGGCCGGCTGATCGAGCCGTTCCGCGAGTACATGGAACACGCCGAGCCGGGCCGCACCACGGCGAGTTTGAGCTGGATTCAGCGGTGGATGCTGTTCAAGATTTTCCCGAGTCGCCGGCGGACCCGGCTGGCGCTGGCCGGTGCCCGCTTCGCCCAGTGGACCGGCCTCGACTGGGTGGCGCGGAACACCGTCGTCAAGCTGCTGCCGAAGCGATTGCGGGCCATGCACGGGATGCTGCCGCCGCTGAAGCGGCACTACGGCAGCCTGCCGGAAGTGCTGCCGGCCATCGGGCCGAAGCGGGCGCGGGTGGCGCTGTTCCTGGGGTGCGTGGCCGACGCGCTCTACCCGCGGACCAACTACAACACGGCGATGGTGCTGCAAGCCAACGGCTGCGAGGTGTGGATTCCGCGCGCCCAACAGTGCTGCGGCGCGCTGCACTACCACTCCGGGATGGAGGACCAGGCCCGCGTGCTGGCGGGGGGCAACTGCGACGCCTTCGGCGTCGGCGGGCCGGCGTGGAAGGACGTGGATGCGGTCATCACGAACGCCGCCGGGTGCGGGGCCATGCTCAAGGACTACGCGCACATGATGCACGACACGCCGCAAGCCGAAGCGGCCGCCGCGCTGAACGCCAAGGTGCGGGACGTGTCCGAGTTCCTGTACGACCTCGGCCTAGTCAAGCCGACACATCCGCTGCCGATCAAGGCAACGTACCACGACGCCTGCCACCTCCGGCACGCGCAGCAGATTCAGAAGCAGCCCCGCACGCTGCTGGAGGCGATCCCCGGCCTGGAGCTGGTGCCGCTGAACGAGACGGAGTTGTGCTGCGGCGCGGCCGGCAGCTACAACCTGACGCAGCCGGAGATGGCGGCGAAGCTGGGCGACCGCAAGGCCGAGAACATTCGAGCGACCGGCGCGACGGCCCTGTTCACCGGCAACGTCGGCTGCCTGATGCAGATCTTCAAGCACCTGAAGGCGGTCGCCCCGGACATCTGGTGCGCCCACCCGGTGGACGCGCTGTGGGCCAGCTATTCGGGTACAATGCCGTCGGAAATCCGGGGCCAACTGGGGGACCGCAAGTGAAAACGCTCACCGTCACGCTGCCCGCCGAGTACGCCGACTGGCTGGAGGCCCGCGTCGCCGCCGGCGAGTACGCCACGCTCGACGACGCCGTCCTCGCCGCCGTGGATGCGTTCAAAACCGACTGCGAGGACGAGGAACCGATCCTGCCGGGATCGAAGCTGCACGCCTTGTTGATGGAAGGGATCGAGTCGGCGGATCGCGGCGACTGCGTCGATGGCGAGGAGTTCATGGAGGAGTGGATTGGCCGGCTGTCGGTGGAGCCAGTCCCAGCGGGGGCTGCAAGATGAGCAAGGCCCGACTGACCGCACCCGCGACATCCGATGTCGATGACTTGCTGGCATACTACGCCGCACACTCGCGGAAGTACGCCCTCAAGTTGGCGTCGGCATTCCGCCGGACGTTTCGCGTCGTCGGCCGGAATCCGAAATGCGGCCGACCGACGACGTTCCGCCCGTTCGGATTACGGCAGATCGCCGTGATGAAGCATGTGGTCTTTTTCCGCGACACGCCAACTGGCGTCGAAATCATTCGGGTTCTCGACGGCCGCCGGCTCATCGACGACTCGCTGTTCCACACCCCCTGACGGCCCTCCGAGACTGCCGCCGATGATCGCCTTCACCGTCACCCTGCCGCCGGAGTTGGCCCGGTTCGTCGCCGAGGCGGTGGCGGACGGATCGTGGGCCACGGCCGACGAGCTGTTCGCCTACGCCCTGTCGCTCGCCCGCACCGCGTCCGTCCTCGGCAAGCCGCCCTCCCAAACGCCGCCGCCCGCCGCCGCACCGCCGCCGGACATCCGCATCACGCCGCCGTCCGGCACCGTGCCCGTGGTGGACATGACCCGGCAGACGTTCGACAGCAGCAGCTTCATGGGCGAACTGACCCGCAAGCTGCACGGCGACAAGAAGTGAGCGGCGATCTTACGCCGGTCAGGACGGTTCGCATACGTGGCTCGGGCACGCGCGGCGGGCCGACGTTTCGTCACGTCGTATAGTCGGCGTTCAGCGTGACGTACTCGGTGGTCAGGTCGCAGGTGTAGAAGGTGCATTCGCCGTCGCCGAGGGTGAACGTCAGCGTGAACGTCACGTCGCGGTTGTCCTTCAGGTAGCTCGACGCGGCCGTCGCGTCGAACGGCACCGGGCGGCCCTGGTCGTAGAGCAGGAAGTCGCCCATCCGCAGGCTCAGGTCGGTCTCGGCGAACGGCACCCCGGCGTACCCGGCGGCGCTCACGACCCGACCCCAGTTCGGGTCGCCGCCGAACACCGCCGTCTTCACCAGCGCGCTCTCGGCGATCGTCTTGGCGATCTTCCGCGCCTCGTCGTCGGTGCGGCAGCCATCGACTTGGATTGTGATGAGGTGATTCGCCCCCTCCGCGTCCGCCGCGATCTGGTGGGCGAGTTGGTCGCACACCATCTGTACGCCGAGTCGGAATGACATCAGCGCCTCGCCCGAAATGGCCGGCCCTTCGCCGTTGGCGAGGATGAGGACGGTGTCGTTCGTGCTGGTGTGCCCTTCGACGCTGATGCAGTTGAACGTCCGGTCGGCGACGCGGACCAAGAGCGACTTCAACTCGTCCGGGTCCACCGCCGCATCCGTGACGATGAATGCAAGCATGGTCGCCATGTTCGGGCCGATCATCGCCGCACCCTTGGCGAACCCGGTGATGGCGAACTCGACGTTGCCCGTCTTGATGCGGTGCGAAGCGGTCTTGACCTTCGTGTCGGTCGTCAGAATAGCGTGCGCGGCGTCGTTGAACGCTTCCGGCCCGGCCTTCGCCGCCTGCACCGCCTTCGGGATACCGGCTTCGAGGATCGGCATCGGCAGCGGGCGGCCGATGACGCCGGTGCTGGCCACCAGCACTTGCTGGGGCGAACAGCCGAGTTCGAGGGCCACCAGTTCGGCCATCCGCTCGGCGTCCTTCAGCCCCTGTTCGCCGGTGCAGGCGTTGGCGTTGCCGGAGCAGATGACGACGGCCCGTGCGTCGGCACGGGGCAGCCGCGCCCGGCTGATCTGCACCGGCGCGGCGCACACTTGGTTCTGCGTGAACACGCCGGCCGCCGCCGCCGGGCGGTCCGAAACGATCACGGCCAGGTCGCGGCGGTCGGGTTCGCTCCGCAGCTTGCCGACGATGCCGGCGAAGCGGAAGCCGGTGGGCAGGTGCCAGTGGGTCATGGGCGACGATGTTCGGAGGAAGACGTATCGAAAGAGGTTTCCTATTTCTACGAGCCGCGACCGCAAGGAGCGGAACGAGTGGAACGAGTTCGAGAAGAGGAACGCGGATGACACGGATCAAAGCCGGGATGAAGAGGATCCATCACCAGGAGGCAGGGAACAGAAGACAGGAGGCAAGTCGGAGGAGACACCGAATCGACTTCCCGACTCGTGTCTCCTGACCCCCGGTTTTCCGATCCTCTTCATCCCTGCCTTTCATCCGCGTCATCCGTGTTCCTCTTGTTGGATTCTCGCCGGCCTCGTTCACCCCGCCCATCAACCCGCGTACAACAGCGACTGAAACTTCGCCACGCAGGGTGCTGTCATGAAAGTCGGCTTGGTCGGGTTCGCAGGGTCGGGGAAGAGCATCGTGTTCGAGTGGCTGACGGGCGTCGCGCCCGACCCGGCCAAGGTGCAGAACGGGCAACTCGGCAGCACGAAAGTGCCCGACGAGCGGCTCATGCGGATGGCCGTCAAGTACGACCCGGACAAGCTCACGCTGGCGGAAATCCAGTTCCTCGACACGCCGGGTCTCATGTCCGGCGGGGAGGACGACCGCAAGGACAACGCCCGGCGGCTGGGCATCCTCCGCGAATCGGACGGCCTGTGCGTGGTGCTGAACGGCTACTCCGAGACCGACTTCGCCAAGCAGCTCGTCCGCTTCCGCGACGAGTTGCTGTTCGCCGACTTGGAGATCGTCAGCAACCGCATCCCGAAGGTGAACGCGCAGCTCCGGAAGACCAAGCCGGCGAAGGAGCGGGAGGCGGACGAGTTCGAGTTGGCCACGCTGCAACGCATCGTCGCCGCGTTCGAGGCCGGGCAGGCGGCGCACCAGATGGGTATCAAGCCGGAAGAGGAGAAGTGCCTCCGGAGTTTCCAACTGCTGACGCTGAAGCCGGAGATCGTGCTGGTGAACCGGGGCGATACGGGGTTCGCCGACCCGCTGCCGGCCGACCTGCTGGCGATGGCTCCGACCGCCGTGCAAGCCCCGGTGAAGCTGGAGAAGGAGCTGAAGGACTTGGACGAGGAGACGCGAACGATGTTCATGGCCGACCTGGGCCTGACGGAGTTCAGTCGGGATCGGGTCATCCGCGCGATCTTCAGCTCGCTGGGGCGGATCGCGTTCTTCACCGCCGGGAAGAAGGAAGTGCGGTCGTGGGCGATGGACAAGGGCGGGGACGCGGTGGCCGCCGCCGCGTGCATCCACAACGACCTCGCCGCCCGGTTCGTCCGCGCGCGGGTGGTCAGCTACGCCGACTACGAGGCGTGCGGCTACTCCGACAAGGAAGCCAAGGCGCGGGGCCTGGAGCGGCTCGAAGGGAAGACGTACATCGTGCAGGACGCGGACTGCATGGAGATTCTGTGAGGCGACAAGCCGGGGGCAGGTCGAAAGCGGGTCCAGTTCGGCGGTTCCATCCGAGGATTCGACATGCCCCTGCGCGATCACTTCCACGGCCCGGTCGAACGGATCATGCCGTGGGAAGGGTTCCACAGCGGCTGGCCGATGATGATCGTTCAGCAGTTGCGCCCGCTGCTGCCCGACGGCTTGCGGGCGGAGCCGGGCGTTCACATCGGTCGGCAGGTCGAAGGCGATGTCCTCGGCTTCGTCACCGAGAACTGGGGGGCCGACCCGGACGCCGACTTGACGGGTGAATCCGGCGGCGGGCTGGCCACGATGGTCGAGACCGAGCCGACGGTGGACGTGGAAACCGATCTCGACGACGTGGACACGTTCGAAGTTCGGGTGTACGACACGCACCACGCGCGGCGGCTGGTCGCGGCCATCGAACTGGTTTCGCCGAGCAACAAGGATCGGCCGGAGAGCCGCCGCACGTTCGTCGCCAAGTGCGCGTCGCTGCTGGACGCCGGCGTGTCGGTGTGCGTGGTGGATGTCGTCACGTCGCGGCAGTTCAACCTGTACGCGGAACTGTTCCGGTTCTTGAACCTGCCGGTGCCGGCGGTGGCGGGGCGGCCGGACGAGCTGTACGCGGTGGAACTTCGCCCCGTGTTGCGGCGGAAGCGGACACTGCGGCTGCAAGCGTGGGCGAAGGTGCTGACCGTCGGCCAGCCGTTGCCGGCACTCCCGCTGTGGCTCGGCGACGAACTGGCGATCACCTTCGACCTGGAACTCGGCTACGAAAGCGCGTGCCAGACGTTCGACCTGCCCCCGCCGTGATCGGCCTTTTAGGGCAGTCCGCACTCTCCGAGTGCGGTCTTCCAGAACCGCACTCGGAGAGTGCGGACTACCTGAGCGGCCCGCCGTCCCGTAGGTTACTCGAAGTTTGCGCCGATCCGTCCTCGTATCCGAGCCGTCACGCCACCATGCCCAAGCGCACCGACATCAAGAAGATCCTGCTGATCGGGTCCGGCCCCATCGTCATCGGCCAAGCCTGCGAGTTCGACTACTCCGGCACCCAGGCGTGCAAGGCGCTCCGGGAGGAGGGGTATTCCGTCGTCCTGGTGAACAGCAACCCGGCCACCATCATGACCGACCCCGGCACCGCCGACCGGGTGTACATCGAGCCGATCACCTGGCAGGTGGTGGAAAAGATCATTGCCTCCGAACGGCCGGACGCGCTGCTGCCGACCCTCGGCGGGCAGACCGGGCTGAACACGGCCATGGACCTGTTCAAACACGGCGTGCTGGAAAAGTACAAGGTCGAGATGATCGGCGCGCGGGCGGATGTCATCGACAAGGCCGAGGACCGCCAGAAGTTCAAGGAGGCGATGATCAAGATCGGCGTGGACGTGCCGGAAAGCCGCACCGTCCGCACCCTGGCGGAGGCGATCGACGCACTCGCGCTGGTGGGGCTGCCGTGCGTCCTGCGGCCGAGCTTCACCATGGGCGGCACCGGCGGCGGCATCGCCTACAACCGCGAGGAGTTCATCTCCCTGATCTCCCTCGGCCTGGAGCTGTCGCCCGTCGGCGAGGTGCTGGTCGAGCAGTCCGTCATCGGCTGGAAGGAGTACGAACTGGAGGTGATGCGGGACGTGGCCGACAACGTGGTCATCATCTGCGGCATCGAGAACCTGGACCCGATGGGCGTCCACACCGGGGACAGCATCACCGTCGCCCCGATCCAGACGCTCAGCGACAAGGAATACCAGCGGATGCGGGACGCGGCGAAGGCCATCATCCGCGAGATCGGCGTCGAGACCGGCGGGTCGAACATCCAGTTCGCCACCGACCCGGCCACCGGGCGGATGATCGTCATCGAGATGAACCCCCGCGTCAGCCGGTCGTCGGCGCTGGCGTCCAAGGCCACCGGCTTCCCCATCGCCAAGATCGCCGCCAAGCTGGCCGTCGGGTACACGCTGGACGAGCTGAAGAACGACATCACCCGCACCACGCCGGCCAGCTTCGAGCCGACCATCGACTACGTCGTGACGAAGGTGCCCCGGTTCGCGTTCGAGAAGTTCCCCGACGCCGACCCGACGCTGACGACACAGATGAAGTCCGTCGGCGAGACGATGGCCATCGGCCGCACGTTCAAGGAAAGCCTGCAAAAAGCCCTGCGCGGGCTGGAGGTCGGGCGGTTCGGCCTGGGCTGCGACCGCGGCGACAAGTGGGGCATGCCCGACCAGCCGAAGCTCGAAGACGTGCTGAAGAAGCTGACCAAGCCGAATGCCGAGCGGCTGTGGTTCATCCGCTACGCGCTCAAGTACGGCATGACGGTCGAGGAGATCCACGCCCGCACGAAGATCGACCCGTGGTTCCTCCGCGACATCGAGCGGCTGGTGAACATGGAGGACGAACTCCGCGCCGCCGGCGGGCTGGCGAACGTCACCCCGGAGCTGATGCTGACGGCCAAGCAGTACGGGTTCATCGACCGCCAGTTGGCGAACGTCTGGAACTGCACCGAGGCCGAGGTCCGCAAGGCGCGGACGGCGATGGGCGTGACCGCCGTGTTCAAGTCGGTGGACACCTGTGCCGCCGAGTTCGAGGCGTACACGCCGTACTACTACAGCACCTACGAAGCCAGGTCCGTCGTCATTCGTCACTCGTCACTCGTCCCTCCGGACCAAGCGGGACCGAAGGACGGCGGACGAATGACGAATGACGGCGATGAAGTCCTGCCCTTCAGTAACAAGCAAAGGATCATGATCCTCGGCGGCGGGCCGAACCGCATCGGCCAGGGCATCGAGTTCGACTACTGCTGCGTGCAGGCGGCGCTGGAGCTGCGGGCGAACGGGTACGAGGTCATCATGGTGAACTCGAACCCGGAGACGGTCAGCACCGACTACGACACGTCCGACCACCTGTTCTTCGAGCCGCTGACGGCCGAGGACGTGCTGAACATCTACGACCGCATGAAGCCGGACGGGGTGATCGTCCAGTTCGGCGGGCAGACGCCGCTCAACCTGGCCAAGCCGCTGCACGTCGCCGGCCTGCCGATCATCGGCACCAGCGTGGACAGCATCGACACCGCCGAGGACCGCGAGCGGTTCGCGGCGCTGGTCACGAAGCTCGGCCTGCGGCAGCCGGCGCACGGCACCGCGACCGAACTGCAAGGGGCCATCGGCGTCAGCCGGAAGGTCGGCTTCCCGGCGCTGGTGCGGCCGAGCTTCGTGCTGGGCGGGCGCGGCATGGAGATCGTGTACGACGAGGAAGGCCTGGAGCGGTACGCCAGCCGCGCGTTCGAGGCGTCGCCCGGCCGCCCGGTGCTGATCGACAAGTTCCTGGAGAACGCCACCGAGGTGGATGTCGATTGCCTGAGCGACGGCACCCGCACCGTCATCGGCGGGGTGATGCAGCACATCGAGGAGGCGGGCATCCATTCCGGCGACTCGGCGTGCGTCATCCCGCCGCACAGCCTGCCGGCCGACGTGATCGACGAGATCAAGCGCCAGACGCGGGTGCTGGCGACGGCACTGAACGTCCGCGGCCTGATGAACATCCAGTTCGCCGTCACCGGCCTGCGATTCGACGGCACCGCCACCGAGACGCCGCTGGTCTACATCCTGGAGGCCAACCCCCGCGCCAGCCGCACCATCCCGTTCGTGTCCAAGGCCACCGGCGTCCCGCTCGCGCGCTTGGCGTCGCTGGTGATGGTCGGCAAGACGCTCGACGAACTCGGGGTCGCCGACGAAGTGGTGCCGACGCATTACTCGGTGAAGGAGAGCGTGTTCCCGTTCAGCAAGTTCCCCGGCACCGACATCATCCTCGGCCCGGAGATGAAGAGCACCGGCGAGGTGATGGGCAGCGACAAGACGATGCCGATGGCGTTCGCCAAGGCGCAGATGGCGGCCAGCGCGCCGCTGCCGCTGAAGGGTACGATCTTCATGTCGATGGCCGGCGCGGACAAATCGGCCGTCGCGCCGGTGGCGAAGCTGTTCGCCGAGATGGGGTACAAACTGCTGGCCACGCCCGGCACGGCGACGGCGCTGAAGAGGTTCGCCATCCCGTGCGACGTGATCGCCAAGATTCAGGAAGGGGCGCGGCCGAACATCCTGGACAAGATGAAGAACGGCGAGATCGCGATGGTCATCAACACGCCCACCGGCCGCGGCTGCTCGACCGACGAGGGGAAGATTCGCGCCGCCGCCGTGTCGCACCGCATCACCTGCATCACCACCCTCTCCGGCGCGCACGCCGCCGTGGAGGCGTGCAAGGCGCTGCGCGAGCAGGAACTGACGGTGTACGCCTTGCAGGACTGGTTCCCGACGGGGTAACGAAGACGAAGATCGGACTAACCACAGAGACACAGAGGCACAGAGAAGAGGAGAAAGAGTGCGGCCTAAATGACACGCTTTCTCTCTTTTCCTGTCTTCTCCGTGCCTCGTGTCTCTGTGGTTAGTCCTGCTTTTCTTCACTCAGACGAAGTTCGGCTCGGCGTCCACATCGAGCGGGGCGAACTGGCCCAGCTTCCACTTCTCCACTGCCAGCGCGGCCATCGCCGCGTTGTCGGTGCAGAGGCTCATCGGCGGGATGTGCAGCTCCACCTTCTCGGCCGCGCACATCGCTTCCAGTTTGCCGCGCAGCCGCTGGTTGGCCGTCACCCCGCCGCCGACGGCGAGGCGGGGCAACCCCGTTTGCCGCAGGGCCTGCTTGCACTTGCCGACCAGTACATCGACGGCCGCCTCCTGAAAGCTGGCGGCCAGGTCGGCCCGCTTCTGGCCCGGCCCCGGCGGGGTCACGCCGCGCACGTTCTGCCCGTGGCAGGCGTACAGCACCGCCGTCTTCAGCCCGCTGAAACTGAACTCCAGCCGGTCGTTGTCGAGGAACGGGCGCGGGAACTTGTACGCGGTCGGGTTGCCGAGGGTGGCCTCCTTCTCCAGCGCCGGGCCGCCGGGGAAGCCCAAGCCGAGCAGCGCCGCCACCTTGTCGAAGGCCTCGCCGGCGGCGTCGTCGCGGGTGCCGCCCAGCAGGATCAGTGACAGCGCGGTGTCGCAGCGGAACAGGCTCGTGTGACCGCCGCTGACGACCAGCCCCAGACACGGGAAGATGTCCCGCCCGGCGGCCAACCGGCAGGCGAAGATGTGGCTGGCGACGTGGTTCACAGCCACCAGCGGCACGCCGAGCGCGAGGGCCAGCGCCTTGCCGGCCGTCACCCCCACCAGCAGCGCGCCGACCAGCCCCGGCGCGTTGTGGACGGCCACGCAGCCGATGTCGGCCATCGAAACACCGGCCTTTTCCAGCGCCTCGTCGATGACCGGGCAGAGGTTTCGCAGGTGGGCGCGGCTGGCGATCTCCGGCACCACGCCGCCGAACCGCGCGTGCAGGGCCGTCTGCGAGGCGACCACGCTCGACTTCACGACGTAGTCGTCGGTGAACACGGCGGCGGCCGTCTCGTCGCACGACGTTTCCAGGGCCAGGAAGTGAGTGGTCATGCGTCGCCGATGTACAGGCTGCTCAGGCGGGGCAACCGGGTGCGAAACTCGGTCGGGTTGAACGGCCACGGCGGGGACGCGGCCGGCATCTCCCGAGTCACCGCCAGGTCCGGGAAGTGCTTCAGCAGCGCGTCGGTGTAGTCGTCCTGTTCGCTCACCATGCTGTACGCCTCGTAGGCCGGGCTGGCCTCCACCTCGCACTCGGTCTCGCCGTCCACCGCGTCCGCCAGGCTGTCCGGATTCGTCACCGCCGCCGAGTAGACGGCCTCGCCCTGCAAGATCAGCCAGTCGAGGAACTCCGGCAGGTCGTCCCGGTCGCACCCGCCGTTGATGAGGTACGCCGCGCCCCACACCGCGCGAGTGTGCGCGCGGTCCTGGAGTTCCACCCACCGCCGGCCGAAGGCGAGGAGGTCGGCCACCGGCAACTCGGCCAGCCGGTCGGCCAGGTTCTCCGCGTGCTCCTCCGGGTCGGGCGTGCGGGTGGCGCGGATGTGGTCCCAGAACTGGTCGTCGGTCATGGCGAATCCGAGAGTGTGGCGAACCCCGCTATTGTAGCGCCGCGTCCGCCGCCCGCACCATCACCCGGCGGGTTGCCCGCCCGTCCCGCCGTGCGTAAGGTCTTCCGAATGAGTGCCCACCTCCTCGCCGAATATCTGGACGACTGCCGGCGGCGGCACAAGACCGGCGCGCTGACGCCCGAAACCAGTCTGTACCAGCCGCTCGAAGAGCTGCTCACCGCCGTCGGCAACGGCTTGAAGCCGCGCGTCCGCTGCTTCATGAACATGAAGAACCAGGGCGCGGGGATGCCCGACGGCGGCCTCTTCACGCCGGATCAGTTCGACAAGGAGGCGGTCGAGGCACCACCCGGCCAGAAGCCGGCGCGCGGCGTCATCGAGTGCAAGAAGCCGAAGGACGAAGTCGCGCACACCGTCGAAACCCAGCAGGTGTCCGACTACTGGGCCGGCTACGGCCTCGTCCTGGTCACTAACTACCGCGACTTCACCCTGCTGGGCACCGGCGACGACGGCTATCGAACGCTCAACTCGACCGCCGCTTTTTCGTCACCGAGACGGCGGTGGCCGGTGGGGAATCCGGTGTCGGCTTGACACTCAAGAGAGCCTGAAGAACGCGGGCGCATCGCTCTCGCATTGCCGTGCTGTTCCTCTTGAAGAACTCATCGAGATCGAAGCCGATGACACGCTTCAAGAAAGCGTAAGTGCTGACGGTATCGTCGTCGGAAATCGTCCCGGTCAACACCAGCAGCTTGTTGTTTCGGTAACGCCGGAGAACGGCCCCGCTGGCCTGCGTCGAAACGACCGCGAGCACGGGAAGGTAGTTGTCGCTGGCGGCGTTCATCCCGAACCCGAGGTCGGCATTGGATCGCTTCGCGTCCGCGCTTTTGTACCCCTGTCGCACTTCAAGTACCGCTCCGCGCAACTGCCCCAACCGGGGCTCCTTGATCTCCAAGTGTCGCCCCGCTCGAAGCAACCACCCGGTCACGCGCGACTTCGCCTCGCCGTCGGCGAGGTGTTCGACATCGATCCGGGCATCCAGCGTGAGGGTGCCCTTCGTCGCGTCTTTCTTCTCGATCTCGTAGGACCACACGACTTGCTGTCGGGTCAGTCCTAGCGCGTCCTGGATCACCGCTCGGAGCAGTCGTTCGCACCCGGTTCCAAGCTGCCTGTAGATGGAAGTCATCCCGCCCGCGGCTTTATGCGCCGCGTACATCAAGTCCGAATCGAGGCCGACCCAGTGGTAGAACGGATCGTCGCCGTACAAACGCCGGAAGCCGTCCAGGGAAACGCTGTTCGAGCGGTCGGAGCCGAACTTCGGCTTGTATTCGGCACACTTGTCGAGCGGTGCCAGGAGCAGTTCCAAATAGCGCGACTCGGCTTCGCTCATCGGGATGTCGCCTTCTCGTGTTGACGGTCGAGCCACTTCGCCAGTTGGCGGCCGACGGCGTGTGCGATGATCGGCGGCACCGCATTGCCGATGTTCAGAACGTTGGAACTCGTTGAGTGAGGGAAAACGAACTCGTCCGGGAACGATTGCAGTCGCGCGCACTCCCGAACTGTCAGCCGTCGCGGCAGCTCGTAGTGGAAATGCACGCGAGCCTTCGGGTTCGCGCGGACGGCGTAAGAGACTTGCCCTTTCCGGCTCTTCTGGTCTCCTTGTCCGGCCCCTTTCGTCGCCTTCGTCGCGACGAAATACTGGCTCTGGTTGGGTACGCTTTCATCCAGTACCGGGATCAAATCCTGAATGGCGGTCTCGATCAATCGGTACGGGGTGAACAGGCAGGGCGGCTCGTAGTGGGATTGTTCGGGCGGCTCGGGAAACCCGAACAAGTCGTTGCGGACGCAGACGAAGAATACGCGCTCGCGGTGTTGAGGCAGGCCGTAGTCGGGGCAGTAGAGATGCCACGTCTTGACACGATATCCTTGATTCCGGAAGTCGTCGGCTATCTCGTCGAGAACAACGCCTTGCTTCATCCGGGCCAGGTGCGGCACATTCTCGCCGACCGCCAGCAACGGCTGGTGAACGCGCATGTATTCCGAAAGGACGCGGTACAGTCGGCCGCGCTTGCCGTCGAGCCCCTCCTTCAGCCCGCACGACGAGAAATCTTGGCAGGGAAAGCCTCCCACCATGACATCCGCGCTCGGGAGCTGACGGATGTCCGTAGCGGACAAGTCACGAAACTCGACATCGGTGCCGATGTTGAGTCGGTACGTCTCCAGCGCCTTCGCGTCGTTGTCGTAGCCCTTCCGGATCTTGAACGGCAACGCCGCGAAGTGTTCGTCGAGGTAGTCGAAGCCCCCGAGAAGTCCCAGATCCAAACCGCCACATCCGCAGAACAAGGACAGCACGTCGAATGGCCTGACACCGCGTTCGACGTGCGAAGGTCCGACGTGCGGGTTGCGGTACGATTCGGTAGCTGGATTCGACCGAAATCCGAATTGGTATCTCGGCAGAGTCCGAAGGGCTTTTCGCTTTGGGAGGCCAGACTTCGGGCGCACGGGGAGTTCACCTCAAAGCAGGTCGCACTTCTCAACCACTTCTGGCCCCACTTCCGCATTCTCAGAGAGTTGAGTGCCTTGGACAAGTCCAATCCCTTCGATGCGAGGGGCGCTGCTCGACCCCGAAGCGGCCGTGCCCGGCGTGACCGCCGGCAAACCCCGGCCGGAACTGAGGGTCATCGCCGTCATCGGCAAGACCGACGGCACGCAGCTCGACCCGAACCGGGACTGCGAGGTGAACGCCCGCTGGGGCATCGCCGGCAAGGGCGGCATCTGCATGCCGAGCGTCGGGCGGAGCGTGGAGCGGCCGTACACGCCGGCGGAAGCCGCCGCCCTCGGCGACCGCACGGCGCAGCTCGGGGACAGCACCTTCGACATCCACCTGAACGGCGCGACGTTCTGGGCGAACGTGCCGGCGGCGGTGTGGCAGTACACCCTCGGCGGGTATCAGGTGCTGAAGAAGTGGCTGAGCTACCGGGAAAGCGCCCTGCTCGGCCGACCGCTGACGCTGGACGAGGTGGAGTACTTTCAGAAGACCGCCCGGCGGATCGCGGCGATTCTGCTGCTCGGACCAGAGTTGGACTCGAACTACCGGCTGGTGTGCGACGACCTGTACCCGTGGCCGGGGTGAGAGCGGACTTCGCGGTGCTGAATCTTCTTGTTAGCCCGCCGCGCCAGCAAGGGGCGAACCGCCGAAGTTGCCGGCCCCTTGCTGGCGCGGCGGGCTAACAAGACCGAGACGGGACACCACCCCGAACTCTGCTCTAACCCACCTCATTTTCCCGCACCATCAGCCGGCGAATGGCGGTGGCGCGGCCGGTGTCCGGGTCGCAATCGACGACGGCCCCGGCCAGCCGCACGTCGCCCTCGGCCACGTCGAACGCCGTCGGCGTGAAGTGGACGGCGGTGGCCATCACGCGGTCGATCCGCCGGCCGAGGATGCTGTCGTAGGGGCCGGTCATGCCCACGTCGCACTGGAACGCGGTGCCGTCCGGGAACACCTGCTCGTCGGCCGTCGGCACATGCGTGTGCGTGCCCAGGACGGCCGTGACGCGGCCGCGCAGGTAGTGGGCGAGGAGGTACTTGTCGGCCGTGGCTTCCGCGTGGACATCGACGACGATCACCCGCGCGGAGCCGGCCAGCTTCGCCAGCACGCGGTCGGCGGCCAGGAACGGGCAGTCCACCGGCCGCATGTACGTCCGGCCCATCAGCGAGAGGACGGCCACGCTCACCCCGCCGACGACGAACCCGGCGTACTCCTTGCCGGGCGCGGTCGGCGGATAGTTGGCCGGCTTGCACACCGGTTCGTTCGGCGACCGCAGCACCTCGGACACCTCGAACTTCTTGTAGACGTGGTCGCCGAGGGTGATGGCATCGATGCCGGCGGCGCGGAGGGCGCGGTAGTCGCGGGGCGAGCAGCCGGACCCGTTGGTCGCGTTCTCGGCGTTGGCGACGACGAAGTCCAGCCCCTCCGTCCGCCGCAGGTGGGGGACGAGTTTCCGCGCCGCCGCCACTCCGGGCGCGCCGACGATGTCGCCGAGGAACAGGAACCGCATGGCACGACCGTGGCGAACCGCGCCGGCCGCGAGTGCCGGTGATGCGTGGGAGAGGGAGTCGGTTGTCTTACGAACCGGCCGGCGTAAACCACCCGAATGCCGCCGTTCGCCGATTCTCCGCCGCCGTTTTGCCACCTGCCGGACGGCACGGTCGCCGCCTCGTCGGTGCGGCCGACGGCGGTGCTGCCGGGGTCGTTCAATCCGCTCCACGTCGGCCATCGGACGCTGGCGGAGGTGGTGGCGAAGCGGGTCGGCGGCCCGGTCCACTTCGAGCTGAGTACGGCGAACGTGGACAAGCCCGACCTGCCGGCGGACGAGGTGGCGCGGCGGCTGAGTCAGTTCGCCGGCGTGGCCGCCGTGTGGGTGACGCGGGCGGCGACCTTCGTCGAGAAGGCCGAGCTGTTCCCCGCGACCGCGTTCGTCGTCGGGTTCGACACGGCCGTCCGGCTGATCGACCCGAAGTACTACGGCGGAGACGCGGGGCGGGATGCGGCCCTCGCGCGGATTGCCGGGTTGGGCTGTCGGGTGATCGTCGGCGGGCGGGTGGACGCGAGCGGGGAGTTCCGCGTCTGGGGCGAGAACCGGGGGCGACTGCCGGGCCGGTTCGACGCGCTCTTCGAGGTGATCGCCGCGGACGAGTTCCGCGTGGACGTGAGTTCGACGGACCTGCGGCTCACTTCTTCGCCTTCGGCTGCTTCCCCTTCCACTCGGCGTACTTCGTGAGCGCCGCCAGCCGCATCTCGTCGGCTTTGTCCTCGGTGTCGGCGTCGAAGTAGTATGCCGTCGGGCTGAACTTCTGCGCGTCCGAGCTGGAGCCGTAGTAGGCGGTTCGGAAGTCGAGGCCGTAATCGGTCGGGTTCTGGCCGGTGAGCAGCAGCGCCATCGCCAGGGCCGCGTCGGAGGTCAGGATGGTGTGCCGCCGGCTGACCGGGCCGTCCGGGAGGGCCGTGACGACGGTCGTCTTGTCGGCGAACAGCTTCTCGATCACCGGTAGGTCGTCCGACGCGCCGTGCCGGGCGAGGTACGCCACGGCGTGCAGCTTGTAACTCACCGGCCCGCCGACGACTTTGCCGCCGGCGAGGAGCCGCGCGGCGGGCAGCGCGTCCGGCAGCCCGGCGCGGTTCATCGCCAGGATCGCGGTGTAGATGGTCTGCGGGTGGTCGCGGGTCTGCATCCATCGGCGGACTACGCCGGCCATCGCCTCCCGTCGGCGGTCGTCGGCGAGCGCCGATTCGAGGACGCTCTGGAACAGCGTGTTCCCGGTCAACTGGGCCGCCCGGCCGCCCCGCACCCGCACCAGCGCCCAGCCGAGTTCGCCGGTCGTCGGGCCGGCGTCGGGGAGGAACGACTCGGCGAACAGGATGGCCGCCACGTCGGCGTCGTCGAGTTGGGTGAACAACTCGGTTCGCGGATCCCGCCGGGCCAGGTCCAGATCGTCCCGCCGGTCGTGGAGCTTGCGGCGGAGGTGCGCTTCCGGCCCTTCGACGGCCAGAACCAGGTCTCGATTCGGCGAGGAAAGCATGGCGGCGTACAGCCTCTTGGCGGCATCCGTCCGACCCGTGGCGGCGAAGAACTCTTTTCCCCCCGGCAGGACGTGCTGGTACTTGCCGTCGGTGTCGGCCAGGAAACACGCCAGTCTCGCCTGGATGTCGGCGGCGACGGCGGCCGGCAGGAGCGTCGCCACCCGCGCGCGGACCTCGGCGTGGGTGATCGTGGCGACCGCCTCGCGGAGTGCGGGCAGGGCGAGCCGGCCGAGCGCGCGCAATTCGGTCGTGGCCTCGACCCGTTCGCCGTAGTCGCGGGACGCGAGCCGCTCGACGAGCGCCGTCGCGCGGGCGGCGGTGTCGGGCGGGACGGCGAGAAACTTCGGGTCCGGGTCGGCCGCGGACAGGGAACCGGCCAGGAAGAAGACGGCAACGACGCGGAGCATGGCAAGCACTCCGACGGGCACGATGCTACGGGGGGTGGGCGTCACTTCTTGTCCGTCTTCTGCTTCGCCTTCCAATCGGCGTACTTCTTGAACGCGGCCTCCCGCTTCTCGTCGGCCTTCTCGTCGGTGTCGCCGTCGAAGTAGTACGCCAGGTAGCTGAACTTCAGCGTGTCGGACACGCCGGAGTTGGCGTACCGGTTGACGAACCCGTAGTCGGTCGGGTTCTGCTTGGCGAACAGCAGCGTCATGGCCAGCCCCACGTCGCGGGTCTGGATGGCGTTCTGCTTGTTGGCGACGCCGCCGCCGACGAACATGCGGGTGAGGACCGCCTTGTCCGCGTGCAGGGATTCGAGCGGCGGCAGGTCGTCGGCGGTGCCGAACCGGGCGACGTAGGCGATGGCGTACCCGCGGTAGGTGGGCGGGCCGCCGGCCGCCAGCTTGCCGAACGCCAGTTTCCGCGCGGCCGGCAGGGCGTGCGGCAGGTTGAACCGGTTCATGAAACTGACGGCGGTGTAGATCGACTGCGGCTGCTCGCGGGTGTCCATCCAGTGGCTCAGCACGGCCGTCAGCGCCTCCTTGCGGGCGTCCGACTCGATGGCGTTCCGCAGGTTGGTCTGGAACTGGTAGTTGCTCAGCAGCGACTGGTTGCGGATGACGCCGATGCCGACCCCCGTGCCGAGGCCCTTGTCCGGCAGCTTGGCCTCGACGAACAGCAGGGCGGCCATATCGACGGCGGTCGGGCCGGTCGCGGCCGTGGTGCCCGGCCGGTTGATGATGACCCCGCCGTTGAGCGACAGGTTCAACTCGCCGCGGCGCGCCAGGTACTTCTGCTGGAGGTCCGCCTCCGGGCCGTCCACGGCGACCAGCACGTCGCGGTTGGCGGAGCGGATCATGTCGCCGAACAACTGCTTGGCGGCCTCGGTGCGACCGGTGGCGGCGAAGAACGCCTTGGCGGCCGGCAGGTCGTGCGGGTGCTTGCCGTCCGTGTCGGCCAGGAAGCAGTCCACCTTGGCGCGGATGTCGGCGGAGACGGCGGCCGGCAGAAGGATCTCGCACCGCAGGCGGACTTCCGGGTGGGAGTTCGTGGCGAGCGCGTCGAGGAGGGTAGGCAGCGCCAGACGGCCGAGCTTGCGCAGCTCCTTCGTGGCTTCGTCCCGCTCGGCGTAGTCGCGGTCGGCCAACTGCTTCACCCACTCGGCGGCCTCGGCGGCGGCGGCGGGCGGGACGGCGAGCGACTTCGGGTCCGGGTCGGCGGCGGGGGTGAAGCCGGCCCAGAGGAGGAGGGCGACGGCGGCGCGAGTCATGGCCCAGACTCCGACGGGGAAGGGGGTGGGAGGAAACGCGAACGGGGCACCGCGAGTTGGTGCCCCCGAACCTGTTCGTCGTGTCGGCCGTCGTTCACTTCTTGATCGGCAGCGGGGCGGCCGGCGGTTGCGGCACCGGCTCGTCCTTCTTCGGCTCATCTTTCTTGGGGGCGTCTTTCTTCGGCTCGTCCTTCTTCGGCTCGTCCTTCTTGACCGGCTCGGCCTTGAGATTCTTTTCGGCCCAGTCCTTGAACTTCTTGATGCCGGCGTCCCGTTTCTCGCCCGCCTTCTGCTTGTCCGCATCCTTGAAGTAGTATTGGGCGTAGTTCTGGAAGTTGTCGCCGCCGTTGGTCTGGGTGTCCATGCCGTAGTCGGCCGGCTTCTGACCGGTCATCCGGCAGAGCAGGCCGAGGACGTAGTCCTGGGTGTTCACGCCGATCATCTCGTTCGGGTTCTTCCCGCCGACGAACACCTGGGTCAGAAGCTGGCCCTCGTCCAGCCCCTTGAGCATCATCGGCAGGTACTTGGCCGCCTCCTCCTTGCCGTCCTTCTGGTTGTGCTTGGTGGCGATCTGCTGCGCCGCTTGGGCCTTGGCCCAGTTGGAGTTGGCGTCCGACGCGACCAGAAACATGCGGGCCGAGTACTTGAGGGCGTCCTTCAACTGCCAGTTCGTGGCCAGGTTCATGGCCTGCTGGACGCCGAACGCCGTCTCGCGGGACTCCATCCACTTGCCGACGATCCGCTGGAGCGGCACGCCGTACTTGCCGCTGCCGTTCTTCATCGCGTTCTGCACGTCCTGGTGGTACAGCCACTGGCCGACGGACATCGGCCCCCACTGCCCCTGGATCCGCAGCTCCTTGTCTGAGTGCTGGCACTCCAGGAAGCAGAGGACGGCCAGTTCGGCGGAGGTCGGCTGGACGTAGGTGCCGAAGTTCTGCTTGTGCTGGATCGTCTGGTAGTAGGCGGTCAGCACCCGGCTCAGGTCGTTGGCGGTCATCTCGCACGCCATCAGCAGGGCGTGGTACTCGCTCTTCTTCAGCACCTCGGCGAACAGCTCGCGGGACGCCTTGTCCGACCCCGTCACCTCCTTGAACTTGCCCCACCCCGGCAGCTTGTGGTCGAACTTGCCGTCCTTGTCGGCCAGGAAGCACATCACCCGCGCCCGCATGTCGTCGCTCTCGGCGCGGGGCAGCAGGATGTCCGTCCGCAGCCGCACCTCGGCGTTCGTCTCGACGGCCCGCACCTCGCGGAGGGCGACGACGGCGACGCGGCCGATCTTGCCCAACTCGCGGCTGGCGACCTCGCGCTCCTTGTACTCCTTGCTGCCGAGTTGCCGGGTGAGCGCCCGCGCCTTCTCCAGTTCGGCGTCGCCGTACTCCAGCGACTTCGGGTCCGGGTTGGTGTCGGCGGGCACTTGCAGGTCCGGCTTGGCCGGCTCCGGCTGCCCGCCGGGGTACTCGCTGATGGGCCGGCCGAGCCGCTTCTGGCCCCAGGCGGCGTCGGCGGTCACGGCGAACAGGGCGACGGCGAGAACCATCCGGGTCATGGCGGCACTCCGGGATCGGAATCCGGGCGGTGTGAATGAAGCCTATGTTAGAGGGTTCCCGGCCCTTCTGCAAAGGGGAATCGGGTAACATGCGGGACGCGGGGGCCGGCCTTCTGTTAGCCTGCCGCGCAAGCAAGGGCCAAACCGCCGTGGCGGGCAATCGGTCTGCATTCACCGCGTCGGCCAACGGCCCTTGCTCGCGCGGCGGGCTAACAGAACCAACCCTCACGGGGCCGGCGGCGGAGCGGGGAATTCGAGCGAGTCCTGCGACGGCGGCGCGGGCACCGGAATCGGCACCGGCACGGGCGGCACCTTCGCGGCCTTCGCTCCGGCGTCCCCGTGCGGGCCGTCCGGCGGGGTGCTGCTCAGTCGCTTCGCCAGCCAGCCGAAGCACCAGCCGAGCAAATCCATCACCACGTAGAAGACCGGCGTCAGCACCAGCCCGAACAGCGTCACCCCGAGCATGCCGCTGAACACCGTCACCCCGATGGCCTGTCGCATCTCGGCCCCGGCCCCCTCCGCGATCACCAGCGGCACGACCCCCAAAATGAACGCCAGGCTGGTCATCAGGATCGGCCGCAGCCGCTGCTTGGCGGCCAGCTTCGCCGCCTCCACGCGCCCCGCCCCCTGCTCCCGCTTCTGCTTGGCGAACTCGACGATGAGGATGGCGTTCTTGCACGCCAGCCCGACCAGCACCACCAGCCCCGTCTGCGTGAAGATGTTCAGGTCGCCCTTCACGAAGATGACCCCGACGGCGGCGCACAGCAAGCACATCGGCACCACCAGAATGACCGCCAGCGGCAGCAGGAAACTTTCGTACAGGAACGCCAGGACGAGGTACGCCACCAGCGTGCTGAGGGCGAACACGAGCAGCGTCGTGTCGCCGACGAACGTCGGCCCGCCGGGGATGCCGACCCGCTGGTTGGCGGCCGACTTCTGCTGGTACGCCAGGTCCGTCCACTCGAAGCCCATGCCGGGGGCCAGCTCCCGCTCGGCCAGCACTTCCATCTTCTGGATGGCCGCCCCGGAGCTGATCATCGCCGGGACGGTGAACCCGTTCAGGTCGGCCGCCGGGTAAAGCTGATACCGGTTCACCTTGCTCGGCCCGGTGGTGTCGGTCTTCTTGATGAGGCCCTCCAGCAGGATCATGTCGCCGTTCGGCCCGCGCACCCGCAGCCGGCCGATGTCCGCCGGGGTGCGGCGGAACTCCGGCTCGGCCTGCACGTTCACCTGCCAGTTGCGGTTGAACAGCGTCACGTCGTTCGCGTACACCGAGCCGAGGTACGCCTGGAGCGTGTCGGACACCGACTCGACCGGCACGCCGAGCTGCTTGCACCGCTCGCGGTCGATCTCGACGAACAGTTGCGGCGCGCCGGTGCCGAAGGAGCTGAAGGCGTAAGGGATGCCCGGCTCCTTCATGGCCGCGAAGCCGAGGTTGCGGGTCATCCCTTCCAGCACCCCGTTGCCGTACCCGGTCTTGTCGAGGATTTGCATCTTGAACCCGCCGGCGTTGCCGAGGCCGAGGATGGGCGGCGCGGCGAACGCCTGCACCTGCGCCTCCTGCACCGCCCCGAACTTGGCGTTCAACTCCGCGACGATCTTGCCGGCCGTGCGGTGCGACGCCACCCGGCGGTCGAATGTGTCCAGGCTGATGTAGATGCCGCCGGCGTTCGACAGGTTGGCCTGCGCGAAGATGCTGTACCCGCTGACGGCCGTGACGTGGGTGACGCCCTCCACGCCGGAGACGACCTTGCCGGCCGGGTTGTCGTTCTCCCGCTTCTCCAGGATCAGCCCTGTCACCCGCTTCATCACCGCTTCCGTCCGCTCCAGCGACGCCCCGTCCGGCAGCGTCACGTTGACGATCAGGTACCCCTGGTCCTGCTGCGGCAGGAACCCGCCCGGCAGCAGGCCGAACGCCAGCCCGGCGACGTACAGCAGCCCGCCGTACACGGCCAGCACCACCCACCGGGCGACCCGCGAGGACAGGACGCCGACCCCCCAGGCGTACCCGACGGCGAGCCGGTCGAACACCCAGTTGAAGGCGCGGAAGAGCCAGAAGCCGAGGGTCCAGTGCAGGACGAAGTCGATGGGGTCGCGGCGGCCGTGGTGGCTCCGCAGCAGCAGCGGGCAGAGGGCCGGGCTGAGCGTCAAGGACACCGTCGCGGACAGCAGCGTGCTGATGGCGATGGTGACGGCGAACTGCTTGAAGAACTGGCCCGTCAGACCCGGCAGGAAGGCGGACGGGATGAACACCGCCGCCAGCACCACCGACACCCCGATGATGGCCCCCGACACCTCGTCCATCGCCTTCCGCGTGGCGGCCAGCGGGGACAGCCCCTTGGCGATCTCGGCCTCCACCGCCTCGACGACGACGATGGCGTCGTCCACCACGATGCCGATGGCCAGCACCATGCCGAACAGGGTCAGGTTGTTGATGCTGAAGCCGAGGCCGGACATGACGGCGAACGTGCCGATCAGCGACACCGGCACGGCCAGCATGGGGATGACCGCCGCCCGCCAGCTTTGCAGGAACACCAGCACCACGAGGAACACGAGGACGAACGCCTCGACCAGCGTCTTCAGCACCTCGTCCACCGACGCCTCGACGAAGGTGGTCGGGTTGAACACGATGGCGTACTTGACGCCGGGCGGGAACTCCTTCGCCAGTTGCCGCATCTTCTCCTGCACGTCGTTGGCCGTCTGGAAGGCGTTCGCGCCGGGCAACTGGAAGATGGGCATGCCGACCGACGGCCGGCCGTCCAGCGCCGCCGACGTGTCGTAGTTGCGGGCACCCAACTCCACCCGCGCCACGTCCTTCAGGCGGACGATCTCCTCGTTCGCCCCCGTCTTGATGATGATCCGCTCGAAGGCGGCGATGTCGGGCAGCCGGCCGAGGGTGTTGATGGTGTACTGGAACGTCTGCCCGACCGGGGCGGGCGGCTGGCCGAGGGTGCCGGCGGCGATCTGCGTGTTCTGCGCGCGGATTTCGCGGGTCACGTCCGACGGGATCAGCTTGCGGTCGGCCATCGCCACCGGGTCGAGCCACACCCGCACGCTGTACTCCCGCTGGCCGAACATGAACACGTCGCCGACGCCCTGGATGCGGGCCAGCTCGTCCTTCACCCGCAGGGTGGCGTAGTTGCTCACCTCCAGCTGCTCGGTCAGGTCGCGCTTCTTCCGCCCGTCCTCCGTCTCCCCCGCCGGCGGCTCGGACTCCTTGAACAGGCTGACCACCAGCAGGATCGCCGACGACTGCTTCTTGGCCACCACGCCGATCCGCTTCACGTCCTCCGGTAGCTTGGCGGTGGCGATGGCGACGCGGTTCTGCACCAGCACCTGCGCCTGGTCCGGGTTGGTGCCCTGCTTGAACGTGACGACGATCCGCGCCGCGCCGTCGTTGGTGCACTGCGACTCGATGTACAGCATGTTCTCGACGCCGTTGATCTCCAGCTCGATGGGCGTGGCGACCGTCTTCGACACCGTCTCGGCGTTCGCCCCCGGATAGAAGGCGGTGATGACCACCTGCGGCGGCACCACGTCCGGGTACTGGGCGATGGGCAGGGCGGTGAACGCCAGCACGCCGCCGAGGACGAGCAGGATGGACACCACCACCGCGCCGATCGGGTGGTCGATGAAGTAGCGGGGGATCATGGGGCCTGCGGTGGGGTCGGGCGAACGTCGAAACGGTTCGTCGATCACTTCGCCGCGCTGTCCTTGTCCTCGAACACCGCCTTCACGGGGTCGCCCGGCCGCACCCGCAGCAGGCCGTTCACCACGACGGTGTCGGCCTCCGTCAGCCCCTTCGTCACCACTTGCAGGCCGTCGGTCAACTCGCCCAGCTCGACGTTGCGGGGCAGGGCGGTGCCGTCCGGCTGGACGACGTACACGAACTTCTGGCTCTGCTGGCTGCCGACCGCCCCCGGCGGGATGAGGATCACCTCCCGGCTCGGTCCGGCCTCCACCTGCACCCGCACCGAGTCGCCGGGCGTCATGTACCCGTTCGGGTTCTCGAACGTGCCGCGGATCGGGCGGGCGGCGCTGCCCCGGTTGATCTCCGGGTCGATGTAGTCGATGTGCCCTTCCCGGCTGAACGCCGTCTCGTTCTTCAGCTTGATGCGGCACTTCAGCGGCGTGTCGCGGGGGTTCGGGATGACCTTGTCGTCGATCATCCGGCGGTAGTACAGCGACGTGTTCTCGTCCACGTCCCAGACGGCGTAAATCGGGTCGATGGCGATGATGCGGGTGAGGTCGGTGACGTTCGCCGTCACCGTGTTACCCTCGGTCACCAAGGCGCGGCTGATGCGGCCGGACACCGGCGCGACGACGCGGCACTTCTTCAGCAGGTCGGCGGCCGCGTCCACCTTCGCCTGGTACTCGGCCGTCTGGTTCTTGGCGGTGTCGCGGGCCTCCTTCGCCTTGTTCACCTCGACGGCGCTGCCGCCGCCGGCCGACCACCGCTTGAAATCCGCCTCGGCGATCCGCAGCCGGTCGGTGGACCCGTCCCGCTGGGCCGTCGCCTGGTCCAGCGCCGTCTGGTACGGCACCGGGTCGAGCGTGAACAGCAGGTCGCCCTCCGTCACCAGCCCGCCTTCGGTCAGGGTGACGGTGTCCGTCCCCTTGCCGTCGGGCGTCGGCCGCGGCTGGGGGTTGTTCCCGCGGAACATCACCTTCGTCACCTTGCCGGTCACGTCCGCCTTCAGGTTCACCGTGTCGGTGGCTTCCGTGCGGCCGACGAATTCCAGCCACGGCTGGGTCTTCGCGCGGATCGGCTTGGCCACCGTCACCACCGGCGGGTCGGGCGGCTGGACGGCCGGCGGCGGGGCACCGCAACCGGCCGCGAGGGCCACGAGGGGGAGCCAACCGGCGCGGAGCGAGAGCGGCATGGGGGCGTCCCGGAGGCGGCAGAGCGTTGGCGAATGGTACTCGACATCTAGATATAGTCTTACGCGCGACACCCCGTCGCGCGGAAAGCCGCGTCGGAGTTTCGCCCCGATGACCGCCCCCGACGCTTACGCCGCCCTCGTGACGGATGCCAAGGAATTGGCCGTGTTGCAGTCCTGCGCGGCGGTGCTGGGCTGGGACCAGCAGACGTACATGCCGAAGGGCGGCGGCGCGTTCCGGGGCGACCAACTCGGCCTGCTGGCGAAGCTGTGCCACGCCAAGGCGACCGACCCGGCAGTCGGCGAACGGCTGGCGGCGGTGGAGGCGTCCGACCTCGACAGTGATCCGGAGTCGGTGATAGCCGCTAACATCCGCGAGTGGCGGCACGGGTACGACCGCGCCACGAAACTGCCGGCGCGACTGGTGGAGGAACTGGCCCGCGTCACCACCGCCGCGCAAGGGGCGTGGGTCGAGGCGAAGGGCAAAAGCGACTTCGCCACCTTCCGGCCGCACCTGGAGAAGATCGTGGTGTTGAAGCGGGAGGAAGCGGCGGCCCTGTCTTCGGGTGGCACCGGCTTCCAAGCCGGTGATGCACTTTACGACGCGCTCCTTGACGAGTACGAACCCGGCTGCGCCACGGCGGAACTGCGGCCGCTGTTCGCGTCCCTCACGGCCGAACTGGTGCCGTTCATCAAGGCCCTCGGCGACGCCGGCAAGAAGCCGGACGAATCGGTCCTCCGCCGCGAGTTCCCGGTGGACCGCCAGAAGTGGTTCGCCGAAGGCATCGCCGCCGCGTTCGGGTTCGACTTCACCGCCGGCCGGCTCGACACCACCTCGCACCCGTTCTGCTCGGCGTTCGGCCCCGGCGACTGCCGCCTGACGACGCGGTACAACCCCCGCTTCTTCAACGAGTGCTTCTTCGGCGTGCTGCACGAGGCCGGGCACGGCCTGTACGAACAGGGGCTACCGGCCGACCTGTTCGGCACGCCGTGCGGGGCGTACTGCTCGCTCGGCGTCCACGAGTCGCAGTCGCGGTTCTGGGAGAACCTCATCGGCCGGAGCCGGGCGTTCTGGGATCACGCTTTCCCCCGGCTTCAGCAGGCGTTCCCCGGCACGCTGACCGGCGTGACCGCCGACCGCTGGCACTTCGCGGTGAACGCCGTGAAGCCGTCGCTCATCCGGGTGGAGGCGGACGAGGCGACCTACAACCTGCACATCGCCATCCGCTTCGAGTTGGAACTGGCGCTGATCGGCGGGGAGTTGGCGGTCGCGGACCTGCCCGGCGCGTGGGCCGACAAGTACGATTCGTTCCTCGGCATCCGCCCGACGACCGATGCCGAGGGGTGCTTGCAGGACATCCACTGGAGCTTCGGCGGGTTCGGCTACTTCCCGACGTACACGCTCGGCAATCTGCACGCGGCCCACTACTTCGCCCACATGCCGGACCCGACCGACGCCATCCGCCGGGGCGAGTTCCGCGACGTGCTGGGCTGGCTCCGGACGAACGTCCACGCCCACGGCCGGCGGTTCCGCAGTGGAGAACTGACCCGCCGCGCGACCGGCACCCCGCTGACGGCCGCCGCCTTCTCGAAGTCGCTGACGGGGAAACTCGGCGAACTGTACGGGGTGTGAGGCAAATGTGGGAAGCCCCCGCTGCCGGACTCCTGGCCGGCGGTCGAATCGGGCTGACGGCTCTCGGCGAACGGCGCGGCGTAAGCCCGCCGGTTCCCGTCCCACACGGCACGGAACCGGCGGACTCACGTCGCGCCGCTCGCCACAAAAAAACACTACTGTTCAGGATTTCAATTTTCTAGTTGACTTTTCCGACCAGCAAGAGTATATGTACTGGTAGTCACTTTCTCGTTCCGGAGAGCCACCGTGAACACCGCCACCGCCACCGCCACGCCCATCACCGAGCAGGCCGACCGCTTCCGGTGCGAGGCGAACGTGCCCGACCCGCCGCGCGACGCGGCCGGCCGCAAGCAGTATTGGGAGGACACCGTCGCCGAGGCCGTGGCCGAACTGCGCCGCCGGCTGGCCAGCACCCGCGACGAGAAGTCGTTCCAGGCGCTGCAGATGATCCTGGACCTGGAGAAGACCCGACTGCGCCACAAGACCCCGGTCGCCGGCACGCAAGCCACGCAAACCGGCGTCGGTCGCTGGGCCGACGGGCTGGAGCCGCTGCCGGTGCACGACGCCGACAGCGACCGCGCGTTCGCGCTGAGGCGGGCGGAACCGCCGGCGGAAGACCTCACTCCACCGGCCGCGCCGGTGACCCTCCCCGTCCCGGAGAAGGTGGAAGCCGAGGTGATCGGGGACGCAACCCGACTGGCCGAGTCGGAAACGCCCGCACCGACTCAGAGAGTCGGGCTACAACAGAACGACGCGATCCCGTTGAACACCCCCTCTCCGGAACGGGGAGGGGGCCGGGGGGTGGGGTCGTCGGCCGAACTCCCCCCGTATCCGTTCCCGCCGAAACCCCTGCGGCCCATCCCGATGCGCGAGCGCGTCAAGCTCCAGGACGGCATCATCGCGCACTTCCACGACCACGACGACGACTGGATGCTGGAGCCCGGCCGCGGCCGCCGCGCCCGCGCCGTGCTCGCCGCGCGAGCGGCGGCGGCGGCAGAGGTCGTCGAGCCGCTCCTCCCACTCATCCTCCCGCCTCCGCTCCCGCGCCCCAGGGTCAAGAACTTCGACCTGTTCTCGCCGCGCCCCGAAGGCCCCTTGCCCGCGACGGCGAGTGGCGTCGGCGTGGACACCTGACGGACGAACGGTCTGTTCGCGCCGCACGGCCTCCGTTGTGGTCTGGGGGCGACGGCGGCGCGGGGGCCGGTATAATCGGAACTTCCCGTCTGAAGAAAAAGTCTCGCGTTGCCACGGATTGAGTTGTCGCCCGTCAGGGGAATCCCTATCCTCTCATGCGAATGGGGATTCTGGGCAGTATGGGCAACACGTTCGCCCGGCCTGCTGCCGCCCCGGACCCCTCGGCCTCCCCGCCATTGGTTGGTGAAACGGGGCCGGTCCGCAGACCCCAATCTGGAGATGAAACGATGAAGCGTCGTGTGCTGTTGGCGGCGGTCCTCGGTGTGACCGCGTGGTTCACCCCGCAATCCGCCGAAGCGTTCGGTGGGAAGCTGTTCGGCCGTGGCAAGAACTGCGCGCCGGCAATGACCGGCGGGTGCGGGTCGGCCCCGGTCGCCACCTGCGGGTCGGCCCCGGTGGCGATGAACTCCGGCGGATACGGTTCCGTGGCCGTCGGCGGCTACGGCGGGACGGTGGCCACGGCCGACGCCGGCTGCGGCGGCGTGTCGTACACCACTCAAACCGTCACCAAGTACGTCGCCCGGACGGTGGTGACGCCGACCAAGGTGACGACGTACACTCAGCAGATCGTGGCCGAGCCGTACACCTACACCGAGTGCGTCACCACCCCGGTCGTCACCCCGACCAAGGTGACGACGTACACTCAGCAGATCGTGGCCGAGCCGTACACCTACACGGTGTGCGTCACCACCCCGGTCGTCACCCCGACGAAGGTGACGACGTACAAGCAGGAGTGGGTGGCCGAGCCGTACACCTACACGGTGTGCAAGGCCGTCACCACGATGACCCCGAAAACCCAGACCTACACCGTCTGCGTCCCGACGACCGTCACCGAGAACGTGGCCGTCACCAAGCGCGTGATGGTCGCCACCCCCGTGAACCCGTGCGGCCCGGCCGTCAGCGGCGTCGGCGGCGGCTGTGGGGCCCCGGTGATGGCCGGGTGCGGCGGCTGCGGTAGCCCGGCCGTCGTCTCCGGCTGCGCCGCCCCGGCCATGACCTACACCTGCCAGACCGTCACCGAGTGCCACCCGGTCACCCGGACGGTCATGCAGATGCAAACCCAGGCCCGCGTCGTCAACGTCGCGACCGTCAGCTACGTGAACGAACAGATGGCCGGCACCCGCCAGGTGTGCAAGGCGGTGCCGGTCGAGTCCGTCGTCAACGTCACCACCTACACCCAGGCGATGGTCGCCAAGCAGGGCACCCGCCAGGTGTGCAAGGCGGTGCCGGTCGAGTCCGTCGTCAACGTCACCACCACCGTGATGGAAGCGGTGACCGAGACGATCCAAGTCCCGGTCTACACGCCGGCCCCCGTCGCCGCCTCCGGCTGCGACACGGCCGTGGCCGGCTCCAGCAGCGGCGCGGCGACCGTCGCCTCGTCGAGCTGCGGCACCGTGGCCGCCACCTGCGGCACCGCCGCCCGCAAGCCGCTGTTCGGCGGCCTGTTCGGCCGGCTGAAGTCCGGGTTCGGCGGCGGCTGCCGCTAACCCGCTGACCGGTCGGGATCGCTGACGCAACCGAGGCCGGGGGGCGCGTCCCCCCGGCCGTTTTCGTTTCCCGCGCGGCCCGCCGTCGGGTACCTTCCACGGGCGATCACCCAAGGAGACTCCGTCATGCGCACTCTCGCCGCCTTGCTCCTCGCCGCCCTCCCGACTCTCGCCGCCGACCCGCCGCAGCGCGAGATCGTCGCCGTCGAACGGCATCTCCGCACCGTCGTCCAGAAGGTCGCGGTGCCCGGCGGCGGCACGGAGACGGTCACCCGGCAGGATGCCCCGCCCGTCCAGTTCCTGCGGAAGTTCGCCCCCGCGAAATCGGCCCTGATCCTGTGCGACGTGTGGGACGACCACTAGTGCAAAGCCGCCGCCGAGCGGTGCGACGGGCTCGCCAAGCAGATCGCCGACGTGGTCGCCGACGCCCGCGAGCAGGGGTTCACCGTCATCCATTGCCCGTCGGACACGATGGCCTTCTACAAGGACTCCCCGGCCCGCAAGCGGGCGCAGGCCACCCCGAAGGTCGATCCGCCGAAGAACAAGGAGTTGCCCGACCCGCCGCTGCCCATCGACGACACCGACGGCGGGTGCGACGACATCGCCCCGGTCAAGTCGTTCCGGGCGTGGACGCGGCAGCACGCGGCCATCAAGATCGACGACGACAAGGACTACGTCACGGACAGCGGCAAGGAGGTGTTCAACATCCTGAAAGACAAGGGCGTCACCACCGTGTTCGTGATGGGCGTCCACACCAACATGTGCGTGCTGAACCGGTCGTTCGCCATCAAGCAGCTCCGCCGCTGGGACGTGTCTTGCCTGCTCGTCCGCGACCTGACCGACGCCATGTACAACCCGAAAATGAAGCCGCTGGTGACGCACGCCGAGGGGACGAACTTGGTCATCGCCCACATCGAACAGCACTGGTGCCCGAGCGTGACCAGCGACCAACTGCGGCGGCCGAAAAAGTGACGCCTGAGCAAACTTACCTCCCACTGCCGGGCGGAACGATGGTCGGCAAGCCGCCGCTGCCCGGCGGCGGGGCGACGATCGTCGGCGGCAGGGCGGGGATGCTCAGCGGCGGCAACTCGCCCGGCGTCGCCGGCGGGTTCGACATTGGCAGCGGGACGGGCAGCGGCGGCGCGACGACGGCCGGCGCGGGCAACTCCACCGGTCGCGGCGCGGGCACCGGTGTCGGCTTGGCGAACGGCGGCTCCGCCGTCTCCTTGAACACGCCGCCCTTGCCCGGCCCCTGCGTGATCGGCCGGAACGTCGGCTCGGCGGCGGTCGGCGACTTGGGCAGCGGCGGGCGGGCGAACGGCGGCTCGCCGGTCTGCCCCGTCACCGGCCCCCCGGCCGGCTTGGAGACGTTCACCTGATGCCGCCACAAGGCCGCCCGCGCCGCCGCCCGCACGCCCGCGTCCGGGTCCGTCTTCTCCACCGTTTCCAGGGCCGCGCCGGCCGCCGGGGTGGGCGTTTTCATCGCGCCGAGGGCCTCGACGGCCGTCGTCCGCACCGCCGGGCTGGGGTCTTTCTGCGTCGCCCCGACGAGAGCCGACAGCAGATCGGAACTGCCGCGCGGGTCGGCCGCTTTCAGCTCCTCGGCGGCGGCCTTGCGGCGGTCCACGTCCGGGTCGGATTGCAGCGCGGCGAGGAGCTGCTTCAGCCGCGCGGCCGGGTCGGGCTTGGCCGGCTGCACCGCCGCCGGCGGGGTCGGCTTCTTCTTCAGCAGCCCGAAGCCGAGGTCGATGGCGGAGGCGGACGAGGCGGCCGTCAGCGCGGCGGCGGCGGCCAGACGAACGGAGAGCCGGGTCACGGCGGAGTCCTCCCAGGAAAGCGCGTCTTCATTCCCAGACGACGCGGGCGCGCCGGGGTTGTCCCGATCCGCCGGGGAAACATCGGCCGCGGGGGGGAAGTCGTGCCAGCGATTCCGGTCGCGGAAGGGGGTGGGGTGGTGCGCGGCCCGCGCCCGCCGGTGCGACCGCTACCGCCGGCGCGACCCGCAATCGCCCGGCACGCTCTTGCCACGAGCCGCCCGGTGAATGAGAATCGGCACACGACTGTTCTCGTCACCGGGAGTTCCCATGCCCCGCTCGCTGTCGCTCCTCGCGGTCCTGACCTTGACTGCCACGTCGGTCGCCGCCGACCCGGTGGCGCACGGCTTCCTCGCCACCGGCGGGGAGACGCGAATCCTCGACGCCGCCGGCAAGGTGACGTGGACGTACCCGCACTCGTCCCGCGACGGGTGGGTGCTGGACAACGGCCACGTCCTACTCGCGCTGTCGAAGAGCAAGACTTTCCCCGGCGGGGCCGTCGTCGAGGTGGACAAGGACGGCAAGGTGCTGTTCGAGTTCAAAGGCACGCAGGCCGAAGTGAACACCGTCCAACCGCTCGGCGACGGCAAAGTGCTGCTGACCGAGGCCGGCGACAAGCCGAAGGTCATCGAGGTCGGCCGCGACGGCAAGGTGCTCGCCGAGGTGCCGCTCACGGCCCAGACGAAGGACTACCACCTGCAAACGCGGATGACCCGCAAGCTGGCCGGCGGCAACTACCTCGTGCCGCAGCTCCTCGACCGCGTAGTCCGCGAGTACGACCCGACGGGCAAGGTGGTGTGGGAGGTGAAGACCCCGCACATGCCGTTCACCGCCATCCGCCTGCCCGACGGCAACACGCTGATCGGCTGCACGCTGGGCAACCTCGTCATCGAAGTGGACAAGGCCGGCAAGGAAGTCTGGCGGGTGACGAACGACGACCTGCCGGGCAAGCCGATCAACGACGCCTGCGGGGTGCAGCGGCTGGACAACGGCAACACGGTCATCACCAGCCACCACGCCGGGGCCAAGCAGGTGAAGCTGACCGAAGTGACCCGCGAGAAGAAGGTCGTGTGGACGCACACCGACGACCGGCCGGGCGGCATCCACCACTTCCAAATCCTGGACGAGAAAGGCAGGCCCGCCGGGAAGGCGCAGCTGCGGTAGGAGGGGATTCTTGTTAGCCCGACGCGCCAGCGAGGGGCCAACCAGCGATGGG
>JAYUFU010000382.1:0-4101 GCA_043738505.1 Fimbriiglobus sp. | reverse complement strand
TCCCGGGGGTGCAAGCAGCCGCTCGCGGAGCGAGCAGAACACTTCAGACCGCTCCCCGCAGGTTGGTCAACCCGCCGAAGCGGCGGTCGCGGGCGGCGAAGGCGCAACAGGCGTCGTGCAGGGTGCCGGCGTCGAAGTCCGGCCAGCACTTCGGCGTCACCCAGAGTTCGGCGTAGGAAATCTGCCACAGCAGGTAGTTGCTCACCCGCATCTCGCCGGCGGTGCGGATGAGCAGGTCCGGGTCGCGCATCCCCGCCGTGTACAGCGAATCCGAAACCGCTTGGTCGTCGATGTCGGCCGGCTGCAACTCGCCGCGCTTCACCCGCTCGGCCAGCGCCCGCACCGCGTCCACGATCTCCGTCCGGCTGCCGTAGTTAATGGCGAGGCAGAGCGTCAGCCCGGTGTTGCCGGCCGTGCGACAGATGCTCTCGTCCATCTCCGCCTGCACGTCCGCCGGGATGCCCTCCCGCCGGCCGATGATGGCGAAGCGGATGTTCTCGTCGAGCAGGAGTTGCCGCTCGTCGAGCAGATACTGCTTCAGCAGCATCATCAGGAACGCCACTTCCTCGGCGGGCCGCTTCCAGTTCTCGGCGCTGAAACAGTACAGCGTGAGTTGGTCGATCCCCAGCCGGCAGCACTCCGTCACCGTGGACCGCACCACGTCCGCCCCCCGCAGGTGCCCCTCCACCCGCTCCCCGCCGCGCTCGACGGCCCACCGCCCGTTGCCGTCCATGATGACGGCGACGTGCCGGGGCAGGCGGTCGGGATCGACCCCGACCGACCGACAATACTCGTTGGTGTTGTGATGCTGATCGGCCATAAAGGAGTATCACCGCTCAGGCCGGAATGAATGGACAGGATCACAGGATGAAATCAAGGATCAAGAATGAACCATTCTGTCTTCATCCATGCCTTTCATCCTGTGATCCTGTCCACACTCTTCTTTCTTCTCTGTGCCTCTGTGGTTAATTCTTCTCCATCGGAATCGTCTGCGCGCGGTCGGGGCCGACGGACACCACGCTCACCGGCAGGCCGACGAGTTGCTGGATGACATCCACATACCGGCGGGCGGCGGCGGGCAGGGCGGCGAACGTGCGACAGCCGGTGATGTCCTCGCTCCAGCCGGGCAGCGTCTCGTACACCGGTTGGCACTTCTCCAGCAGGAAGGCGTCGCTGGGGAAGTGGTCGATCCGCTCGCCGTCGAGTTCGTACCCGACGCACAGCTTCAGTTCCGGCAGGCCGCTCAGCACGTCCAGCAGCATGACGGTGATGTCGTCCGCGCCGCTCAGCGCCGCCGTGTACCGCACCGCCACCGCGTCGAACCACCCCGTGCGGCGGGGCCGGCCGGTGACGGTGCCGTATTCGCGGCCGATCTTGCGGATGCGTTCGCCGATGCCGGTCGGCCCGTCGTCCAGTTCGGTCGGGAACGGTCCACGACCGACGCGGGTGGTGTACGCCTTCACGACGCCGACGGTGCGGGTCAGGTGCTTGGTCGGCACGCCGGTGCCGGGCCAAATGCCGGCCGGCAGGCTGCTGCTGCTGGTGACGTAGGGGAACGTGCCGTGGTCCACGTCCAGCAGCGACCCCTGGGCCGCCTCGAACAGGACATGCTTGCCGGCGGCGAGGCCGTCGTGCAGCAGCTTTGCGGTGTCGGTGATGTGCGGCCGGAGCGTCTCGGCGTAGCCGAGGTATTCGTCGCACAGGCGGTCGGCGTCGAACAACTTCATGGTGTCGCCGGGGCCGCCGGCGAACGCCGCGATGAGCCGGTTCTTCATCGGCACGATCTGCCGCAGGCGCTCCCGCAGGTGCGTCGGATGCAGCAGCTCGCCGACCCGCACCGCGAACCGCCGGCCGACCTTGTCCTGGTAGCACGGCCCGATGCCCCGCCCGGTGGTGCCGATCTTGCCGTCGGCTTCCGCCTCGGCCAGCCGCTCCTCTTCCATGTGGTAGGGGAAGATGACGTGGGCGTGATCGGACACGACGAGGTTGGCCCCGACGGGCACGCCCGCCTTCACCAACTGGTCCACCTCTTCGAGGAAGCGGGGCGGGTAGACGACGACGCCGTTGCCGATGACCGACGTGACGTGCGGCTTCAGCACGCCGGTGGGCAGTAGGCTGAGTTTGAAGGTGCGGTCGCCCCACACCACCGTGTGGCCGGCGTTGTTCCCGCCGTTGAACCGCACCACGAACTGGTGGCGGTCGCCGAGCAGGTCCACGATCTTCCCTTTCGCCTCGTCCCCCCACTGGAGACCGACGACACACGTTGCGGGCATGAAGGACCTTCTGGGGCAGGACCGGCGGGACAGATGGCGTACCTGTTTAAAGGTAGTCACGCCCCGGCCGCCGTCAAGCGGCCACGGGCGGAGCGGAACGATGAGGTATGGCAATCCCCCGGCCCTGTTCCGCGGTCGGAACGGCGCAGTCGAGCCTGGGGAGGTCGTCCCCTTCCGGCGAATGGCGGCGGCGATACAACGAGCGCACCCGCCCCGCCCGGAGTTGCGCCGATGCCGCGTCTCGTGCCCTTCGCCCTCGTGCTCTCCATTTCGTTCGCTACGGCCGCCGACCACTGGCCGAGCTGGCGCGGCCCGACCGCTAACGGCGTCGCCCCGAAGTCGGCCGACCCGCCCACCAAGTGGGATGAGAAGACCAACATCAAGTGGAAGGTGCCCATCGACGGTCGCGGCAGCGCCACCCCGGTGGTGTGGGAGGACCGCATCTTCATCCTGACCGCGATCAAGACCGACCGCGAGGCCAAGCCGGAGGAGATGCCGAAGGTCGATCCGAAGTTCCAAACCCGGACGCAACCGCCGACGCACTGGTACAAGTTCGACGTGCTCTGCCTGGACCGCACCACCGGCAAGGAGCTGTGGCGGAAGACGGCCGCCGAGGCCGTGCCGCACGAGGGCCACCACGTCACCCACTCCTACGCCGCCGGGTCGCCGGCCACCGACGGCCAGCGGCTGTACGCCTCGTTCGGCTCCTTCGGCGTGTTCGCGTTCGACCTCGACGGCAAGCAACTCTGGTCCCGCGACTTCGGCCGGATGCACACCCGCCTCGGCTGGGGCGAGGCGGTCACGCCCGTCGTCCACGGCGATTCGGTGGTGCTGAACTGGGACCATGAGGACGACTCCAAACTGATCGTCCTCGACGCCGCCACCGGCAAGACCAAGTGGGAGACGAAGCGGGACGAGAAGACGAGCTGGAACGCCCCCCTGGTGGTGGCCCACGGCAAGCGGACGCAGGTGATCGTCAACGGCACCACCCGCGCTCGCAGCTACGACCTCGCCGACGGCAAAGTCATCTGGGAAGTCGGCGGGATGACGACGAACGCCATCCCGTCCCCGCTGGCCGAGAACGGCGTGGCGTACCTGTTCAGCGGGTACGGCGGCGCGGCGGCAGTGGCGGTGCCGCTGGACTCGACCGGCGACCTGGGCTTGGCCGGCAAGGTGAACTGGCGGTACGGCAAGGGGACGCCGTATGTGCCGTCACCGCTGCTGTCCGAGGGCCGGCTGTACTTCACGCAGGCCAACACGCCGGTGCTGACGGTGCTGGACGCCAAGTCCGGCAAGCCGCTGACGACCGGCGAACGGCTGCCGAAGCTGGGCAGCTTGTACGCCTCGCCGCTGGCCGCCGCCGGCCGCATCTACATCTGCGACCGGGCCGGCACCACCGTCGTCCTGAAGGCCGGCGACGCGCCCGAGGTGCTGTCGGTGAACCCGCTGAACGACCCCATCGACGCCTCGCCCGTGGCGGTGGGGAAGACCCTGTACCTGCGCGGCGAGAAGCACCTGTACGCCATCGAGGGGAAGTAATACCGAGACCGACTGAGCCGTAACCTTTTCCGGTTACCCGCATCCTCAAGTCCGTTTCATCCGCCCGTTTTCCGGCCTGAAAGGCCGGTTCCACCAGCCCAGGCCGTGAGGCCTGGGTATCCGCACAACCCATTCCTCCGGCCCTGAAAGGGCCGTTCACGGCACGGGCATGAACGGCCCTTTCAGGGCCGGATTCCGTTCCCGGCCACAACCCAGGCCTCACGGCCTGGGCTGGTGGAACCGGCCTTTCAGGCCGGAAGAAACTCCCCGCCCGAAGCTCGCAACACGG
>JAYUFU010000381.1:0-12240 GCA_043738505.1 Fimbriiglobus sp. | reverse complement strand
CCCCGCCCGTGGCCCGCGGCCACGAAAAGTCACTTCCCGGCGGTCGCGTCGTGCAGGAAGAAGGCATGGCCGTGCCAGCCGTAGGCGAACCACGGGCTGGCTGTCCACTTCGGGTTGTCCGCCAAGAAGTCGGTCAGCGCCTTCCGCTCGCCCATGTTCGGGTTCGCCGCGTTGCTGTTGTAGTCGTCCATCAGCAGCACCCCGCCGTCGGTCAGCAGGTTCGCGTCGGCCAGGTATTGCAGCACGAACCGGCAGGACTCGTAGAAGTCGGCGTCGATGTGCAGGACGGCCACCGGCTCGCGGGGCGGGTGCGCCGGCAGGCTGGCGTCGAAGAAGCCGGGGTGGATGTGCAGCCGTTCGAGGCCGATCGCCTCGGCCACGCTCGCGCGGATGCGGGCGACGATGTCCGGCTCCGGGGCCATCTCCCCCGCGAGCCACGACTTCCGCCGCACCACCTCGTAGCTGGTGGCGTCGTTCCCGGTCGGCGCGGGCAGCCCGGCGAACGAGTCGTACAGGTACAGGTCGGCCCGCCACTGGGTGTCGCGGAGCAGTTCGGCGAACGTCTGCGCGGTGAACCCGCGGTAGGTGCCGAACTCGGCCACGCAGCCGGGCAGGTCGTTCCCCTGGAGGTAGCGAATGGCCCGCTCGAACGCCGGCCGGTATACGAGGCTGGCCATGTCGTAGTCGGAATACCCGAGCGGCGGCTGCGAGGTGGTGCGGGCCGGGTCGCGGTCCGAGAAGCTGATCGCGCCGGTGCGCGACAGCAGGCCGAGCAGCCGGTCGTGCGTGTACTTCACCCCGGCCAGGGTGTTCGCCACCGGTTGCACCGCGCCGGCGAGCGCTGCCGCCGCCCGTGCTTCCGCCGCCGCGATTTGCTGGCGGGCGTCCGCCAACTGGGCGCGGAATCCCTCCAACTGCTGCTGCTGGCCCGCCGACAGTTGCCGGACGAGGTCCGAAATCTGGGTCGCCGCGTCGTGCCGGAAGTTGGCGAGGGCGTACTCGACGTGCCGCGTCCGCTCGGCCTCGATCATCCGCTGTTCGATCAGCGTCTTGACGGTCTGGGCGAGGTGGTCGGTGCGGTCGTACAGCGACCGGTTCAGCCGGCGGTGGACCTTCGTCATCAGCCGGCGGACGAGCGACGGCCGTTTCGGCGGGGGCGGCGGGGCCGGCGGAGGAGGCGGAAGCGGAACCGGGGGGGCCACGGCGGCGACCGCTTCGGCCGCGATCACTGCCTCGGCCGCTTCCTTCTCCCACCGGATGGCCTGACTGACGACGGCCATGTCCGGCCCGGCCAGCGGGTTGCGGCGGTCGAACTCGGCCAGCAGGGCGCTGGCGTACCCCTCGGCCGCCCGCTCGGCCGGCTCGTACTCGGCCGTGATCGGGCCGGCGTGGAACACCACCGTCCGCCGCACGGCGTCCCGGTGGTAGGCGTTCGTCCATTCCTTCATCCAGACCTGGATTTCCTCGTCCGGCACGTTCTCCGTCTTCACCCACTCGGCCAGGTGCGTGGGCACCGATAGTTCGATGGCGATCAGCTCGTCCGAGTCGGTGACGAGGTGGACGGTGGCCGGGTCCGGGCAGCTCATCCGCACGTACTCGTGGTCGAGCGTGGTGAACAGCCGCGTCACCTTGTGCAGTGGACGCACGGCCAGCGGGTGCGTGTGGAAGCAGCGGCAGACCAGCCCGTCCGCCCCGACCCGCCAGTAGTAGCTGCCGAGCGACCGGTTCCCGGCCCCGTCCACGACGTGCGCCACCGACAGCGGGTGCAGGTTGTCCAGCACCAGCCGGGACAACAGGCGGGGGGGCAAATTCGGCCACACGCCGGGGGCGGGGCGGAGGGTGTCGAACTGCGCCGCGAACGCCGGCAGGTTGGCCCGCAGCCCGTGCGTGAGGATCGCCCGCTTGCCCGCGCGGAACCGGTCCAGGCACGCCCGGTAGGTGCCGTCGCCGTACACCGCGTCCGGGTTGATGAAGAAGAACGCCGTGTCCGTGCCGGCCGCCTGCGTCAGCGCCCGCTCGTGGCAGGCGGTGAGCGTCCGGTACGGGTCGGACTGCACCAGTTGCAGGTCGTCGATGAACTCGAACTGGAAGGCGTGGTCCTTCTCGTACTGGCGGAACAGCGGCGACGCGCGGAAGAATCTCACGTCCTGGCTGCGGGTGTAGATGCGGAGCAGGGTGGCGTCGGCCGGCAGCGCCCCGATGTTCCCCTCGGCCATGTGCGACGGCAGGGTGTACCGCAGGAACACGTCGATGTACTTCTCGCCCCAGGCGGGCAGCAGGAAGTGGTACTGGTCGGGCAGGGGCGCGGGATCGGCGGGCATGGCCTCGGCTCAAGTACGAGTGGGGGTCGGGCGCGAGTCGGCGGAGTATACCCACCCGGTTCGCCGCCCGCACCCCCAACCCAAATCCCCCAATCGGCGCGGGCGGAGCCTCACCAGGCGGCCTTGTAAATCCCCAGGATTTCGTCGGCGGTGCGGGGCATCCGCGGGTTCACCCGCATCAGCCGCTTGATGCCGAACGCCTTCTCCGCGAAGCCCGGCAGCATGTCTTCCGTCACGCCGATGTCGCGCAATCGCGTCGGGATGCCGATGTCGGCCCGGAGCTGCTCGACCGCCTGCACGATCCCCTCGGCCACGTCCTCCGGCTCCGACGACTTGTACGCCACGTCGAACAGCCCGCCCAGTTCGGCCAGCCGCTTCGCCCGCAGCGGCAGGTTGAACCGCAGCACATACGGCAGCAGCAGCCCGTTGCCGGCCCCGTGGGACACATGCACCGCGCCGCCGACCGGGTACTCCATCGCGTGGACCAGCGCGACCCCGGCGTTGGCGAACGCCAGCCCGCCGTAGGTGGCGGCGAGGGCCATGCCGTCGCGGGCTTCCAGGTCGGTCGGCGCGTCCACCGCGCGGCGGAGGAACCGGTTCACCAGCATGACGGCGTTCGCGGCGAACAGGCTGGCGATGGGGTTCGCGCCCTGGTAAACGCTTGGCCCGCCGGCCCGCTTGACGAAGTCGTCCTGATCGACGGCCAGGAACGCCTCCAGCGCGTGCGTCAGCGCGTCGATGCCGGAGTCGGCCGTCACCTGCTTCGGGCAGCCGACCGTGAGCAGCGGATCGACGAGCGCCACCGCCGGCCGCAGGTACGGCGACAGGGTGCTGACCTTCATCTTGGCGGCGGTGTCGGTGAACACGGCGGCGGCGGACACTTCACTCCCGGTGCCGGCGGTGGTGGGCATGCAGACCAGCGGGAAGACGGGGCCGGGCACGCGGGAGTCGCCGACCCAGTCCGTCGGGTCGCCGCCGTGCGCGAGCAGCACCGCCACCAGCTTCGCCGCGTCCATGTTGCTGCCGCCGCCGAGGCCAACGAGCAGGTCCGGCTTGAACGCCTTCGCGGCATCGGCGGCGGCGCGGATCACCTCCACCGGCGGCTCCGGTACGCACCCGGCGAACACCTCCACCGCGCACCCGGCGGCCGTCAGCGGGGCCGTCACCTTCGCGGCGATCCCGGCGTTCACGAGGTTGGCGTCGGTGATGACCAGCACCCGCGTCGCCTTCAGCCGGCCGGCGATGTCGCCGAGCTGCGCCACCGAGTCGCGGCCGAACACGAGCGAGCCGGCCGAGTGGAACGTCCAGGGGAGGGTGGGGATCATGGCGGGCGGCACCGGGAGGGGGAGGCGGCTGTTCTGGCAGTCGAACGGGAAACGCCGTCGAGGTTCGCGGCGGACGGCGTCCCCGGCCGCCGGGACGGTGGGATCGAATGCTTCCACGTGGAAGGTTGTTCACAGATAATATACCGGGCCGGAGGTGAGATCAACACTTTCGCGCGACGCACCTTCCGGCCGGTGCCGTCACCGCTGCACCCGCGCGGAGCCGCCCTTGGCGAACGCCTCCACCTCGGCCAGCTTCGCCATCGTCACGTCGCCGTGGAAGGTCGTCAGGAGCGCGCCGTGCGCCCAGCCGAGGTTCAGCGCCTCCTGCGTCGGCCGGCCGGTGAGCAGGCCGTAGATCAGCCCGGAGGCGAACCCGTCCCCGCCGCCGATGCGGTCCACCACGTCCAGGTGGCACTTCGGCGCGGTGTACTCCTTCCCGTCCAGCCACAGCACCGCCGACCACTCGTGCCGGTTGGTGGTCTGCACTTCCCGCAGCGTCGTGGCGACGGCCCGGATGTTCGGGAACTTCTTGACCGCGAGGCCGATGGTCTCGAAGAACTTCGTCGCGTCCAGTCCCTTCTCGGCCTTCTGGCCTTCGATTCCGAGGCCGAGTTGCAGGTCTTCCTCGTTGCCGATCAGCACGTCCACGTGCTTCACGATGCGGGCCAGAACGTCCACCGGGTTGCGGTCGCCGCCGGCCACCTTCCACAACTTCGCCCGGTAGTTCAGGTCGAAGCTCGTCACCGCGCCGGCCGCCTTCGCCGCCTGCATCGCCTCGATGATGAGTTCGGACGTGGTGTCCGACAGGGCCGCGAAGATGCCGCCGGAGTGGAACCACTTCACCCCGCCGGCGAAGATCGCCGTCCAGTCGAAGTCGCCGGGCTGCAGCATCGCGCCGGCTTCGTTCGAGCGGTTGTAGAAGACGACCGGCGGGCGGACGCCGGCCCCGCGGTCGCTGTACACGGTAGCCATGTTCGGCCCGCGGACGCCGTCGTGCGCGAACGTCTTGTAGAAGGGCTTCACGCCCATCGCCCGCACGCCCGCCTGGATCAGCTCGCCGACGGGGTAGTCCACCATCGCCGAGCAGACGCCGGTGTTCAGGTGGAAGCAGTCGGACAGGTTGGCGGCCACGTTGTACTCGCCGCCGGACACATGGACGTCCAGCGTGCGGGCGCGGCGGAACGGCAGCACGCCGGGGTCGAGGCGGTGGACCAGGGCACCGAGGGCGAGGAAGTCGAGGGCGGCGGGGCCGGGGCGGACGGACAGCATGACGGGAAGGACTCCGAAGGGCGAGAACCGTTTCGATTGACCGATGCAGGTCGTTATAGTGCCGTGGTGAACTGCCTCACCGGTTCCAACCGGAGATAGGTATCCGGCGGCAGGCGGTCGCCGAATTGCTCGTTGATTTCGCGCAGCAGATCGCTCTCCCGTGATTCAAGTTCGCGGATTTTCGTCCGCGCGCGTTTGAACAGGTCGGATTCGATGATCGCGCGGCGGTCGGCTTCGGTCCTGCCGAGACGACAGAACAATCCGTCCGGCGGGCTGAACAGTTGGTTCGAGAAGTGTACGGCGGACTTCGCCGAATCGATGACGGCGGCGACTTCCGCCCAAAGCTCGTCGTCGGTCGTCATTGTGGTCCCCCCCACGGTGGATACCCAGGGTGCGCTGCGCGACCCTGGGCTATGGAATGGAACCCCTTCGGGGTTCAAGACTCTCTTTACGCCGAAGGCGTTGTACTCCAAAGCCCAGGGTCGCGCAGCGCACCCTGGGAACATAAAGGGGATTCACACCTTCCCTAACACCAAGTCCACCACCCAGCAGCCGCGCACATGCACGCCCGGCTGTAGGTCGCGGTCGAGCCGGCCACAGGCCGGGGAGGCCCGACAGCCGACAGTCATCGGGCCGGAGGTGGAGCGCCGTCGGGCCTCGTTCCCCTACGGGGAACATCGACCGCGACCTACTTCCCCAGCACCAAGTCCACCACCCAGCAGCCGCGGACGTGCGTGCCCGGTTCGCGGCAGTGGGACAGCACTTCGGCGTTCTCGCAGCCGGCGTCTTGCAGCGCGTCGGCGAGGATCGGCAGCCGCTCGAACGCGCGGTCGTCGTAGATGCCCCGCGCGATGCCGACCGCGACCTACTCAAGCCACTCCAACTGAAACGCATCACTTCACCGGGTTCCACGCGCGGCCGTCGGCGGTGATCATCTCGTCGGCGCACGCCGGCCCTTGGCTGCCGAGGGCATACTCGGTCGGCTGCGGGGCGTCGGCCCGCTCGGTGGCGGCGATGAGCGGGTCCATGATCTCCCATGCGCGCTCGATCTCGTCGCTCCGCATGAACAGGCTCGCGTCCCCCTGGATGCAGTCGAGGATCAGCCGCTCGTAGGCCTCCGGCAGTGCCTTCGTCGCGTAGGCTTCCTTGTAGTTGAACGCCAGGTCGCGCGGCTGCAACCGCACGCCGTCCACCTCCGGCACCTTCGTCTGGAAGTTCAGCCGGATGCCCTCGTTCGGCTGCAACTCCAGCGTCATCTGGTTGCATTGCAACATCTCGCCCGGCGGCAACTGGAATGGGATGTGCGACCGGCAGCGGAACTGGATGAACACCTCGCTGTACCGCGACTTCAGCCCCTTCCCGCTCCGCACATAGAACGGCACGTTCTTCCACCGCGAGTTGTCGATGTTCAGCTTCACCGCCGCGAAGGTCGGCGTCCGCGTGTCCGGCGGCACGCCCGATTCGGCCCGGTAGCCGGCGTACTGCCCGACCGACACGCTCCGGCACGCCTCGTCGAACGACGGCAGCGAGATGTCGTTCAGCACCTTCAGCTTCTCGTTCCGGAGCGAGTCGGCGGTGTACCGCGACGGGCTTTCCATCGCCACCAGGCTCAGCACTTGCAACAGGTGGCTTTGGAACATGTCCCGCAGCACGCCGGACCCGTCGTAGTACGCGCCGCGCTTGCCGACCGTCACCGTTTCGGCCGTCGTGATCTGCACGTGGTCGATGTACTGCGAGTTCCACAGCGGCTCGAACAGCGTGTTGGCGAACCGGAACACGAGGATGTTCTGCACCGTCTCCTTGCCCAGGTAGTGGTCGATGCGGTAGAGCTGCTTCTCGTCGAACTGCGCGTGCAGCGCCTCGTTCAGCGCCTTCGCGGTGGCCAAGTCGTGGCCGAACGGCTTCTCGACGATCAGCCGGCGGAACCCGCCCACCTCCTTGTTCAGCCCGGCCGCGCCGAGGGCCGTCGCCACCTGCGGGTACAGCTCCGGCGAGATGCTCAGGTAGTACACCCGCCGCCCGCCGGCCGGCCCCTCGTTCGCCTCGAACCACGCCGTCAGCGGCGCGACCCCGCCGGCCTTGGTCACGTCCGCCGAGACGTAGTGCAGCCGCCGGGCGAACTCGTCCCACTCGGCCGGGTTCCACCCCTCGCCGGACGACGTGAACGCGGCCTGCACCTTCGGCGCGAGTTCGGCGCGGAACGTGTCGTCGGTCAGCGGCGACCGCGCGACGCCGAGGATTTGCGCCTCCGCCGGCAGCCGCCCCTTGCGCGCCAGGTTGAACAGGGCCGGGATCAGCTTGCGGGCGGTCAGGTCGCCGGACGCGCCGAAGATCACCACCGTGAGCGGGGTCGCCATGAGGGGGTCATTCCACCGGGGATCGGATACGGGAGGTTCCGTTATGGTAGGAATGGGGCGAGGACAGCCACGCGGGAGACCTGATATCCTGAGTGGGACACCGGAGGGCCGCCGATGCCGAGTCCGTTTCCGGGCATGGACCCGTGGCTGGAAGGCGAGGAAGTTTTCCCCGACCTGCACGAGCGATTGCTCATCTACATCAGCGAAGCGTTGAACGCGGCGATGCCGCCGGGGTACGTCGCCACCACCAAGACCCGCGTCTGGGTGGACGACGAACAGCGGCGGGAGCCGGACGGGAGCGTGTTCGGCAGCGACCGCCTAGACAGTGGTGGCGGCGTCGCTCTCGCCACACTGCCCGGCATGACCCTGGTCGCAGCGGACCCCCGCACCGACCCGTGGACGGAGTCGTACCTGGAAATCGTGTCGCCGCGCGGCCGGCGGCTGGTGACGGCCGTGGAAGTCCTCAGCCTGTCGAACAAGAAGAACGACGACGCCGGGCGGATCGCCTACCGGGAGAAACAGGAGGAGTACCGCCTGGGCGGCGTCCACGTCGTCGAGATCGACCTGCTCCGCGGCGGCACGCACACGACGGCCGTGGCGGAGGCCGAACTCGAGCGGATCACCCCCGGTTTCGACTACCACGTGTGCGTCGCGGTCGCCACCCGCCGCCGCTTCCGGCCGCAGCGGTTCGTCGCCGCCTTCCGGTTGGCGGATCGTCTGCCGGCCATCAGCGTCCCCCTCGACCCGGACGTGCCGCCCGTCACCGTCGAGTTGCAACCGCTGCTGGACCGCGCCTACGACACGGGGCGGTATGCGCAACTCGCCGGATACGCCGACGCCTGTCACCCCCGCCTCTCGCCGGACCAGCGGACCTGGGCCGATGGCCTCCTCCGCGCCGCCGGCCGGATCGCGTGACGACGCCGCGCGTCAGCCGCGCGCGAGTCGGGCCGCCAGCTCCGCCGCCCGCGCGTCGCGGTCCTCGGCCGTCGGCGCGGTCAGGGTGACGTGCCCGACCTTCCGCAGCGGCTTCGGCTCCTTGCCGTACCAGTGCAGGTGCGCGCCGGGCCGCTTCAGCACCTCGGCGAAATCCGGCCGGTGGCCGATCAGGTTGAACATGGCCGAGTGGCCGACGGCGGCGGTGCGACCCAGCGGCAGCCCGCACACCGCGCGGACGTGGTTCTCGAACTGGCTCGTCACCGCCCCTTCGGTGGTCCAGTGGCCGGAGTTGTGGACGCGCGGGGCCATCTCGTTCGCCAGCAGGCGCGGGCCGTCCTGGAACCACTCGATGGCTAGCACGCCGACGTAATCCAACTCCGTCAGCACCCGGTGGGCGAAGTCGCAGGCGCGCTCGGTCAACTCCTCGCCGGTGCCCGACGCCGGTGCCAAGCTGCGGTACAGCATCCCCTCGCGGTGTTCGTTCTCGACGAGCGGGTAGAAGGCGGTGGACCCGTCCCGCCCGCGCACGGCAATGGTGGACAACTCGCGGTCGAACGGCACGAAGCCTTCCAAAATCAGCGGCCGCCCGCCGAGTTGCGTCCACGCCTGTTCCGTCTGAGCGGGCGTGCGGATCACCGCTTGCCCCTTGCCGTCGTACCCGAACCGGCGGGTTTTCAGCACGGCGGGCAGGCCGATGTCGCGGACGGCGGCGTCGAACTCGTCGCGCGTTTCGATCGCGGCGAACGGCGGCGTCGGGATGCCGAGGGACTGGAAAAAGCTCTTCTCGACGACGCGGTCCTGCGACACTTCCAGGGCTTTCGCTAGCGGGAACACCGGCACCCGCTCCGCCAGCCAGCGGGCCGATTCGACCGGCACGTTCTCGAACTCGAACGTGACGACATCGCTCCGTTTGGCGAGTTCGTACAGCGCTTGCAGGTCGTCGAACTCGCCGCGAACATGCCCGGCCACCGCCGCCGCGCACGGGTCGGCCGACGGGTCGAGAACCGTGGACGTGATGCCGAGCGGGTGCGCGGCGAGGGCGATCATCCGCCCGAGCTGCCCGCCGCCGAGGATGCCGAGGTGCATAGGATCGGGTCACTCGTCAGGAAGCAAGTTGCCATCGCGGTCGAAGGTCTGTGCAGTGTCGTAAATCCGCTCCACCGCCTCTTGTTCGCCATCCGCCCAATGTCGCCAGTCGTCGCCGTGGACCTCGTGCATGGCGATGAGGCCAAGTAACGCTTCGGGCGTGTAAGCCATGAAGTCGTTCCCATTTCTTTTGGCCCAATACCACGGCATGTGATCGTCCCAGTGCAGGATAGGCTTGTCGAGTTTGTGGTACTCCAACCGGACGTGAAACCCCTTGGCGAGGATCGCCAAGAGGCATCGGTAGCCTGTGTTGCCGGCTTCGCAGATACGAACCCCCGTGACCGTCGTGCGTTCAGGTGTCTTGTGTTCGGGCGTACCGGCCACCACGCCGTCAGGCTTCACATCATCCTCTGTCAAACGGGGCACGAATGTCCCGATCACCTTGCCCTTCCCATCCACGACCTGCACCGGGACGAGCCGAGACTGGAAGATCGCCCCGAGATTGTCCGAGAGCGGCACCTGTTCCATTTTCATACCTCCGGGAACGGCAACTGCTGATTGATGTTACCCCGCCGGATCGCTCTTCTCAAGCACGTCGGCCGTCTGCTTGGCGCGGTAGGCGACCAGCTTCGCCCGCACTTCCGGGTACTTGTTCGCCAGGATGGCGGCGGCCAGCAGGGCGGCGTTGGTGGCTCCTGCTTTCCCAATCGCCAGTGTGCCGACGGGGATGCCGGCCGGCATCTGCACGATACTCAGCAGCGCGTCCTGCCCGCGCAGGAAGCTGCTCTCGTGCGCGACCGGCACGCCGAGGACCGGCAGGTGCGTCTTCGCCGCGCACATGCCGGGCAGGTGCGCCGCCCCGCCGGCCCCGGCGATGATCACTTCCAGCCCGCGCGCGGCGGCGGAGCTGGCATACTCGAACAGCTTGTCGGGCGTGCGGTGCGCGGAGACGACTTCGCACTCGTGCGGGATGCCGAGGGCGGCGAGCGTGTCGGACGCCAGCTTCATCACGTCCCAGTCCGACCGGGAACCCATGATGACGCCGACGAGCGGTGTTGTAGGAAGTGTCACGGCTTCACCACCAGAACCCAGTCGTTGTCGTCGGGGGGCGTCCACAGGCCGCGCTTCGACTCGGCCCACTTGCCGTCGCGGGGGTCGAACCACCGGATGGCGTCATCGTGCGCCCGAACGTGCAGGAGGATGTCGGCCTTGGCCCCGGCCGGGTAATAGAAGACGTAGGTCGTCTTGTCGGCCGTCCAGGCACCCACCACCTTCTTCGCCGGGTCGGTGTCGGCCGCCTGCTTCGCGGTGTCGGGCGACGGCCGCAACTCGGTCCACTTCACCGCGTCCATCAGCGTGCGGACGTGCTTCATTTGGCCGGCCCCCGGCAGGTCCAGCGCCTCGCTCCACACTTTCGCCACGCCGGTGCCCTTGTGGTCGGTCGGCTCCTCGCCCGGCTTCGCGTGCCAACTCCAGACGCCGTGCCCGCCGTAGGTGACGCCGGCCGGCGGGTGAACCAGCAGGCTCCAGTAGATCGCCCGGCGGACGCTCGCCTCGGTGTGCGGCTTCTTGCTGGTGTAGCCGTTGTGCCCCTCGTAGGGCGGCTCCAGGTTGATGACCGGTCGGGTGAACTCCTTCCGCTTGCCGTACTCCGCCAGCGGGCCGGAGTGCAGCCACTTCAGCGCGTTCGCGCTGTCGCCGTGACCCGACTGGTAGCCCAGCACCGTCAGCCACTTCTCGCCTTCCCAGTCCTTCCACGGGAAGTTCTCGCCGGTCGGGTGCGTCGTCACGGGCGCGTCCGGCTTGTCGCCGAACACCGCGCGGCCGACCCGCTTCCATATCGCCGCATCGTCCTTCCCGTACTGGTTGTCGCCGGCCAGAATCCACAGCACATGCGCGGCCTTGTACCGCGCGACTTCCGCCTTGCAGAGCGCGGTGATTTGCTCCTCCGTCAGTTCCTTGCCGGCGTCGCCCTTGCGGTGCGCCCAGCAGAGGATCGGCACGGCCAGCAACCCGGCGTCGCTGATCGCCTTCAGCCGCGCGTCCATGCGGGTGTAGAACTTCTCGTTCAACGTCAGCTTCCCGTCGGCGATCGTGTATGACGCATTCCCCTCGGCGTCGGTCGGGGCGCACCGCCACGGCGAGGCCATGTTGAACTGAATCGCGGTGAACCCCTTCTTCACGCGGTCATCGAGGTACGTCTGCCAGTCCTTCTCGCTGCTGAACGCCGGGCCGGTCCAGCAGGTGTCGGCGAGGACGAAGAACGGCGTGCCGTCGGCGTGTTCGAGGTGCGTGCCGGACTTCGCCACTTGTATGCGGCCGTGCTTGACGAACGGGTTGTCGGCGGCCGCCACCGGGGTGGCCAGCACGACGGCGAGCAACGGCACCACCAGGCGGTGGCCGACGCGACGGAAGCCCATGACAATACTCCTGGTGCGACGGGAGTTTCGCACCCCCGGAGGGTCGTCACCCGTGGCCACGATGTCGCCCGACGAGCGGGAGCTGCTGCGGCACATCTGCGACCACCCGGACGACGACCTCCCCCGTCTGGTCTACGCCGACTGGCGGGAAGAGACAGGGGAGCCGGCGCGGATCGGCCGCGCCGAGTAGGGCATCGGCGCGGTCGCCACCGTTCGACCGTGAACCGGCCGACGAGCCGCGACCGAGCGCGTCTTTTCAGACGGTGCCGGGGAACCGCGTCGGTGGCGGCTGTTCCAACGAAAAACGGCCATCGCGTGATCCTGTTGAACACCCCCTCGCCATTCATGGAGAGGGGGACGGGGGGTGAGGTCTTCGCCCAAGCAGAACCCGATACCGACCCCGGACAGGGGGCTGGGGGTGAGGGCCGAACCACCCGCGGGGGAGAACTTCACACGCCGATCGCCCAAGGCTCGGGTCGTGTTAGCCCGCCGCGCCAGCAAGGGGCCAACGACTCAGGCGGTTCGC
>JAYUFU010000380.1:0-4108 GCA_043738505.1 Fimbriiglobus sp. | reverse complement strand
CGAAGAAGTCGAACGCCACCGACAGGTCGGTCCCGCGGAACACCTTCACCTGCGGCCCGCCGCCCGGCCCGGCGGCGGTGACGATGTCGGCCTTGCCGACGCCGGCGGGGCGGACTTGGCCGGGGTGGCAGTGGACGCGCGCGAGACGGCGATCGCCGCCCCGGCCGGGCGGCCGGCGGACTGGCCGGACGCGGCGGCGGCGGTGCCGGCGAACCGCCAGCGGGAGGTCGGCGGGACGCGGACGTGCGCCACCCGCTACGACCCGAGCCGTTACGCCGAGTCGGCGGCGGAGATGGCGGCGTTCGTGCGGGGACGCTGGGGCATCGAGAACGGGTTGCGCGGGGTACTCGACGCGGTGTTCCGGGAGGACGACAGCCGGGCGCGGGCCGGGCGAGGCGGCGGCGGGCGGCCGTGGCGTTACGCGAGCCGGCTCCGGGCAAGGGGCCGACGCCGACCAAGCGGCTCAGGGCCGGGTGGGACGACGGCGACCTGTTGCAGGTTCTCCAGGGAATCCCGGCCCTCGAAGTGCGGTAGCCCTGCGATCAGTTGTACGGCGAATATCGCCAATCGGAGCCTTGGGACAGTCCCCACAACCGAACGCTCCTCACCAGGATGCCGACGGTGTATTCCCATCCGGCTGTGGAGAACAGCCGAAATGCCGCCGGGGACACCCACTACCGGGCGTTCGTGAGCCGCCCCGGAGCGAAGCCCGAAGCGATTCTCTCCGACGGCGGTCGTTCACTCGGCCTTCACGATATCACTGACGGAATGTCGAACACGCTGCTTGTCGTGGAGGCGGCAGAGCCGGTCCCGTGGACGCAGCCGGAAGGGCTACCGTTCGCACCCAACGGACCGTTACCGAAGCTCGGGGACAGTCCCGTGGCGGGTTCCAAGCGACGCTCGCCGACGGTAGTTCTCGATTCGTCCGAGAAACGAAATCCGAATGGGTGGTCCGGGCCATGATCATCGCGAATGGTGGAGAAATCCTCACGGGCGATTGACAACTCGACGAGTGGGACGCGTCGCATCGCTCGTCGTCGCGGCGTGTCCCACTTTTCAAACTCACTTGCCGCCGAAGTCGGCGGCGAACGCCTTCGGCGACAGCGGCTCGCCGGTGGCGAACTTGGTCAACTCCCGCCACGTCAGCGTCCGGCCGGGGGCGAACACCTTCTCGGTCATGAACTTGCCGACCTTCTTGTCGCCGACGTACAGCACCGAGCCGGGGGCCGCGTCGTACACCTGCTTCGCCAGCGCGTGGTGGACTTGCGAGGCGAACAGTTGGCCCATCATGTAGTTGTGGTAATACACCGGCGCGACGCAGATGTGAATCTTGCTGCCGTAGTCCGGCGCGCTGCGATCGGCGGGCTTCTTCACCAGTTGATACTTCTCCACGAGTTCCCACCACAGCTTGCCGAGGTCTTGGTCCGGGTTCTCGTACATGCCCTGCTCGAACCGCAGCATGACCTGACACCAGCGGGAGAAGATGAGCAGTTCGTTCCGCAGCATCTTGGACGCGGTGGCGTCGAACGCCTTCGGGTCGGCCAGCTTGACGCCCATCTTCTCCAGCCAGGCGCTCGACTTGCTGAACTTCTGGAACTGCATGGCCACGCCTTCGGTCGTCAGGATGTGCGACTCGCCGCGCAACACGTACGGAACCGATTGCGGGATGTTCAAGCTGCTGTACACGGCGTGGCCGAGTTCGTGCAGCATAGTGCTGGCCCAGTACTCGGTCGGCTTGATGTTCGCCAGCACCCGCACGTCGCCGTCGCGGTCGATGTCGGTGCAGAAGGCGTGCGGCGACTTGCCGTCTTTTTCCTTCAAATCGCTGGCCGCCAGCACGCGGCCGACGGGCAGCCCGATGCCGTCGTAGAACTTCTCGCACAGTTGCAGGATGTCGGCCTTGGCGTACACGTCGTCCAGGTTCACGTCGAAGACGCCGGGCGACTCCTGGAAGAACGGGTCGTGGTAGTGCCACGGCATCAGGTCGGCGACCTTCACCCCGCACGCGGCGGCCAGCTTCTCGTCGATCTCGGCCTTCGCCTTGATGAACGGCTCGCGGGTGAGCGTATCCAGGTCGTCGAACAGCTTCAGCAGTTCGTCGCCGTCCTGCTCGTTCAGGTACAGTTGCAGGGCGTGATACGTCTTGAAGCCGAGTTGCTTGGCCGCTTCGTTCCGCAGTTTGACGAGTTCCTTGAGGTCCGCCGCCACGTCGCCGCCGACCTTCTTGCTGGCCTCCCACACCTTGCGGCGGGCGGCCGAGTCCTTCGACTCCTTCAACACCTTGGCCACCTCGCTGGCGGTCATCTTCTTGTCGTCCGCGACGGCGCGGAAGGTGTTGAACTTCTGCTCGACGGCGTTCTCCTTGGCGGTGATCTTCTTCAGCAACTCCGGGTCGATCTGCTTGGGCAAGTACGTGAGGTACAAGACCTCGACGGCGCGGGCGATGACCTTGTCGTCGATGGCCCCTTTGTCCTTCAGTTCCTTGAGGGCTTTCAACTCGGCGAAGGTGTCCTTGTCGGCGAGGGCGGCGTCCAGCTTGTTCTGAATCTCCTCCTTCTTCTTGAAGTCCTCGTCCTTGCCGGTGATGTTGGCGGCCCACCACGCCTTGCCGGCGGCGATGTCCAGCGGGCGGATCCTCGCCTCGTGCGCGGCGACGAACTTCTTGGCCCGGTCGGTCGCCTCCGGCGACGCCTCGGCGACAGTTGCGGACATGAGCAGGACTCCGAGCAGCAGCGGGATACGCATGGTGAGAACTCGTGGAGGCAAACGGTTCGAATCGTCACGCGGCGGCGACGTGGGGCATGACGTAGGGCCCCTTCGGGATGACGGCGATGCGGGCGTCGGGGCCGTACTCGGCCAGCGACTCGGCGACGGCTTGCTCGACGGTGGCGACCGGCTCCACCCGGCACCGGCGCAGGATGTCGGCGGAGATGCCGCCGCTGACCACCTTCACCCGGCAGTGGGCCAGCACCTTCTTCAGCATGACGAGTTGCCACTCGTCCATCTCGCAGGTGGTGCTGTCGGACGGCACGCCGTACCGCCCCTCGGCGTCGTACCGCTTCAGTTGGAACTGGAACTCCGGGCTACCCAAGCCTTCGGTCAGGCTCGCGGCGAGGACGATGGTGCCGCCCTTCCGCACGATTGGCATCGCCCCCGTCAGGCCCTTCACCGCCTGATACCAGGTGGTGTCCAGCGGATACCCGGCGGAACTGGTGACGACGATGTCGGCGGGTCGCGGCAGCCCGACCTGGACGACGTCCTTGCAGAATCGCACGCCGTCCTCCCACGCCTTGATCATGTCGCCGGCCCCCAGCCAGGTGACTTGCCGCTTGCCATCAATACAGACGTTGACGATGAAGTCGCAGCCGGCCGTCAACGCGATCTTGGTGTTCTCCTCATGCACCGGGTTGCCCTCCAGGCTGCCGGCGTCGGCTTTCGGGTGTTCGAGGAACGTCGGCCCGTGCCACACCTTCACGGTTTCCAGCCCGACGATGCCGGGGCAGATCACCTTCCGCCCGCCGCTGTACCCGGCCATCAGGTGCGGCTCGATGAGGCCGGTCGTGATCTTCAACTCGGCGCGCGTATACCGGTTGTCGATCCACATGGGCACGCCGCGATCCGTGGTGCCGAGGTAGTCGTGCTCCTCCTGCACCTTGCCGTGGTTGTTCTCGCAGCGGTAGTTCCGGGCGACGAATTCGCCGACGAGTTCGACCAACTCCGCGCCGACGTTCGGCCGATGCAACCCGGTGGCCACGAGGATCGTGATGCCACTCCGGGGTACGCCGGCGGCTTCGAGGGTGCGGAGGATCGGCGGCAGGAGGAGGGCGTTCGGCACCGGCCGCGTGATGTCGCAGACGACGACGCACGCGGTCTTTTTGCCGGTCGCCAGCTCCGCCAGCGGCTTGGTGCCGATGGGTTTTTTCAGCGCCGCTTCCAGCGCGGCCGTCGGATCGGCCAGCGGCTGAACCGGGCGGATGGCTAACGGCGGCGCGAGCAGCCGGTCGTCCGGGAGGGTGATGGGCAGGCCGGTCTTGCCGTAGTCGAGGGTGAGTTGCATGGGAGCCAGTTGGTTCTTGTGTTTGTAGGTCGCGGTCGAGTCTTCGAGGCC
>JAYUFU010000379.1:0-32261 GCA_043738505.1 Fimbriiglobus sp. | reverse complement strand
GACTACACGGTCAGCGAGACGCAGCCGGCCGGGTTCACGACGCGGACGAACAACCCCGGCACGGTGTTCACGCCCGGCACCGGGACGGCGGGCACGGTCGTCGGCGACGCCATCCAGACGATCCGCCTGAACTCGAACGCCAACAGCCCGGCCAACAACTTCGGCGAAATCCTCAGTGCCAACGCGCAGCTCTCCGGCTTCGTGTACATCGACGCGAACAACGACGGCACCTTCCAGGGCGGCGAGACGCCCATCGCCGGCACGACGGTGGTGCTGACCGGCACCTTGTCCACCGGCGGCGCGGCCATCCCGCGGACGACGACGACCGCCGCCGACGGCAGTTACGCCTTCACCGCCCTGCTGCCGGGCACGTACTCGGTGCAGGAACTCCAGCCGACGACCCCGGCCAACCTGCTGACCGGCAAGAACACCGCCGGCACCGCCACCACGAACGGGACGAACGGCACGGCCGGGGCGGTCGGCGACGACAACATCCGCACCGTCGTGCTGAACTCGTTCGGCAACTCGCCGGCGAACAACTTCGGCGAGGTGGTCGGGGCGCAGCTGGCCGGCACCGTGTACGAGGACGTGAACAACAACGGGGCGTTCGATTCCGGCACCGACGCGCCGCTGGTCGCGGTGACGCTGGTGTTGACCGGCACCGACGACCTCGGTTCGGTGACGCGGACGAGCGTCACCGCCGCGGACGGCAGCTACTCGTTCGCCGCCCTGCGGCCGGGCACCTACGCCGTCACCGAGACGCAGCCGGCCGGCTACCTGAACCGGACGAATACCGCCGGGGCCACCACCAACGGCACCGCCGGCACGGTGGCCGGCGACGTGATCCAGACGGTCGTGCTGAACTCGAGCGGCAACTCGCCGGGCAACAATTACGGCGAAGTGCGGCCCGTCCAACTGAGCGGGTTCGTGTACCACGACGCGAACAACGACGGCACGTTCAACGCCGGCGACCTGCCGCTGGCCGGCGTGACGGTGGTGCTGACCGGCACGACCGACCTGGGCGCGGCCATCACCCCCGTCACCAGCACGACGGCGGCCGACGGCAGCTACTCGTTCACCGCCCTGCGGCCGGGCACGTACTCGGTGGCCGAGACGCAGCCGGCCAACTTCACCACCCGGACGAACAACCCCGGCACGGTGTTCACGCCCGGCACCGGCACGGCCGGCACGGTGGCCGGCGACGTGATCCAGACGGTGGTGCTGAACTCGAACGCCAACAGCCCGGCCAACAACTTCGGCGAGGTGCTGACGGCGAACGCGCAACTGTCCGGCTTCGTCTACGAGGACCTGAACGACTCGAACTCGCTCACCCCCGCCCTCGACCGGCCGATCGCCGGCGTCACGGTGGTGCTGACGGGCACGCTGTCCACCGGCGGGGCGGCCGCTCCGCTGACGACGACGACCGCCGCCGACGGCAGCTACGCCTTCACCGCCCTGCTGCCCGGCACGTACACCGTCACCGAGACGCAGCCGGGCGGGTTCCTGAACCGGGGCGAGCAGCCCGGCAGCACCGGCGGCACCGCCCCGCAGAACGGCACCGTCATCAGCGCCATCCCGCTCGTCTCGCAGGCCAACTCGGCGAGTAACAACTTCGGCGAGGTGCGGCCGGTCGCGCTGGCCGGCAACGTTTATCACGACAAGAACAACAACGGCGTGTTCGACGCCGGCGACGTCCTCATCCCCCTCACGACTCTGACCCTGACGGGGACGACCGACCTGGGGACGGCGGTGTCGCTCACGCAGGTGACGGGCGGCGGGGCCTACGCCTTCACCGGTCTGCGGCCGGGCACCTACTCGGTGGCCGAGACGCAGCCGGCCGGGTTCACCACCCGCACGAACAACCCCGGCCCGGCCTACAACGGCACGCCGGGCACGGTGAGCGGCGACAACATCCAGACTGTGGTGCTGCGGTCGGACGGCAGCAGCCCGGACAACAACTTCGGCGAGATCGTCCCGGCCGACGCGGTCCTGTCGGGCTTCGTCTACCGCGACCCGAACCTGAACGGTGCCCGCGAGCCGGGCAACGGGAACGAGCCGGGTCTGGCCGGGGTGACGGTGAAGCTGTTCCGCGAGGACGGGCCGGGCGTCCTGACCCAGGTGGGCCAGGCGCAGACGGACGCGAACGGGTTCTACTCGTTCAGCGGCCTGACTCCCGGCCTGTACCGACTGGTGGAGACGCAGCCGGTCGGCTTCTACAGCACCAAGGACGCCGCCGGCACCACCGGCGGGAACGCCCCCGGCAACAACACCATCACCACCATCCCGCTGGCGGCCAGCCAGAACTCGGCGAACAACAACTTCGGCGAGGTGCCCCGCACCAACCTGTTCGGGTACGTGTGGGTGGACGCCAACCGCAACGGCGTGTTCGACCCCGGCGAGGCCCCCATCCCCGGCACGGTGGTGGCCGTCGGCGGGACGGCCTTCACCAACTCGACCATCTCCCAGCCGCTGACGAGCGGGCTGGCGCAAGGCCCGCTGACGGCGGTGACGGACGCCAACGGCCGGTGGGACTTCCTCAGCCTGCCGCCGGGCACCTACAACCTGACGCAGACGAACACCCCGGCCGGCCTGTCGGACTTCCGCTCGCAGAACGCCTCCGGCCAGACGGTCCAGAGCAGCACCGCCACCACCTTCGGCGGGGTGTCGGCGGTGGACCCGGCCCAGGGGCCGCTCAACTTCGGCAAGGTCTCGACCTCCCCGCCGCCGGTGCCGCAGGAGGCGAGCAAGCAGAACTTCCTCGGCTCGTCGGTGCTCACCTCGTCGTCGGCCCCCTCCAACCCGCTGGTCGGGCCGTCCACCGGGGCGGTGAACACCACCCCGCCGTTCGGCATCGGCACCGGCGGCACCACCCCCGCCTACGTGGCGGTCGGGGCCGGGGCCGGCTTCGCGCCGGTCGTCCGCGTGTTCGACTACGCCACGCGGACGGAGAAGTTCCGCATCCAGGCGTTCGAGGACGGCATGACCGCCGGCGTGCGGGTGACGACCGGCGACATCAACGGCGACGGGGTGCCCGACATCATCGCCACCGCCGGGCCGGGGGCCGGCCCCCGCGTGCGGGTGTTCGACGGCACCACCGGCACCGCCATCCGCGACTTCTACGCCTTCCCGCCGGACTTCCGCGGTGGCGTGTACGTGGCCGTCGCCGACTTCAACGGGGACGGCAAGGCGGACATCGTGTGCGGGGCCGGCGAGGGCGGCGGGCCGAACGTGCGGGTGTTCGACGGGGCCACCGGCACCCTCCTGACCAGCTTCTACGCCTTCGACCCGAGCCAGACCGGCGGGGCCCGCGTGGCCGTCGGCGACTTCAACGGGGACGGCGTCCCGGACATCGCCGCGTCGAACGGGCCGGGCAACACGTCCCTCGTCCGCGTGTTCAGCGGCAAGGGGTTCGGCCAGGTCGCCCAGTACACGCCGTACTCGGCCACCTACACGGGCGGGGTGTTCCTGGCGGCCGGCGACCTGGACGGCGACGGCAAGGCGGAACTGGTGACCGGGGCGGACCAGGGCGGCGGGCCGAACGTGCGGACGTTCGACGCCCTCACCGGCCAGTTGCGGAACAGCTTCTTCGCCTACGAGAGCACCTTCACCGGCGGCGTGCGGGTGACGGTGCGGGACATCACCGGCGACGGCAAGGCGGACATCATCACCGGGGCCGGCATCGGCGGCGCGTCCCGCCTGCGGGTGTTCTCCGGGGCCACCCTGCTGCCCGTCGAGGAGTTCTACGCCTTCGACTCCGGCGTCCGCACCGGCGTCTATCTGGGGTGAGAGCGAGTTGAGGCCGTAGTCGTTGCCGCGAGCCGGCGAGCGGGTTCCTTTCGGGGGTCCGCTCGCCGGCTCGCGGCGACGACGGGATCATTTCCCTTTCGCCCACCGCGCGGCGGCCTTGGCCACCCGCTTGCCCAGCACCGCCGCCGTCTTCCGGTCGCCGCTATTCACCGGCGCGGTGTCCGGGTACGACTGCGCCATCGCCCCGGTGTAGCTGCTCAGGCGGTTCACGTTCTCCAGGGCCGGGCCTTCCACCAGCACGCCCGTGCCGACCCACACCATGCCGTGCTGCATGGCGTTCACGACCAGCCCTTGCAGGGTGTTCAGCTTGTCCCCGCTCAACCCCTGACTGTGCGTGCTTCAATTCGGCCACGAGTCATCGCTCGTGGATTCGGCCGTGTCAACTTGGCGACGGATCCGTCGTTCGTCTCGCGGACATTCTGCACACCGGCTCCCCCCACCTCTCGCCGCCGGCCCCTTCGCCGACGGCGACGACCAGTTCGTGGGTGTGGCCCTGGGCCGAGTAGTAGACGACGGCGACGGCGGGCATGGGGAGCGACTCCGGGGGTTGAGGAAGAAGGATTGATAGTTGCTGTCAGCAGCTCTGGAAGTCAAAGTCCGTTTTCGAGAAGTCCCCGGTGCGCAATGCATCGGTCGGGATGCCGAAATAGAGCAGCCCGGCGTCACCCCAGGTCCAGTCCAACTCGAAATTCGAGCCGAGTGTCATCAGATGGCGCACCAAGCCATTGATGCTGAACCAGTCGGCATCGGACTGTAAGAACCGCGGCCATCCGAGAAGTTGGTGGTGAAGTCCGGTTTCGGACACCTCGTTGCGGTAAGTCTCCTGCACCTCGTCGGACACCGACTCCGACCAACACCAGTTTTCGGGTAACGTTAGCGTTTCGTCGAAGTCCAGGCGGCAGGCGTTGCGCGGGTTTGCGATGGAACTTCCAGGGTGAAGAAGCCGGCGGAGCGGTTCGCTCTCGTCGAAGCGGTAGAACCGCCAACCGCCGACATCGCCGCTGTCGGACACGCCGCCAGCAGAGTGGAAGAACACGGACAACAGACCGGTTCGCGGGAGGGCGTCGGCAGCGGGACTGGCGGCCAACTCCGCCAAGTCGAACTGCGCGAGGAAGTCCAGCGCGTTCCCCCTGTGCGTCGGCCACTCGAACCCGTCCGGCACGTCGGCCCCGCCGCCGAATTTGCTTGCCCGGAGCGGGATCATCTCGTCACCGATTTGCTGTTCGGTGATTCCGAACGCCGGTCGTGCTTTCAAAAGCAATTCGACGGGTGTCAGTGGGAGCGCGTGCTGGCGGCATGCGGTCAGCGCAGGGACGCCCATCAGGTCGAGCCAGGGCTGCGGGAAGCCGGCGGGGTCGGGGTACGGCGAGCCGTCGGCGGTGGCTTCGACGAACGCGCGGAGGAACGGCCCGCGCGGGTCGCCGCGCTCCTCCAGCCAGTCGGCGTACACCAGCTTCGGCAGGTCGGCGGCGTGGTGCGCCAGGATCGTGCGGACGAGCGCCGCCTCGTCGGGGCTGTGCGTCGCGGGGTTCGGGAACGGCATCGCGCCCTCGGTGGTGCGGGTTCGTGGAGGGATTGTACCCGGTTGTTCCGCTCGCCGGCTCGCGGCGACGAAGGTGCCAACTGGAAACTTGAAACCCTGAAACTTGAAACCCTCGTCGCTATCCTTCCCCTCGTCCCCGTTCCCCGAGTTGGAGGTTCGCTCTCCCATGCGTCGATTCGCGCTCACCCTGCTGGCCGCCGCCCTCGCGCTGCCGGCTGCCGTTGCCCAGACCAAGCCCGGCGTCGGCCCGGCGTTCGAGGAGGAGAAGTTCGGCGAGGCCCCCGCCATCCCCGACCCGAAAGACCCGAAGAAGACGATCCGCCCGGCCGGGTTCGTCACCGCGTACACCCTCATCAACAAGTCCGGGGCGAAGGTGAAGATCCTGTCCCTCGGCGGCATCGTCGCCGAGCTGCACGTCCCGGACAAGGACGGCAAACTGGCCGACGTGGTGTGCGGGTTCGACACCCTCAAGGGCTACCTCGACGGCCACCCGTACTTCGGGGCCATCACCGGCCGCGTGTGCAACCGCATCGGGGCCGGCAAGTTCACCCTCGGCAAGACCGAGTTCACCCTGCCGACGAACAACGGCAAGAACTCGCTGCACGGCGGCGAGGTCGGGTTCGACAAGATGCTGTGGCGGGGCGAAGCGGCCGCCGGCCCGAAGGGGCAGACCCTGACGCTGACCTACACCAGCGCGGACGGCGAACAGGGCTACCCCGGCGAGCTGAAGTGCGTCGTGACGTACACCTGGACCGAGAAGAACGAGCTGGTCATCGACTACAAGGCCACGACGAACAAGACGACCGTGGTGAACCTGACCAACCACAGCTACTTCAACCTGGGCGGGCACGCCAGCGGCACCATCCTCGACCACGAACTGCAACTGGTCGCCGACAAGTACACGCCCACCGACGACACCCTGCTGCCGACGGGCAAGATCGAGCCGGTGGCGGGCACGCCGTTCGACTTCACCACCGCCACCGCCATCGGCAAGCGGATCAAGGACATCAAGGCCGACCCGGTCGGGTACGATCTGAACTACGTCCACGGGGACAAGCGGACGGCCGAGCCGAAGCGGGTGGCGACCGTGACCGACCCGAAGTCGGGCCGGACGCTGGACGTGCTGACCGTCGAGCCGGGCGTGCAGTTCTACACCGGCAACTTCCTGGACGGCAAGACCAAGGGCAAGGGCGGGGCCGTGTACAAGCAGTATCAGGCGTTCTGCCTGGAGACGCAGCACTTCCCGAACTCGCCGAACGTGACGGCGTTCCCCAGCATCGAACTGAAGCCGGGCGAGGAGTACCGGACGACGACGACGTACCAGTTCGGCGTGAAGAAGTGACTCGTCCCCGCTCCCTGCGGTCGCGGCACGACAAGTCCCAGTCGTCGCCGCGACCGTCCTCCCCGGAACAGCGAAGTGTACACCAGTTACTATGAGTTCCGTTTTTGGGTTTGTCAAATCAAAGTGGAGAGATTGTCGGAAATAGTTTGTGCGGGTGACGGCCACCGTCGCCGGCGGAAGGGGCGAGGGAAAGCCGGGAACACCCCCGTAGCCCGACTCTCCGAGTCGGTATTACGCTTCCGACTCGGAGAGTCGGGCTACGAAGACGGCCATTTCCAACCCCGTCCATCCGCGCGACGCCCGACCGCTACACCATCCGCAGCAGGAACGGCACCTCGGCCAGGACGTGCAGGAACGCCACCGTGAAGTAGATGGTGCGGGTGGTGCCGTAGTCGGTCAGGAACGCGGCCCACAAGACCGCCACCACGAACAGGCCGAACAGCAGCACTACCGCCACCCCGCCGGCCCACGTCCGGTTCCGCCGCGCGGCCGGGATCGCCTTCAATTCCCAGGGCTTCGACCGCAGCCCGATCAGCGGGATGAGCAGCACCCAGACGCCGTAATGCACGGTCTCCAAAAAGGTGTGCGCGGCGACGAGGAAGTGCGTCGAGAGGCCGGTGAGGAACCCGCTATCGGCGTGCCGGCAGATGGCCTCCGTGAGCGGGTCGGTTTCGGGCAGGTCGGGCGCGTCGTGCAGCTTCCAGAACAGCACCAGCAGCAGCGCGGGCACGGCCAACACCGCCCACCGGTACGCGGGTCGCCAACTCCGGTGCGAGCGGTACAGTTCGCGGTCGAGCAAGACCAGGGCCACGAGTGGGTGCGCGTACACCAGGATCGCCGGCAGCGCGAACGGCCACATCCACACGCCGGCCAGCACCGCGAACGCCGCCGCCCACACCCACCCGGCGTCGAACTTCGGGGCCGTGTTCGCCCGCATCTGGACCAGCGTCGCCACCCACAGGACGAGCAGCGTACACCAGCCGGCGAGGACCTCCGGGTAGTAGTCGGACGCGGCCGCCCAGTACATCCCGGCGAAGCTGGCGGTCAGCCCGACGATGCCGAGGAAGGACACGGCGAAGAACGGCAGCAGTTTGCCCGTCCGCGCCGGCAGCCGGCCGAGGATGTACCGCGCCTCGAGCCAGTTGTGTGGGCCGGCGAACAGGAACACGACGGCGACGGACAGGCCGACGGGGAAGCCGCCGGCCAGCACCGCCGCGCCGACCGCCAGCGCGGCGAATCCGACGGCCAGCGGCAGGCCGGGCGCGCGGGCGGCCGGGAGTGGAGCGGCGAGTGACAGCGACATGTCAGCGATCCGAAGTCACGGGGCAACAAAAATCAGACTAACCACAGAGGCACAGAGACACAGAGACGAATGAAACCAGAGAAGAAGAGAGTTCATCTGAAATCAGTCTCCTCTCCTGCCTTCTCTGTGTCTCTGTGCCTCTGTGGTTAGTCCTCGCTTCCGTGATTGCCGTCGTTCTCGAACTCCCACAGCGTACACCGGATGTCGTCGCCGGAGAAGTGGGCGGTCCGCCGTGCGGCGAACGCCTCGCCCCTCCCCGCCTACAATTCCCGGATGCCCTTTCACCGAGGTTCGCCATGTCCCGATTCGCACTCTTGATGCTGGTCGCGTTCGCCTGCCCCGCCGTCGCCGACGACTGGCCGCAATACCTGGGGTCGAAGCGGGACGGGGTGTGGCGGGAGGACGGCATCCTGGAGAAGTTCCCGACCGGCGGGCCGAAGAAGGTCTGGTCGAAGCCGGTCGGGGCCGGGTACGCCGGGCCGGCGGTGGCGGCGGGCACGGTGTTCGTCACGGATCGCGTGCAGGAGCCGGCCGAGGCCGAGCGGGTGTTCGCCTTCGACGCCGGGACCGGCAAGGAACTGTGGAAGTTCGAGTACCCGGTGAAGTACGCGAAGATCGGCTACGCCAGCGGGCCGCGCGCCACCCCCACCGTGGACGGCGACCGCGTGTACGCCCTCGGCGCGATGGGCGACCTCGTGTGCCTGACCGCCGCCAAGGGCGAGAAAGTGTGGGCGACGAACTACATCAAGGACTACACCTCCCGCACGCCCATCTGGGGATTCGCGGCCGCGCCGCTGGTGGACGGCGACAAGCTGCTGTGCCTCGTCGGCGGCAAGGGCGGCAAGCTGGTGGTCGCGTTCGACAAGAAGACCGGCAAGGAGCTGTGGGCCGCCGAGACGCTCGACGAGACCGACTGCGGGTATTCGCCGCCGGTCATCTACACGTTCGGCAAGGTCCGCACCCTGGTCATCTGGCACGGCGCGGCGGTGTTGGGCCTCGACCCGGAGACGGGCAAGCGGCTGTGGAAACAGGACTTCAAGGTGAACTACGCCCTCACCGCCCCGATGCCGATGCAGGCCGGCGACAACCTGTTCGTCACCGCCTTCTACGAAGGGCCGATGATGCTGAAGATCGGCGGCACGACGCCGGAAATCGTGTGGCGCGGCAAGGGCAAGAGCGAACGGCCGGAGGGCAGCGACAAGCTGCACAGCATCATGCCGACGCCGGTCATCCGGGACGGGCACATCTACGGCGTGTGCAGCTACGGCGAACTGCGGTGCCTGAAGCTGGACACCGGCGAGCGGGTCTGGGAGACGCGCAAGCCGACCGTCGGCACGGCCACCGAGGAGGGCAAGCCGGTGCGGTGGGGCAACCTGTTCCTGACCGCGCACGCCGACCGGTTCTTCCTGTTCAACGAGCAGGGCGAGTTGGTCATCGCCAAGCTGTCGCCGAAGGGGTACGAGGAGATCGACCGGGCGAAGGTCGTCGAGCCGACGAACAAGCTGGCCGGCCGGCTGACGGTGTGGACGCCGCCGGCCTTCGCCGGCAAGAAGATGTACGTCCGCAACGACAAGGAACTGGTGTGCGTCGATCTGGCGAAGTGACCGTCCAGCGAGCCGCGACCGCGAGGGAGCGGCATCTTCGTCTTGTGGCACCGGCCTGCGCCGGTTTCAACGATTTTGGGGATTCGCCGTGAGCCACGACCTCCGACTCATTGACGCGATCAAGGCCAACTTCGCCCGGAAGTCAGTGGCCCAGCTTCGGGAGATCGCGGGGGAGACGGATCGGGACCGCTGGTCGCCCGACGCCGTCGCGGCGGCCAACGAAGTCCTGCAAGACCGACTGGCGGGGCGGGCGCTAGAGCCGGATGCGCCGGAGGCCGACGAGGAGCCATCCGAATTCATCTACGAACCGGACGCAGTCGAGCTAGGAGTTTTGGCCGGGCTGCTGATGGGCGTTGTGATTGTTCCTTACCGCCGCCGCGTCGAAGCCCCGGACCTGCCGGTGCCGTTCGGCCGCAAAATGGCGTGGCTGAGTCTGGCCACGACTGACACAGCGGCCGTCGCGGCGGCCCTCCCACTTCGCGATGCGACGGAGGCGACCTGGGGCGACGGTGTCGAAGCGGCTCACGCCGGGGCGGTCTACGTCACCCCGCCCGTGGGGGAATGGACGCTGGTCGCCGGAACGCCCCTGTTCCAGACGCCCGAGACGGCCGAGGGCATCGTTCGACCGCTGCTCGAACGCCTGAGCCGGCAGTTCGGCGAGGTGCAGTACTTTTGTCACCACGATGGCGTCGGGCTGTCCGTCTGGGCGCGGGCCTTGGAGGGACGACTCCTGCGGGGGTACGGCTGGCTCGGGGCACGCAACTTGACGCTTTGGGAGGCGGGCACTGCGACGGACGAAGAGGCCGCCCTCGGGTTTCGGTTCGATCCCGGACAACCGCCGCAGGTCGAGGAGGGCGAGACGGGCGACCTCGCACCATTTCCCGAGGACGGCGTACTCCAACTCGCGCACCTCTGGAGCATCGATCCGACGTCACTGGACGAATATCTCAAGGAACCGGGATCGGGATTGCTTGGCACCCTCACCCCAGCTGCGACAGCCCCTCGGCGATGACCTCGGCCAGCAGTCGCGGTTCGCCGCCGAACTTGGCGGTGTACTCGTCGCGGGTGGGCACCAATCGCACCTTCATCTTCGACTCGTGGTGCAGCGCGATGTCGGCGAACTTGTGGTCGAGGAACGGGTTCTTGAACCGCTCGACCGTCTGCTCGGCGAACCGCAACCCGCCGTCCACCCGGTCTTCGATCGTCGGCACGATCTCCTCGCTCAGCAGTTTCCACAGCCACGCGCCCAACTCCGGGTCGTTCACCGCGTCGCGGACGATGGCGTAGCCTTTCGTCTTCGCCCGGATGAGCAACGCCGTGTGCGCGGCGTTCAGGATGCGGACCTTCCGCAGGAAGTACGGCCGCACGTCGGCCGCGCGGGTGATGGCCGGGTGTTGCAGCTTGAACCCCGACTTCGGGTGGTCCTCCAGCGCCCAGAAGGCGAACGGCTCGGCGACGATGACCATCGGATCGACCGCCAGCAGCGGGTGGTCGGCGGGCGTGCCGGTGACGATGCGGTCCACCAGCGTGTGCAGGAACGGCGTGCGGATCAGCCGGCCGAGGAAGCCGTCCGGGTACTGCCACTCGTCGGCCAGCTTCAGCAGCACGTCCTTCAGGATGTGGGCGTTGCCCTCGATCAGTTCGCACGGAATGACGGTTGGCGCGGGCTGGTTCGCCTCCCACCTTGCCCTCAACACCGCGAGCAACTTCGCCGGGAAGCTCTTGGGCACGGCGTCGGTCGGCGCGTCGTTCTCCAACTTGTAGCCGGCCTCGGTGGTGTTTGACAGGATGGTGTGCAGGTGCGGCGAGCGGGCGACGGCCAGCACCTCGTCCCACTGCGTCCCGGCGTGGATCGCCCGGCTGACGCTGTCGCAGGTCTCGACGCGGTCCACGACTTGGCCGCTCTCGTATCCGCGGACGACGACGTGATACTTGCCGCCCTGCTGGTTCAGCCCGCCGGCCCGCTCGGTGCCGGTCGATTGCACGATGACCACCTTGCCGACGTTCTGCCCGTCGGCGTTGCCGTGGCTGATGAACAGGTCGGCGAACGCGCGGAGGAACCGGCCGGAGCCGAACTGGAGGACGGTTTCGGGGAGCGACGACATGGCGAGACCCACGGGGAGGGTGTTGGATTCGGCTTAGCGGCGAAACGGCGGGACGCCGAGGTGAGCGACATCACCCCGCCGGGAGTCGCTCCGCCCACTTCGCCCGCAGTGCGGCTTCCAGGTTCCGAACATACTTCACCGCGTCGCACAACGGCGAGGCGAGCATTTGCTCCCGCAACCCGGCGCGAATCGTCGCCAGCTCGTCCCGCTTGCCCATCCACGCCTTGCCCAGCGCCGGCAGCGCCGCCGGCGAGTCGGCCACGAACTCCGGCAGCCCGACCTGGAACATCTGCATGACCCCCTGCCGGGAGACGTAGCTGCCGCCGGCCACCGTCAGCACCGGCACGCCCATCCAGAGCGCGTCGCAGGTGGTGACGCCGCCGTTGTACGGGAACGGGTCGAGGGCCAGGTCGAACGTCGAGTACCGCTCGAAGTACTGGTCGCGGGGCAGGCGGTTGAGCAGTTCGATCCGCTCGCGGAGGATGCCGGCGCGGGCGAACCGGTCGGCCAGCTTCTTCAGCGCCGACGGCGACTGCCCGGCCAGCAGCACCAGCTTCGAGCCGGGCGAACTCTGGATCAGCTTGGTCCAGGCGTCCACGCAGGCGTCGGAGATCTTCGCCGCGTTGTTCAGGCAGCCGAAGGTGAACCCCTTGCGGGAGGCGGCCGGCAGCGGGGTGACGGCCGGGGCCTCGGCCGGCGGGCGGTAGACCCACGGCAGATCGGGCAGCCGGAGCAACTGTTCGGAGTAAAGGTGTTCGGTCGCGCCGGGCGGGTCGGAGATGGCGTCCGTGATGCGGAAGTCCATCGCCCCGACGCCGGTCGTGTTCGGGTAGCCGAAGACGGTCGCCTGCACCGCCGCCGGGTGGTAGGCGAAGGTGAGCAGCCGGTTGCCGGCCGTGTGCCCGCCGAGGTCGAGGAGGATGTCGAGCCGGTCGGCCTCGATGCGGGTGGCGGCTTCGTCTTCGGTCACGCCGATGAGCGGCCGCCAGTGGTCGGCGAGGGCCTTCAGCTTGTCGGTGGTGGCGTCCGGCCGGGGAACGTGGGGGAAGGCGAACACCTCGAACCGGTCGCGGTCGTGGTGCGTCAGCAGCAGCTCGATGAACCCGGCGACGGTGTGGTCGCGGAAGTCGGCCGAGACATAACCGATGCGCAGCTTCCGCTCCGGGTCGTGCGGCCGGTGCGGCACCGGCGGCGGCTGCACCGGGCTGGCGAACCGCGCCGCCCACGCGAAATGCTCGTCCCGCACCTGCTCCGGTGACAGCCGGCTGTCGTAGTTCAGCGTGAGCAGCAAGTTGCCGTGGATGGCCGGGGCGTCCGGGCGGGCGGCCAAGGACTTGCGGTAGCACTCGGTGGCCTCCGCCGTCCGGCTCTGCTCCACCAGGTTCGTCCCCATGTTGCTCCAGGCGTCGGCCAAATCCGGCTTCAGTTCCACCGCCTTCAGGTAGTGGAACAGGGCGTCGTCCTTGCGGCCGAGCATCTCCAGCGCCAGCCCGAGCGCGTTGTGCGCCTCGGCGTAGTCGGGCTTCATCTTCAGCGCCCGGTGCAGCGCCTCCTGGGCGTCGGTCGGCTTGCCGTCGTTGGCCAGCGCCAGGGCCAGGTTGTACAGGCCGCGCGGGTCGGTCGGGAAGGCCGTCGAATACTTCTGGAACTCGGCCAGCCCGTCCTTCACCCGGCCCAGGCGGAGCAGCACGTCGCCCAGCCGCAGGTGCGACTGCCCGACTTGCGTCTCCAGCTGCGTGACGGCGCGGAAGGCGGCTTCGGCCGACAGCAGGTCGCCCAGCTTCGACGCCACGGTGCCGAGGTTGAAGTGGCCGCTAGCGTGGTCCGGGTTGGCCTGCACGCAGGCGCGGAACTGGGTGAGGGCGGCGCGGAGGTCGGCCGCCCGGTGGTACAGGTTGCCGAGGTTGAAGTGGGCGTCGGCGAACCCCGGCGTGCCGGCCAGGGCCATCAGGTAGCACCGCTCGGCCTCGCCGGTCTCGCCTTTGCGGACGAGCAGCGCGCCCAAGTTGCACAGCGCGCCGGGGTACGTCGGCACGTCGCGGAGGATGGCCCGGTACCGCGCCTCGGCGGTGTCCAGGTCGCCCGCCGAGTGGGCGTGCACGGCGGCGGCGAACGCCTGATCGAGTCCCGGCGGCGTCATGGGGGTGTCTCCGAAGGCGGTCGCAAATCAGACTAACCACAGAGACACAGAGGCACAGAGAAGAAAGAGGAGAGTGAGAGAGAGGATCATTTGAAATCGCAGGTGTCCTGTTGCCACCAGCCGCCGACAACTCTCTCTTCTCCTCTTCGTTTTCTCGTCTTCTCTGTGTCTCTGTGCCTCTGTGGTTAGCTCTTCAATTTGTCCCAATCAGTGTACCCACCGCGCACGAAAAAACCCCGGCGGTTGCGCCGGGGTATCGGAAGGCTCGCCTGGCCGGGGTCACTCGCCGACGTAGGGCAGCAGGGCCATGGTCCGCGCCCGCTTGACGGCGTTCGACACGGCCCGCTGGAACGGGGCGCACAGCTGGCTCCGCTTGCGGCCGAACAGCTTGCCCTGGTTGGACACCAGCTTCTTCAGGTTGTTCGTGTCCTTGTAGTCCACGAACGCCGGCCGCGGGCAGCCTTCCTTCGTGCAGAACCGGCACCGCATCTTCCGCGTCCGCAGCTTCTTCTTGCCGATCATCTCTGCCTCTTCCGGGAACGCTATGGGTGAGAGAATCCGATTTTTCGGAAGGCGTCAGTTTAGGCGGGGTCGGCCGGGTGTCAACGGCAAGGCGCGGATTGCCAGGCGCGTGTCGGGGTGATGACGGTTTCAGTGGCCTTGTGGCGTAGGGGCTGGGTAAGTCGGTTCGGCGGGCGGTACCCACCAACCCGAAACCGGATGCCGGACGAAGAACCCTGACACGCGGTGTCCGAAGGACAGCACGTCATCCAGCCCCGGTTCCCGACAGATGAACCGATGGATCGCGTGATACCGTGCCGCATCCCGGCCCATGATGGCCAATCCTTCGCCGTCGTCGATGGTGACGGTCGGGTCGTCCAGATGCGACTCGTCCTCCGCTAGCCCCCAAAAGCCGCACTGCTCGATCAGGTGAAGCAGGGTCAGCCACTCCTCGTTGGGAAGCAGTTGCAGTCCACTATCTTGTTCGCGGCCGAAGAACCGGTGCGTAGCCACGAACCAACTACCGTGGCTATTCCCGTAAGCGTTCAGGGCGAACCGGCAGCCGTGCGCATCGGTCGTCTGCATACGAAACGCGGCGTCTGCACCTTTGGGCAATTTTAGGGCCATGCTCCGTACTCCCACTTTAGCGGTGCTGGATCCCTGAACAGAATGCTGGGGCGACTCGTCGTCATTCACTGCAACCCCTTCAGGTACGCATTCAGGTCGGCGAGGTCCTCCGGCTTGAAGGCGTCGAGCAGCCCGGCGGGCATGAGCGAGTTCGTGCCCGGCTTGCGGCCGACGAGGCCCTTGCCGGCGATCCGGACGGTCACGTCGGCGGACGTTTGCAGCAGCACGCCGTCGGGCGCGTCGTACACGATGACGCCCTCGTACACCTTGTCCTCATCGGTGGTGATGCGGACGGTCTGGTAGCGGGGCGACACGTCGCGGTTCGGGTCGAGGATGGCGGTGAACAGGTCGTCCCGGCTGAACCGCTTGGCCGCGCCGACCAGCGACGGCCCGGTCGCCCGCCCGCCGACGTGGCACGCCGCGCAGTTGGCCGTGGCGAACAGTTTTGCCCCGCGCTCGGCGTTGCCCGCGTCCCACTTCACTTCGGCCAGTCGTACCTTCCACTTGGCCGCGTCGTAGCCGGGCGAGGACAGCGTCTTGGCCAGTGCCGGGTGCGTGTCGGTCAGCCACTTCTCCCACCCGGCCACGTCGGCGAAGGTCTTCGTCGTCGTCTCGGTCAGCCGCTTGAACACGGCGGCACGCACGGCCGCGTCGGTCTTCGCGTCGGCAAACCGGCGGAGCGCTTTGACCAACGGCGGCACTTCGGCGGTGGTGTCCGTCGCGGCCGGCAGCTTCGACAGCGCGCCGGCGGAGACCGTCACCACGCTGGCTTGCAGCGACGACAGCCCGCGGACGAACTTCGCCCGATCCGCCTCGTCCGGTGTCCGTGCCAGCAGCGGCAGAACGGCGTCCTCCAACCCGCCGGCGGTCCAGAGGGTGTCGAGCAAGGGTTTCGTCTCGGCCGACGGCAGGTCCGCCAACAGCTTCACCGCGCTTGGGGTCCACGCCCCTTTCGGCAGACGGTTGGCGAACGCCTTCGCCACCTTCGCCTTGTCCATCCCCGGCACCGTGGCCAGCCAGACGTGATCCGGTCGGCCGAAGCGCGGGTGCCCGGCGATCTCGTCGGCCAGTTTCGGCCGCTTCGCCAGCAGCGCCTTCGCCACGTCCGTCATCACCAGCGGCCAGTTCGTATCCCGCCCGATCTTCGCGGCCTCGTACTGACTGTCGAGTGTCACCAGGGCGTCGGCCAGCTTCACCCCGTCGGCGTCCGAGTGCGCCCCGCCCAGCCGCGCGAGGACGATGAGGTCGTGGACCTTCTCCACCGGGTCGCGCTGCGCCAGCAGGTGCGCCAGGACTTTCCCCGTCGCCTCGTCGGACGAGTCCTCCAGGGCCGCCAGGGTGCGGCTGAGTTCGCGGTCCAGGTTGGCGTCGCCGGTCGGGTACAGGTGGCGGACCGCTTTGCCCAGGTCGCGGGCGGTGTTGGCGTCCGCTGGCTTCCGCAGCGAGTACCCCTCGAAGGCGGTGCCGAGGAGCTTCGGGTCCACGAGGTCGCCGAGGTGCAACTGCCAGCCGCGCAGCACGCGAATCTTGTCCCCCGGCGTCTTCGCCTCGGCCAGTTCGCTGGCGCGGGCGCGGTTCGGGACGGGGAAGGTGATCGGCGGGAAGTCAACGGCGCGCGCCGGCAGTTGTTGCGGGTTGGGCGAGGCCTTCGTGTACGTCACGCGGTACACCGCGCCGCGCGTGCCCCGCCCGCCGATGCACACGAACAGGTCGCCGGCCGTCGGGTGGACGGCCAGCCCCGTCGGAGCGAACCCGTTGTCACCGGCGACGGTGAGGAACGGCGTCGGCTTGGCCTTGTCTACCCCGGAGACGGGAGTTCGGGCGAACCACACGGTGCCGAACGTCCAGTCGGCGAAGAACACGCCGGCACGGTACGCCGGCGGGAACGCGGTGTGGCGGTAGCAGGCCACGCCCGTCGGCGACCCGCGGCCGGCGGTCAGGTGCGGCCACGCCACGTCCGGGTAGTACGGCGGCTTTCGCCAGCGTGCGGCGTGCTGCGGGTTCAGCCAGCCGTGGTTCTCGCCAGGAATGACGTGGTACAGCCGCGTCGGTTCGTACCACGGCAGGCCGGCGCACCGCTCGTTATCCGAGTCGAATGTGACAATCTCGCGGAACGTGCCGAAGTCGAAGTCGTAGGCGTTGCGGAAGCCGTCGGCGATGACGGCCACGGCCTTGCCGTCGTCGGACACCCGCAGCAGGCACCCGGCGACCGGCGTCTTGATCGGCGAAGTCGGGTCGGTGACGGTCTTCGCGGTGATGCCGGTGTTGTTCCCGCACAGGACGTACAGCTTGCCGTCGGGCAACCGCTTGACGGCGTGCGCCGCGTGTTCGCCGCCGGTCGTCAGCTTCAGCACCAGTTCCGGCTTCGTGGTACTCGTCTTCAGCCCGTCCACGCCCTTGTACCGCCACAGCCCGCCGTCGGTCACGACGTACAGCGTGTCGTCCTCCCAGAGCAGGCCCATCGGCCCCTCCTTCGGCGGCGGGATCACGTCCACCGCGCGATCCGCCTTGCCGTCGGCGTCGTCGTCGATCAGGTGGCGGACGTATCCCTTGCCGGCAACCAGCACCCGCCCCTTGGCGTCGATGGTCATGCAGTAGATGTCGTTGGCCAGCTTGGCGTCGGCGAACTCGGCGACGGCGAAGTCGGCCGGCACCTTCAGGCCGAGGTCGGCGGCGGGGGCGAACGCCGGAAGGAGCAACAGAAGGGGGAGAGCGAACCGAGGCATGGCGGACTCCGGGAGAATCTTTGTGGAATTATGCACGAAACCAGACGCGGTTCGCCACCAACAGTTACACCGGGTGGCTGAAACGTTCAAGAAATTACCGTTCAAGGAAGAGGAACACGGATGAAGAGGATGAAAGACAGGATCAAAGCCGGGATCAAACTAAAATTTTGTTCTTTCAGATCCTCTTCATCCCGGCTTTGATCCGTGTCATCCGTGTTCCTCTTCTCGAATCCTCGATCGATTCGCTCCCGCATCCTCCCGACTGGAATTCCCACGATGCGCCTCACCCTCCGCACCCTGCTGGCGTACCTCGACGACACCCTGGAGCCGTCCGAGGCGGCCGCCATCGGCCACAAGCTGGCCGACAGCAAGGAGGCGCAGGCGCTCGTCGAGCGGATTCGCAAAGTGACCCGCCGGCGGGGGCTGTCCACCCCGCCGTCCACCGGCACCGGCACGCCGTCCGACCCGAACACCGTCGCCGGCTACCTGAGCGACAGCCTGCCGCCGGAGCAACTCCGCGAGTTTGAAGAAACTTGCATCGAGTCCGACCCGCACCTGGCCGAGGTGGCCGCCTGCCACCAGATTCTGACGCTGCTGCTGTCCGAGCAGCTCCGCGTCCCACCCACCGCGTACCAGCGGATGTACCGGTTGGTGAAGGGCCGCGAGTCGATCCCCGGCCGCAAGCCGGGCACCGCCATCCCCGTCGGCGGGATGATCGAGCCGACCGGCGCGGGGGCCGACGACGACAGCGACCTGCCGTTCCTGCTGGGCATGTCCGACCGCAGCAAGGGCGGCGGCAACGCGCTCATTCGCTGGGGGCTGGCGGCGGCGCTGGCCGCCGGGTTCGTGCTGGCCGTCGTCATGGTCTGGCCGAAGAAGCCGGCCGACGTGGTGCTGGCCCCGACGCCGCCCGCGCCGGACGCCGTGCCGATGCCGCGGCCGGTGGAGCCGAAGCCGGACGCGCCCAAGCTGCCGGACGAGCCGAAGAAAGACCCGATGCCCGTGGACCCGATGCCGATGCCGCCGGTCGAGCCGAAGAAGGATCCGCTGCCGCCGGTCGAGCCGATGCCCAAGCCGCCGGTCGAGCCGAAGAAAGACCCGCTGCTCGAACTGGTGCCGGCGAAGACGCCGATCCGCCCCGGCCGGGTCGCGGGGCCGGACCTCGACCCGACCAGCCCGCCGGTGGTGGCGATGAAGGCCGGCGACGCCGTCTGGACGACCGTGATCGGGGAGAACGCCCGCCTGTTCACGTCGGACCGCGTCGTCTGCCCGCCGGGGTTCAAGGCCAAGCTGAAGACCGCCGGCGGGCAAATCCTGCTGTGGGGGAACGTGCCCGAACTCCAGCCGATCCCCGTCCTCGAAACCGCGATCACGCCGCACGACCCGTACCAGGGGTACGAGGCCGACTTCACCCTGCACGTCGGCCGCGTCTACCTGACCGCCACCAAACCGGCCGGCGCGACGTTCCGCGTCCGCTTCCTGGAGGAAATCTGGGACGTGACCGTGGCCGACGACAAGTCGGAGGTGGTGGTGGAGGTGGAACATACCGCCGCGCCGAGCGCGGACGAGTCGCCCCGCACGTTCGCCGCCCTGCACGTGAACGCCGGCACCGCCGCCTTCCGCTCCCGTCAGACGGACGCGCCGAAGGTGGCCGCCGGCGAGGAACTGTTCTGGACGAGCAACGCGGCCGGGCTGGTCGGCCCGCGCAAGCCCGATCCGAAGAGCAAGCGGCAGACGTCGGCGTACTACGCCCGCACCGGCATCGCGCCGAACGCCGAGATCGCCAAGGGCATGCTGACGGCCATCGACGCCGCCGGCAAGAAGCTGGCCGCCGCCGCCACGGTGCCGGGGGCCATCGACGAGCTGATCCAGGACGAGTCGCCGACTCAATCGGCCGCGTGCCTGGGCGTGTACGCCGCCGCCGCCCTCGGCGAACATGGGCGGGTGGCCGACGCGCTGAACGACCCGAAGCGGTACCTCGTCCGGATGGCTGGCCGGGTGGCCGCCCGCGAGATGCTCGCCCTACCCGGCGGGGAGGGCTTCTTCAAGGCCGCGTCGAAGAAGCTGCGGCTGGACCAGGACGGCGAGCGGCTGCTGTCCGCCGGCCTGCGCGGGTTGACCGACCGGCTGAAGAAGAGCGAGGAGGTCATCGACCTCCTGGTCAAGCAGCTGGAAGCCGACGAGGTGGCCCTCCGCGACTTGGCCTTCGACCTGCTCGTCTTCCAGATCGACCCGACGGCGCAGAAGAACAAGGCGCTGTTCCCGTTCGACGCCGCCGCGCCCGCCGAGTTCCGCGCCCCCGTCGTGGCCGCCTGGCAGAAGCGGGCCGAGGAACTGAAGCGGATGCCCGGCATGTGAAGCCAGCAGACCAGAACTCACCACAGAGGCACAGAGACACAGAGAAGACAAGAGAGAGTTCTGAAGACTCACACTCCTCTCCCGCCTTCTCTTCTCGGTGCCTCTGTGGTTAGTGCTTCTGCCTCCTACAACTCCCTCATGACTTCCATCGCCTCGGCCGTTGACCGGTGTCGTGCCGCCCAGACCGCGTGGGCGGCGCGGGCGGTCGCCGACCGCCTCCGCTGCGTCCGCGAGTTCCGCCACCGGCTCGTCGAGCGGGCCGACTTCCTCGCGGCCGCCGTCGCCGCCGACATCGCCCGCCCGCCGGCCGAAGTCATCGCCACCGAGTTGTTGCCCACCGCCTCCGCGTGCAAGTTCCTGTGGCAGACGGCGGCGCGCACCCTCCGCCCGAAGCGGATCGGCTGGCGACCGCTCTGGCTGATGGGCTGCCGCGACACCGTCTACCGCCGGCCGCACGGCGTCGTGGCCCTCATCGGCACCTGGAATTACCCGATCTTCCTGACCGTCGTGCCGATCCTGCACGCCCTTGTTGCCGGCAACGCGGTGGCGTGGAAGCCGAGCGAGTTCGCCCCGCGGACGGCCGCGGCGCTGGACGAGGTGTTCCGCGCCGCCGGCGTCCCGGCGGACGTGCTGGTCCGCCTGCCCGCCACCCGCGAAGCCGGGCCGGAGTTGGCCGACGCCGCCATCGACTTCCTGCACTTCACCGGGTCGGACAACGTCGGCCGCAAGCTGGCCGCGCGGCTGGGCGAACGGCTCATCCCGTCCGCGCTGGAGCTGTCCGGGTGCGACGCCGTGTTCGTGCTGAAGGACGCGGACGTGACTCTGGCCGCCCGCGCCGCGTGGTACGGGGCGACGATGAACCGGGGACAAACCTGCATGGCGACCCGCCGGGCGTTCGTGCATCGGAGCGTGTACGACCGGTTCGTTGAAGCGCTGAAACCGCTGGTCGAAGCCGAACCGCCGGTGACGCTGGTGTCGCCGGGTCAGGCCGAGAAGGCCCTCCACGTCGTCGCCGACAGCGGGGGAACGACGCTCACCGGTTTGCCGCGAGCCAGCGGCGAGCGCGACGCGATGGCCTTCCCCCCCACGGTCATCCTCGACCCGCCGGCGGATTCGCCCGTCTGCACCGCCGCCACGTTCGCCCCGCTGCTGGCCGTGTTGCCGTTCGACGATCTGGATGTTGCCGTCGCCGCCGCGAACACTTGCCCGTTCGGGCTGGCCGCCGCCGTCTTCACCGCCGACCCCGCCGCCGCGAACGCCCTCGCCGCGAAGCTGCCCGTCGGCGCGGTGACGGTGAACGACGTGATCGTGCCGACGGCTCACCCGGCGACGCCGTTCGGCGGGCGGAAGGCGAGCGGCTGGGGGGTGACGCAGGGCACCGAGGGGCTGCTGCAAATGACCGTCGCGCAGGTGGTGACGCACCGCAACGGCACCTTCCGCCCGCACGTCGAGACGGCCCTGACGCGCGACCCGTCGGCCGACGCCACCGCGCGCGGCCTCCTCCGCTTCACCCACGGCCGCACCGTCTGGCAGCGGTGGCGGGGCTTCCGGCAACTGGTCGGCGGCCTGCGAAAGTACGGGAAGGCGAAGGGGGAGGGGGAATGACGAACCCCGGCCGGGCCGGGGTTCGAGTGGGGTTACTTCTTCTCTTGAGGAATGCGTTCAGGAGCGTTTTTAGGCGGCAGTGGGAGGCGTCCGGTCAACTGCAAGAGTTCGTCAGAAACCTTGATCCCAGCCTTGAGGTCGTTGGTCACGTTCTGTCGCGTGTGGTACGGGCACGTCGTCACGTTGTCCTTGTTGGACGGGCGGTGCAGGTCCACGACTCCCGGCCGTTGACTCTCCGGCACGCGCCCGCCCGGTCGCTCCTCGATGCTGATCTCGAAGACGTACTCCTTGCCGTTCTCGCGGTCCTCAAAGAACCTCAACTCGACCCGGTCCCCTTCCTTGAGATCGGCCACCCCGTAGGCGTACTGGTCGATTGCCCACTTGTTGAGTTCGCCCCGCGCCACGGTGTCGGAGAGCAGGTACGTCCGCTCCTTGCGGACATCCCGCTTCTCGGCCCGCTCCCACGCCCAGCCATCGACCGTGATGGTCGTCGGCGTTGTTTTCAGAACGATCGAAGCCCGACAGGTCTCGGTACCCACTTCTGGAATCGCCGGGTGGTCCTTGTAGCGCTGCTCGTGTTCGGGGCGCGGCTTCGGTTCCGCAGGGGGCCGGGGGGCATCCGACCCTTGGCACACGCTCCCCCATACGATCAGCATGACGACCGTGCGCATCATGAGCACCTCGTGAATGATTCGCTTTGGAAGCTACCGCGATGTTACTTCAAGACGAGATTGATGGCCTTCTTGCCCGGCAAGTCGAGGGACAACTTGTAGAAGGCATCCAGGGCTGCCGTGATGGCCGGGGCTCCCACGATCTCCGTAGGAGCTCGAAGAATTGGGTAGGAATCGCCGGGCGCGCTGCCGGTCCAGTTGTGCGTGACTCGGTTCGGGCTAACCCGTGCATCTTGGTAAATCGACATCTTCTTCCCGTCGCCCTCGACATAGATCAGGTCCGCTTTGCGGGTCGTCGGATTGAACCGGGGATGATATGTGCCACCGTTGTAGTTCATGTCCCCCTTGATTTTGAGACGTCCGAACGTGCTGGCTGAGTTGTCGTTCATCGGCAAGTTGTAGACGAGTCGCAGGTTGCCACCGTTGAAGGAGAAGTCACCATGGAGGACGGCATCCGGCTGGTTCGCGATCGGAACTCCCACGACTGTGAGAGCGATGGTTTGGAACTCGCCCGCAAGCATCGAGAAGCCGCTACCACAGAACAGTTCGCTCCCGTTAGTCACCAGAGTGGTTCCGCTCTTCTGGTAGACGGTGACGGCTGGCAGGCCGCTGTCGCAGGTGTTGAGCGACCCGAACACCGAGAAATCGGTGTTTTCAAGCAGGGACAATTGCCCGCCGTCGATGAGGATGGGCAACTCAGAACTGCCCTTGGCCACAGCAGGATTGTTCGCATCTTCGGGATCGCGCGCAACGATCACCTTGGCGTCCTTCTTCACATGAATGTACTTGCGGTTCAGATCCCCAGTCGTCGTCTGAGTTCCCTTATAGCCCACGATCGCGTTCGGGTTGCCAGCAGGTATCGGCTTCACCTTGAGTTCAACTTGGCAAGTCTCGCCAACGATCATCCCGTTCCCATCCAGGAAGTCAATGAATCCGCGGCGCTGAGTCGTCGATGCCATGACATCCGACGCGTTTTTCATGAGGTTCAGCGTGCTTCGAGTGTTGACCGTGTTTCCATCTCCGGGGTCGATGATCCCCGTCGCGCCTTCGAGGTGGACCCAGCCGGCGGTCGGGCCGCTGTTCAGCGTGCCGCCGGTCCAGTCGAAGTGGACTCGCACCGTGAGGTGGCCGCCGCCGGCGGTGGCGTAGAAGGCGTCGTTCTGGGCGATGTTGCCGCCGCGCAGTTCCAGGATGCCGACGTAGGTGCTGACCTTGAAATCGACGGTGCCGGTGTACCCGGCCAAGAGGTGGATGCTGTTGTAGGTGCGGACGACGGGCTGGTTGATGTCGGCCGATTTGATCACGGCGTTCGCGCCCGGATAGGACGGCCCGCTGCTGCCCGGCTGCGAATAGCCCGTGAAGTACAGGTCGTCGGCCGAAACGGGAGCCGCCGTCTGGCGGACCCCGGACATGTCGGTCCAGTTGGACGCGACATCGACGTTCGCGTTCACCATGCCACCGGAGAGGAGCGGATTCCAGTAGAACGCGGCGGGCACGTCACGGGCTTCCAGCATCTCACAGCCCAACCGCGACTTCAATCGCGTAAGTTGGGCGGGGGGGGCGCTTTGGGAGGACTTGGAGGACAGGCCGAGGAAGCGGGTCAGGAACACGGTGTCGGCTCCGGTGGTGGGTCGCGGGCCATCGCGGAAGGCATCGTTCTTCCGCGATGAAAGTACGATAATCGACCAGCCACCCGCCTGTCAAGCGGAAAATCAGGCTCGCAAGCGACTTTCCCAACATCTTCGCGCCCGCTACTTCTGCGGCCGGGGTGTCCGGGACGGAAGTACGGCAAGGGGTGAACCCGCGTTGGCGACCTCCGCCGGTCGCTACAACGTCCTCGGTGTCACCGCTCGGCGACCTCCGGAACCTCTCCCATGCGCGCGTTCGTCCTTTCCCTCCTGCTGGCGGTGCCCGCGACGGCCGCCGACAAGCCGCTCGAAGTCCCCCTGTGGCCGGGCGTCGCGCCCGGCGAGAAGGCCGGCACGATCCCCGACGAAGCGTTCCAGCCGGACAAGGCCGGCGAGAAGCCGCCGGTCAAGCGGCTGGCCAACGTGAGCAAGCCGACGATCACCGTCTTCAAGCCGACGAAGGAGTTGGACACCGGCGCGGCGGTCATCGTCGCGCCCGGCGGCGGGTACAACATCCTCGCTTACGAACACGAGGGGTCGATGGTGTGCGAGTGGCTGAACTCGATGGGCGTGACGGGCGTGCTGCTGAAGTACCGCGTCCCGCGCCGGCCGGATCAGCCGAAGGACCAGCCGCCGCTGTCGGCGCTGCAAGACGCGCAGCGCGCCGTCGGCGTCGTGCGCAACAAGGCGACGGAGTGGGGCATCGACGACAAGCGGATCGGGATGCTCGGCTTCTCGGCCGGCGGGCACTTGACCGCGTGGACGTTCAGCACCACCGAGAAGCGGGCCTACGAGCCGGTGGACGACGCGGACAAGCTGAGTTGTCGGCCGGACTTCGCCGTGCTGATCTACGCCGGCGGGCTGACCGACAAGGAGCAGAAACTGAAGCCTGAGATCAAGGTGTCGAAGGACACGCCGCCGTGCTTCCTGGCGGTGTCGTACGACGACGACGGGCCGTTCGCCGCCAGCGTGGAACTGACCAAGGCGCTGAAGGCGAACAAGGTGTCGGCCGAGTTGCACGTCTTCAGCAGCGGCGGCCACGGGTACGGCATGAAGGCGAGCGACAAGCCCTACGCCACCTGGCCGAAGCGGTGCGGCGAGTGGATGACCGAGCAGGGGTACTTGAAGAAGTGACGCCGACGGTGCGGACCGCAACGGGGCGAGAGCAACTCGCCGAAGTGGCGTTTTCCCTTCTCGGACAAGGGCGAAAGTGCCGACCGTCCGACGCAGTGCGGCCGCGATCCTCGACCGCGACGCACTTCGCGTCATCTCGTCCGCGCTCACTTCACCGCCGACACCGGCCTCGCGCGCGCGACTTTTTTTCTCGCGCGCCGATGTCGCGCGATCGCCCTCGCGCTCCGACGCGCGTCCGCGTCGTCCGTCGACGTCAGTCCGTTTCGCCCTAGGATTTCCAGGGTGAAACGCGACTCGTGCGACCGGCGCGGCGTGCCCCGCGCGACGAACTGGTGCGGGTGATACCGGCGATGCGACCGATCCGGCGCGACTATCGCGCGTATTGGGCACGTTGCAACTTGTTTTTCGTTGGGGGTGCGTTACGATTCGCTCTTGTAGCGCGCGAGTGCTGTCTCGCACCACCCCGCGCTCCCCGGTGAGAGGTCGGCGGTCGTCGCCCGGCCCGTCGGGTTCGGACCCCCCGAGGTCACCCGGTTTATGTTCCCCCAGTCCGAGGCGCTCGACCCGCACTCGCCCCGTCCGGCCGATCCGGCCCGCGGTGCCGGCGTCGACGACGAACCTCCGAGTGCCTCCCCCCGGCACCCCCTGTGGAAGGACGTCCCCGACCGCCAGTGGGACGACTGGAAGTGGCAGCAGGCGAACGCCGTGCGTTCGGTCCGCCAGCTCCGCGACCTCATCCCCTTCACGCAGGACGAACTGGAAGCCATCGGCCGGCTCGAAGCCGACTTCAAGATGGCCATCCCGCCGTACTACTTCTCCCTCATCGACACCGCCGACCCGGACGACCCGATCCGGCTCCAGTCGGTGCCGTCGCCGCTCGAGGCCGAGTCCGGCTTCGAGATGGACGACCCGCTGGAGGAGGACAAGGACTCGCCGGTGAACGGGCTGACGCACCGGTACCCCGACCGGGTGCTGATGCTGACCACGCCGAACTGCACCATGTACTGCCGGTACTGCACCCGCAAGCGGGCCACCCTGACGCGGGGCGGGTGGGAGGGCATCAGCAAGGACGACGAGCGGATGATCGCGTACATCCGCGAGCACACCGAGATCAAGGACGTGATCGTGAGCGGCGGCGACCCGCTGACGCTGCCGCTGCCGAAGCTGAAGTACTACCTGGACCACCTGAAGGCGATCAAGCACGTCGACGTCATCCGCATCGGCACCCGCGTGCCCGTCACGCTGCCCCAGCGGCTGTACGACCCGGAGCTGCTGGAGCTGCTGGAGTCCGCCGAGAAGGTGTACATCCAGACGCACTTCAACCACCCCCGCGAAGTCACCCCCGAAGCCGCCCGCGTGTGCCGATCCCTGCTCCGGCACGGCATGGTCATCAACAACCACTCGGTGCTGCTGAAGGGCGTGAACGACGACCTCGGCACCATGCGGGCGCTGATCGCCGGCCTGCTGCGGATCAAGGTGCGGCCGTACTACCTGTTCCACTGCGACCCCGTGACGGGGGCCGGCCACTTCCGCACCAGCATCTGGAAGGGGCTGGAGATCATGGAAGGGCTTCGCGGACACACGTCCGGCATCGGCATCCCGACGTATGTGGTGGACGCGCCGCACGGCGGCGGCAAGATCCCGCTGCTGCCGAACTACCTCGTCAGCGCGTCCGACGACGCCGTCATCCTCCGCAACTACGAGGGGATGGTGGTCCGCTATCAGGCGGAGGACAAGCCGGTCAGCAACCGGCCGACCCGCACCCGCGGCGTGTCCGCCCTGCTGCAAGGGGACAAGACGCTGCTGATGCCGGAAGGGAACGAGCGGATGGCCCGCCGGCGGAAGCTGCACCAGGTGGAGGAAAGCACCGGTTGCGACTCCGGCCCGCCGACGGAAACCGCGACCGCCGGCCGCCTGCCGCTGCTGACCCTGCCGTCGCTCAACGGCGTCCACGCCGCGAAGGGGTGAGAGAGAGGAAGAAGACAGCACTAACCACAGAGACACCGAGACACCGAGAAGACAGAGGACAGAGGTCAGAAGGCAGAGCAAGAGTTCGGCAAATCTGCTCTCTTTCCCCATCTCCTCTCTTCTTCTCTGTGCCTCTGTGCCTCTGTGGTTAGTTCTTTTTCTTGCTTCGAGCCGCATTCCATTTTCCCTGGTGGCCCATGCACATCGGCATCGCGTTCGACCTGAAGCCGGACGCGCCGCTGCCCGCCGGCGCGCCGGACGACCAGTACGAGGAGTTCGACTCGCCCGCCACCGTCCGCGGCATCGCCGACGCCCTCCGCGCCGCCGGGCACACGGTGTCCGAACTCGGCAACGGCCGGCCGCTCCTCGAAGCGCTGCTGAAATCGCCGCCGGACCTGGTCTTCAACTTCGCCGAGGGGACGGGCGTGTCGCGGTCGCGGGAGGCCCGCGTGCCGGCCGTGTGCGAGATGCTCGGCATCCCGTACACCGGGTCCGACCCGCTGACGCTGGCCGTCGCCCTCGACAAGGACATGACCCGCCGCCTCGTCGCCGAGGCCGGCGTCCTCATCCCGAAGGGGTTCGTGCTGCCGCCGCCGCGCGAGGTCTACGACGGCGAGTTCGTCGAGTTCCCGGCGCTGCTGGCCGAACACGAACTCACCTGCCCGGTCATCGCCAAGCCGACCTGCGAGGGGTCGAGCAAGGGCATCCGCGACCGCTGCCTGATCGAGACGCCGGACCAACTCGGCCCGACGGTCGCGGAACTGTGGGCCGCGTACCGCCAGCCGGTGCTGGTCGAGCAGTTCATCGCCGGCGAGGAAGTGACGGTCGGCATTCTCGGCAACGACCCGCCGGCGGTGCTGGGCCTGATGCGCGTGGTGCCGAAGCAGCCGACGGCGAACTTCGTTTACAGTCTGGAAGTGAAGCGGAACTACGAGGCGCTGGTCGAGTACGAGTGTCCGCCGAAGCTGCCGGCGTCCGTCCTCCGCGCGCTGGAGGAGGCGGCGCTGACCGCCTACGACGCGCTCGGCTGCCGGGACGTGGCCCGGTGCGACTTCCGCGTCGCCGCCGACGGCACGCCGTACTTCATCGAGATCAACCCGCTGCCGGGGCTGAACGCGATCACCAGCGACCTCGTCATCCTGGCGAACGGCGTGGACGTGTCGTACCAGGAACTCATCGCGCGCATCGTGGACGCGGCCATCGCGCGTCAGCAAATGCGGTAGCGGCGGGCAAGCGGTGCCGCTCGAAATCCGGTACGATGACTCCGACTCACCCACGGAGTTCTCCCATGCGTGCCGCACTGTCCGCCGCCGTTCTCCTTGCCGTCGCCGTCCTCGGCGTTGCCGCCCCGGTGCCCAAGCCGGGTGAAGAGAAGCTGGAACCGCCGACCGAGAAGCAGTTGGAGCAGTCGAAGAACAACCTGAAGCAAATCCTCATCGCCGTCCACTGCTACTGCGACGCGAACGGGGCGGTGCCGAACAACGTCCTCGACGCGAAGGCGAAGAAGCCGTTGTTGAGCTGGCGCGTCCACCTGCTGCCGTACCTGGAAGAAGAGCAACTGTACAAGCAGTTCAAGCTGGACGAGGCGTGGGACAGCGACACCAACAAGAAGCTGGTCGAGAAGATGCCGACGGTGTTCGCCGCGATCCGGGTGAAGGCCAAGCCGGGCGAGACGTTCTACCGCGGGTTCACCGGGGAGGGCGCGGTGTTCGAGGCCGGCGCGCGGTACGGCATCGCGCAGATTCCGGACGGCACGTCGAACACCGTCGGCGTGGTGGAGGCCGGCGAGCCGTGCGTCTGGACGAAGCCGGACGACCTCGTGCTCGACCCGAAGAAGCCGCTGCCGAAGCTCGGCGGGCTGTTCGACGGCGACTTCCACGTCGCCCTCATGGACGGCTCCGTGCAGTCGGTGAACGGCAAGAAGATGGACGCCGCCGCCTTCAAGGGGATGCTCGTCCGCAACAGCGGACTGGTCCGCAACACCAAGGCCGCGTTCGGCGAGTGAACTCGACGGCGAGACGCGGGACGAGATGCCGGCATCCCAATCGCGTCGTCGGGCTTCGGGTCGGGTGCGATTCGGCCGTTCCGCGCGGGGCATCGCCGCACCCCATTTCCCGCCGCGCGGCCGGCTCATATCCTCAACAGCAATCTCGACTGTCGCACTGTCCCCGTGGGGTTTGAAGATATGGCCGATGCCGCGCTCGACCTGCTCTGCGTCAACACCATCCGCACGCTCGCCATCGACGCCGTCCAGCAGGCCAACTCCGGGCACCCCGGCGCGCCGATGGGCCTCGCGCCGGTCGCGTACACCCTCTTCCAACGGCACCTGCGGTACGATCCGGCCGCCCCGGAGTGGCCGAACCGCGACCGGTTCGTGCTGAGCAACGGCCACGCCTCCATGCTGCTGTACGCCACCCTGCACCTGTGCGGCGTGGTCGGCGCGGGCAAGCGGAAGCCGGTCACGCTCGACGAGATCAAGAAGTTCCGGCAGATGGACGGCGTCACGCCCGGCCACCCGGAACACCACCTGACCAGCGGCGTCGAGACGACGACTGGCCCGCTCGGGCAGGGCATCGGCAACGCCGTCGGCATGGCCCTGGCGTCCAAGTGGATTCAGGCTACGTACAGCCGGCCGGGGTTTGAAGGGCTGTTCGGCCACCGCGTGTTCGCCATCTGCGGCGACGGTTGCCTGATGGAAGGGGTGGCGAGTGAAGCGGCGAGCCTGGCCGGGCACCTGAAGCTGAACAACCTCGTCTTGCTGTACGACGACAACAGCATCACCATCGACGGCCGCACCAGTCTGGCGTTCACCGAGAACGTGGCCATGCGGTTCGCCGCCTACGGGTGGAACGTGCTGGGGGTGGGCGACGCCAACGACCTGGCGTCGCTGGAAATCGCCATCACCGCGGCCGAGCAGGAGGCCGACAAGCCGACCATCGTCATCGTGAAGTCGAAGATCGGGTACGGGTCGCCGAAGAAGCAGGACACCGAACACGCGCACGGCGAGCCGCTCGGGGTGGACGAGGTGAAGGCGACGAAGAAGTTCTACGGCTGGCCGGAGGACGCCAAATTCCTGGTGCCGGACGGCGTGTACGCCCACTTCCAGGCCGGCATCGGCAAGCGGGGCGCGGACCTGCACGCCAAGTGGGAGGCCGGGTTCAAGGAGTACAAAGCCGCGTTCCCGGAGCTGGCGGCGCAGCTGGCGGCGATGCAGAACCGCGACCTGCCGGCCGGATGGGACGCGGACATCCCCGTCTTCCCGGCGGACGCCAAGGGCATGGCCAGCCGGGACTCGTCCGGCAAGGTGCTGAACGCGATCGCCAAGCGGGTGCCGTGGATGGTCGGCGGGTCGGCGGACTTGGCGAAGTCGAACAAGAGCCGGCTGACGTTCGACGGGGCCGGCGACTTCCAGGCGGCGACGCGGGCCGGGCGGAACGTGAACTTCGGCGTCCGCGAACACGGCATGGGCGCGGCGTCCAACGGCATGGCGCTGTCCGGGCTGCGGAGCTTCGCCGCCGGGTTCCTCATCTTCAGCGACTACGGCCGACCGGCCATCCGGCTCGCGTCCATCATCGAAGTGCCGGTGCTGTACGTCTTCACGCACGACAGCATCGGCGTCGGCGAGGACGGCCCGACGCACCAGCCGATCGAGCAACTGTTCTCCTTGCGGGCGATTCCCGGCGTCATCGTCATCCGCCCCGGCGACGCGAACGAGGTGGCCGAGGCGTACCGCGTGGCACTCACGTCGAAGGAACACCCGGTCATCCTCGCGCTCAGCCGGCAGAACCTGCCGACGCTCGACCGCACCAAGTTCGCGCCGGCCTCCGGCACCGCGAAGGGCGCGTATGTGCTGGCCGACGCGGTGCCCGGCGCGACGCCGGGCGTGATCCTGATCGGCACCGGCAGCGAGGTGCAGTTGTGCGTCGAGGTGTACGAGAAGCTGAAGGCCGAGGGAGTGAAGGCCCGCGTGGTGAGTATGCCGTCGTCGAACCTGTTCGAGATGCAGCCGAAGGAGTACCGGGATTCGGTGCTGCCGCCGGCGGTGACGAAGCGGGTGTGCGTGGAAATGGGCATCGACGTGGGCTGGGACCGGTACGCCACGCCGGGCGGCGTCATCATCGCCATGCGGACGTTCGGCTCGTCGGCCCCGCTGCCGGACCTGCTCAAGCACTTCGGCTTCACCGCCGACGCCGTGTACAAGGCCGCGAAGGGGCTGCTGTAAGCGGAAGGCGCTCGTCAGGCATGGCCGCACCATTCGACACGACGCTCAAGCAGTTGCTCGACGCCTTCGCAGCGGATTGGGTCGGGTGGCTCGCGCCCCGGCTCGACCTGCCGGCGAACGCGACGGTGTCGCCGTTCAACGCGGAACTGTCGATCCTGCAACTGTCGGCGGATCGGGTGTTCCGCCTGAACCCGCCGGCCGCCGGGTTGCTCCACCTGGAACCGCAATCCAGCCACGACACCGACCTGTCGCAGCGGCTGCACGAGTACAACGTCCTGCTTCACCGCCACGCCGAGCAAGTGTACTCGGTCGCGCTGCTGCTCCGCCGAGAGGCGAACAGCCCGTCACTGACGGGGATGCTCCGCCGCCGATAAGTCGGTGGCCGGCGGTACGACTCGTTCCGTTACTTCGTCGTCCGCGTGTGGGAACTGCCGGTCGAAACGCTGATGGCCGGCGGTATTGGGACGCTCCCGTTGGCGCTGCTGACGGACGACGCCGAACCGCGACTCGGCGAACTTGTGGACCGCATCGACGCCCGGCTGCGAACCGACGGCATCCCGGACAATACCCGCCGGCTCATCCTCACGTCCGGTTACATCCTGCTCGGCTTGCGGTACGATGACGAGCAGATCCAATCCGCGTTCGTGAGGGCACGAGGCATGCGCGAGTCCAGTACCTACCAGTTGATCTTGCGCGAGGGGCGAGCCGAAGCGATGCAGGAAGCGATCCTGGACAACCTGACCGAGCGGTTCGGGATGATCCCACCGCAAGTCGAAGCCCGCGTCCGCGCCGAAACGAATTACTCACGGCTGAAGGACGCCCACCGCGCGGCGCTCACGGTCGTCTCGCCGGATGAACTGCTGCGCTGACGCCGGTCACTCCCAGTCCCACACGGCGACTTGCCCCTTCTCGCCGCCGGCTTTTCTGACACGCATGGTGCCGGCGGTGTCTTGTTAGCCCGCCGCGCCAGCAAGGGC
>JAYUFU010000378.1:0-12279 GCA_043738505.1 Fimbriiglobus sp. | reverse complement strand
GATCGGAAAGAATGAAATTTTGGTTTGATCCCGGCTTTGATCCGCGCTGAAATCCGCGTCATCCGCGTTCCTCTTATTGAATCGTTCTCAAACTCTCCTCGGCGGCCTTCACGGTGGTCGCCACATCCGCATCCGTCATCGCCCCGCAGGTGAAGGCGGCCTCGTACTGGCTGCACGGCAGGTAGACGCCGCGGTCCATCATGGCCCAGAAGAACCGCGCGAAACGGGCGGTGTCGGTGGTCTTGGCGGTGTCCAGGTCCGTCACCGGCGTGCCGGTGAAGAACAGCGTCCACATGCTGCCGACGCGGTTGAACTGGTGCGGGATGCCGTGCTTCGTCGCGGCGGCGGTCAGCCCGACCCCGATGGCCGCGCTCATCGCCTCCAGCCGTTCGTAGGGCGGGTTGTCCTTCAACTCGGTCAGCGTGGCGATGCCGGCGGCCATCGCCACCGGGTTGCCGGACAGCGTCCCCGCCTGGAATACCGGGCCGGCGGGCATGACGTGCTTCATCACATCCGCGCGGCCGCCGTAAGCCCCCACCGGGTAGCCGCCGCCGATGATCTTGCCCAGCGCCGTCATGTCGGGTGTGTCGCCCAGCAGTTGCTGCGCGCCGCCGTAACCGAGGCGGAAGCCGGTCATCACCTCGTCGTAAATGAGCAGCGCGCCGTGCTTGTGCGTCAGCCGGCGAAGTTCGCTGCGGAACTCTTGCGACGGCACCACGAGGCCCATGTTGCCGACGACCGGTTCGAGCATGACGCCCGCGATCTGGTCGCCTTTTGCGGCGAACAGCTCGGCCAGTTGCTGCGGGTCGTTGTACCGCAGGACGACTGTGTCCTGGGTGCAGCCGGCCGGCACGCCGGGGCTGTTCGGCACGCCCAACGTCAGCGCGCTACTCCCGGCCGACACCAGCAGGGCATCGACGTGCCCGTGGTAGCAGCCGGCGAACTTCACGATCAGGTCGCGGCCGGTGAACCCCCGCGCCAGGCGGATCGCGCTCATCGCCGCTTCGGTGCCGCTGGACGTGAACCGCACCATCTCGATGCTCGGCACGGCGTCGATGACGAGTTCCGCCAGTTGGCTCTCGGCCTCGCACGGCGCGCCGTAGCTTGTGCCCCGGTGCAGCGCGGCGGTGGTCGCCGCCGCCACCTTCGGGTGGCAGTGGCCGAGGATCATCGGCCCCCACGAGCCGATGAAGTCGAGGTACTTGTGGCCGTCGAGGTCGAACAAGTGTTGGCCGAGGGCCTTGGCGATGAACAGGGGCGTGCCGCCGACGCCGCCGAACGCGCGGGCCGGGCTGTTCACCCCGCCGGGGATGAGCGCCTTCGCCCGCGCGAACGCGGCCTCGGACTTCGGACGGGACACGGTGCTGTGTGGGATCATGAAGGCGAATGCGGACTAACCACAGAGACACAGAGGCACGGAGAAGACAACAAAAGAGAGGAAGAGAGTTTGAAACTGAATCTTCCTCCCTCTTCTCTGTGTCTCTGTGCCTCTGTGGTTAGTTCTTCCTTGCTTGGGTTCACTTCGGGTTTTCGGCCAGCAGCTTCTCGGCGCGGGCGACGAGGGCCTTCATTACGGGGGTGGGGTCGTCGGCGAACAGTTCGGTGACGTTGCGGCAGACAAGTCGCAGCTTCTTCGCCTCGAGCTGGTACAGGTCGCCGTTCTCCGCGACCTTTGCCTCGCCCATTTCCTTCAGGTGTCCGTTGAGCCGCGCCGCGTAGTTCGCGCGACGGTCGAGCGCGGCCTCCTGCTCTTTGCCAGCGTCGGTCGGGATGGCGAACCGCTGCTCGCTCGCCAGCAGGAACCAGCGGCTCCGCTCCGGCTTGCCCTCGGCCTCCTTCGCCAGTTGGTCCCACACCTGCCGGGCCTTTTGCGGGTCTTTCAACTCGGCCAGCCGCACCGCCTTCACCGCCAGCCACTCCGGGTCGGTCGGCTCGTACTTCTTGCGGTCCTCGATGTCGGCCTCCGCGCGGACCTGCTTCCGCAGGCGATTGAGTTCGGCGGGCACGGCGGCCAGTTCGGTCAGCCGGCGGTCGGCGGCCCAGCGGAAGGCGGCCTTGTTCGTCTCGTCGTCGTCGCCGTACTTGGCCGGCGGCGCGTCGGGGAACTTGTCGCGGGCGGCCGTCCACGCCTCCTTCGCGCGGACCAAGTTGCCGGCCTTTTCGGCCTCCAGCGCCGCCCAGACGTTGTCGAGCGCGGCCTGGTCCTCGGTGTCCGCCTGCGCCTTCTTCATGCTGCTGTTGAACCGCTTCGTCAGTTGGGTTTCCCCCAGTTTCGCCCGCTCGTCGCGGAACGTGGCCCGCACCTGCTCGATCTGCTTCTCGTACTTCGGCTCCGTGTTCGTCCCGTGCGCGGCGAGGAACCGCTTGGCCGCGTCCAACTTGTCCGGGGCTTTCTCGAAGTCCGCGAACGCCGCGTCCAACCCCTTCGGCCGGAACAGGTACGCGGCCGTCGCCAGCACGCCGAGGAAGACGGTGCCGAAGATGACCCCCTTCACCCACGTCCGCTGCAGGAACGGCACGTGCTTGACCTTCTTCTTCCGCTTCTTCTTGCCGGTCAGGGCGCGGGCGGCCTCGCGGTCCTCCTCGCTGATCGGCTGGTCGCCGAGCGGCCGGTCGATCCGCCGCGCGCCGGCGGCGACCGCGCCGAGGCTGGCCTGCGCCTCCATCTTGGTGAAGATGTCCTGGATGGTCTGCTTCACCCGCAGGGCGTCCAGCGGGCGGTCCTCCGGCTTCTTTTCCATCAGGTGCAGGATCAGGCTTTCCACCTGGGGCGGCAGGTCGGCCACCAGTCGGCTGGGGCGGGGCGGCTTCTCCGTCACCTGCTTCATGAACATGTCCACCGTGCTTTCGCCGGTGAACGGCTTCCGCCCGGTGATCAGCTCGAAGAAGACGACGCCGAGCGAGTACAGGTCGGACCGCGGGGTCAGGTCGCGGACCCCCTTGCACTGCTCCGGACTCATGTACGCGGCCGTGCCGATGGTGCTGTTCGCCCCGGTCAGGGCGGTCACGTCGGTGTCCTTGGCGATGCCGAAGTCGGTCAGCTTCAGCACCCCCTCGCGGGTGATCATCAGGTTGGACGGCTTGAGATCCCGGTGGATGATGCCCTTTTCGTGCGCGTGCTGGAGGGCGTCGCACAGCTGAATGCCGTACTCGAACGACTCCTCCCAACTGAGGCGGACGCGGCGGAGCAGCGCCTTGTCCATGCTCTCGCCGGCCACGTACTCCATGGCGATGAACGGCGTCTGGCGGTACTTGCCGGTGGCCAGCAGGCGGACGATGTGCGGGTGGCGGAGCTGCTTCAGGATGGCGGCCTCGCGGGTGAACCGCGCCATCGCCGAGTCGTTGCCGAGGAGGCCGAGGGAGATCACCTTCAGGGCGGCCGGGATGACGGAGCCTTTGCGGTCGAACCGCGCCAGGTAGACGCTGCCCATGGCCCCGCTGCCGAGTTCCCGCTCGATGAAAAAGGGGCCGATCTGCTGGCCGATCAACATGACCGCGACTCCCGGACGGCGGTGGAGGGGCGATGCCGCCGGGACATTGTAAGGGGCGAAGGCCGAAACGCGAGGTGATTGGGGGGAGGGTTTCTTCGGGAGGGCGAGGCCAGTGCTGTCCACATCTTCGCCGCGCCGAAATCCGACGGGGAGTCCCGGATTTCTTCACCGCGGAGCGGTGGCGGACTGTAGCCAGGGGTGAAACCCCTGGTCGGCCGTGTCCCCTTGAATTCCTCGCATCCCGGAGGGATGCCGGACGTTCCGCCACCCCTCCGGGGTGGATTCCCCCTTCGCGTCCGACCAGGGGTGTCGCTCGCTTCGCTCGCTCACCCCTGGCTACAGTCCGCCACGCCTCCGGCGTGAAGACCGGAAGAAAAAGCCGAGGTTTCCAGGCGTTTCGGCGTTGTCAACGTGTGGACAGCACTGGCCGCGCCCGCCCGAAAGGCAGGAGATGCCGCTCCCTTGCGGTCGCGGCTCGTCGGCCGGTCACGGCAGCATGACGGACTTCAGCGTCAGCGACTTGTCGTCGGCCTGGATCAGCAGGATGGCGCGGTTGTCGTCCAGCTTGTCCAGTTGCAGCACGCCGGCCAGATCCTTCACCTTCTCGAACTTCACCCCGGCGGTGCCGCCGCCGCCGACCGCCTTGGTGATGCCTTCGGCCCCGGCGAACTGGTCGGCGGCGATCTTCATCACCCCGTGCTTGCTGTTCGCCATCAGCACGTAGTCCTTCTTGTCCTTGGTGTACACGATCATGTCGAGCGGGCGGTTCATGTTCCCCAGTTCGGCGATGGTGGTCCCCTTCACCTTGACGCCCGGCTTCAGGTCGGCGACCGACAGCTTGACCAGCGGGGTGCAGGTGTACGCGGCCAGCAGGTAGTCGGCCGCGCCGATCTTGTACGGGGTGAAGGTGCGGATCGGCGACTTCGTCTCGGTGGCGTTGTGGGCGGCGTGGTAGATCTCCACGCTGGTCCCCTTGTCGGCGTCCTTGAACGGGAACGGGATGGTCCGCAGGGTGCTGGCGAACTCCTCGTTCGACAGGCCGGCGACGATCACCTTGCCGTCCACGAAGGCCATGCTGGTGATGGCCTCCTGCCGGTTCTTGCCGTCGGTGGCGTTGGGCAGCTTGACGGTGGCGGTCGGCACGTCGGTCAACTTGAACTCGGCCAGCTTGCCGTCGCGGCCGCAGGTCAGGATGATCGGCCCGCCGCCGCGCCCCGTGCGAGTGACGGCCAGGTAGATGGTGCCGGACGCCGGGTTCACCTTCACGTCGTTCACGGCGGCCGCCCCGCCGAGCAGGGAGGTCAGCTTGGCGTCCAGCTTCTCGACGTTCACGTCGTCCTTGCCGGCCGGCTTGGTGTCGCCGGTGCCGACGGCGACGATCGCGCCGGCGGTCGGGTCGCCGATGAACAGCACGCCGTCCGGCCCGAACGCCAGGGCGGACACCGACTTCAACTCCGGGGTGCCTTTGGTCAGGCCGTCGGCGGCCATGCCGGCCGAGACGGACACGAGCGCGGCCACGGCCGCCAGTTTCAGACGCATCGCGAGTTCCTCGCAGACAGGAAGAGGGGGCGGGCGGCGGAAAAGGCGCGCCCGCCGCCGCTGCTATCATCGCGGAAACCGGCACCGCCGGCAAATGAGAACTGGGCGGGATGGGGTGGGCGTGCTTGGCCGCGCAATGATCGAGCGGAAGCCCTAGAAATTGGGCTGGCAAAACAGGGGCATCGAGTTAGACTTGTCGAGAAGTGGATATCGTACCACTGTGGACGGACTGTCACATGGCCGCTTCTCTCGCCCGTCGCCCGCAATTCCTCGACCTCTTTTGCGGCATTGGCGGTCTCGGTCTGGGTCTCCAACGTGCCGGGATGACGTTGGTCGGAGGCGTCGATGTCTGGGGCGAAGCCCTCGCCACCTACAGGCGGAATCACCCGGGGGCGAAGTGCCTGGAAGCGGACCTCAACGGCTTGACCGCTCGCCGAGTCGTGGCGGAGTTCGGCGTGCCCGCCGACGAGATCGACGTGATTGCCGGCGGCCCGCCGTGTCAGGGTTTCAGCACGGTCGGCAAACGAGACGCGGAAGATCCTCGCAACCTGCTCTGGCGGAGTTTCCACCGACTCGCGGACGAAGTCCGACCCTCGTACGTGCTGATCGAGAACGTCGAGGGGCTGAACGTCGTGGAGAAAGGAGGCGTTCGGGACCGAATCGTCCGCGAGTTCGAGGGCATCGGCTACCGGATGAAGGCGTCGTTACTGCGCGCGGCGGATCACGGCGTGCCGCAGTTGCGCAAGCGGATGTTCTTCCTCGGCTGGCGGGACGGGGTGGCCGAACCATTCTTCCCCACTCCCGGCGGCGGCCCCCAGGTGACGGTCGCGGACGCCATCTTCGACCTGCCGCCGCTCGGCGCGGGTCAGGTCAAGTCCGCGTATGAGGCGGCCCCACAGACGCCGTACCAATTTGCTCGCCGCAACGACAGCGTTTGCCTCCACAACCACGAGGCGGCGAATCATCCCGATCACCTGGTGGAAATCCTCCGGCACATCCCGGACGGCGGGAATCGGAAGTCCATTCCGGACGAGTTACAGCCGTCGAGCGGGTTCCACAACAGTTACGCGCGCCTCGCGAGTTGGAAACCGGCCATCGCCGTGACATCCAACATGCGGAAGCCGTCCTCGGCGCGAGCGACACATCCGACGCAGCATCGCGGTCTGACCGTCCGGGAGGGGCTACGACTCCAGTCCTTCGACGACGATTTCGTCGTCGTCGGCTCGCGAACGTCGCAGTACCTTCAAGTCGGGAACGCCGTGCCGCCACTCCTGGCCACCGCCGTGGGCAAGGCAATCGTGGGTGCTTTCCTCGCCAACTCCACTGACGGCACCGCCGGCAAATGAGAACTGTGCGGGACGGAGTGGGCGGGTGGGCGGTGTCATTTTTTCCGCGCGGCGTACCACTTTCGGAACTCAGTGAACTCCGGCGATTTGCAGAACTCGGTGTATGCCTTCTCCTCGACGAGTTGCTCGGGGTCGAAATCCTCCTTCCCCTGTTCGATCACGGCCCGAAGGGCGGACGCAACTTTGGCAAACTCTTTCTGTGCCAGACGCAGCTCGGCGAGTTGCCAGTAGGCCTCCCCGAGCGTGGGATCGAGGCGGGCGGCTTTCTCTGCTGTCGCAACCGCTTCTTCGCCCTTGCCCTGGCGATGGTACGACCGCGAACGGAGGACATCGAGGTGCGGATCGGCCCCGACAACTGCCTCGATTGCGTCGATTGCCTTGAGGTATTCTTGGTGTTCGCCCCGGCTCTCATGAAACGAGAGCGACATGAACAAGAGCGACGGGTCATTCGGCATCGCGTCTCGGAAGGCCGTGAACTCCTTGGCGAACTCCACCTCATTTACTTGTAGGGCGCAGTGGACTGCCACGAAGTGAGTCATCCGCTCGGCCCGGATATCGGGCGGCAGTTTGCGGTAGGCCTCGAGGGCCTCCGCGTGCTTGCCGTCGTTGGCAAGTTTGACGAATGCGCCGGACTGCTCCAGTGCCGAAATCGCATTTCGGTCCCGTTCCTTCAACTTCGAGCGGGCCGCTGGCCCGAACGCGGCTTCGCCTTCGAGAATGTTGCGCCGGACGGTTTCCCCGATCGGCATTCCGTCCATCACGACGGAGTAATCGCGGACGGCCACCTCCCCGCCCTCGGTTCGCTCTAAGGTCATGAGGTAGTAATTCATTCCCGGTTCTCCGAGCAGACGGTAAACCGCTACCGGCCCATCCGCTGAGCGCCGGACCCGCAGCAGGTCGAACCGGACTCCAGGCTGGAGGTTCGCGATCAGCTTTCTGGCGAATCCCTCGCCGGTTCTGGGTTTGAAAGTCGCCCGTATGGCCCGCTGACTGGCCTCACTCGGATTGACTTCCACCAGCACCCGCTCCACGATGCGATCCACTCGCATCAAGGACACGACCTTGGCCGCGTCCTTTTTCAGCACAGCAGTCTGGAGTTCAAGGGCGAATTTCTCCGCTTCCACGTCCGAGATCGGCTTCGCTCCCGGCGCGGGTGGCGGTTCCACGACCGGCACCACCTGCGGTCCTTCTATTCGGGCTGTCGGTTCGGTCGGCCTGCCCTTCCTGCAACCGGAGGGCAAGAGCAAGGCGGCAACGGCGCAGACGAGAAGGCGGGCGGTGGATTTGGACACGGATCGTCTCACGAGCGGAGAATTCTGGTAGTGTACTGCGTGGTAATGAGCGGGCCGACCGGCAACGCCGTCGGTCGTCGGCGCGGATCGCGCCTTCTTCCTTCAGCCGTCCACCTCGGGCGGCCAGCCGTGCGGGAAGTCGCCGTACACCGCCCGGTACGCCAGCACCGTCGCCGGCGGCGGTTGGTCCAGCGCCGCTTCGACACTCTCCCGATACCCGTCGTCCAGCGACTCGCGCATCTCGGCGATCTCCTCGTCCCGCTGCCGGTTCTCCTGCTCCTCCTCGAACGCCGCCGACGGGTCGTACCCCTCGAACTCCGACTCGCCCCGCTCCCGCCGCGCCTCCTCGTCCAGGTGCTTCTTGAGTGGTCGAAAGTCCACCAGATGCAACCGGGGGAAGCTGTACTTCCAGTCGTGCCCCCGCGCCTTCAGCCGGCGGAAGATCATCTCGTACACCGGTCGCAGGTCGGCCCGGTCGGACACCGCGTGGGTGCCCATGTAGAAGTCGAGGTAGGTGTAGCCGCCATCGCCGATCATCTCCCGCCGCATCTCCGCCATGAACTCGGCCACCTTCGGGTCCATGCCCTCGGTCGGCGGAAACATGCGGGCCATCAGGTCCGCCGGCATCTCCGGTCGGGGGGCCGGGGGCGGGCCGGGTTGGGCGTTCAACACCTCGGCCAGGAACCCGCCGCTGCCGCGCGCCGACCCCAGGTGCAGCCACCGCCCGTCGTCGGCGACGACCTCGTGGTTGTCCGAAAAGAGATCCCACAGGCACAGCCCGACCAGCTCCTGGCACTCGCGTTCCGGTTCGACCGGCGACGGCGCGTGTTCGGCCTCCACTTCGGCCAAGGTCGGCTCCGGCGGCGGGGGCGGGGCGTCCGGCTTGCGGAGCGGGGAGTTCGCCAAGTTGCGGTGGAAGCGCAACTGTTCCTCGTACTGCTGCTGCGGCGACGGGTGGCAGACGGCGGCCAGCGGCGATTTCGCCCAGCCGTGCGGGGCCAGTTCGCCGAGGACATCCGCCCCGGCCCAGCCGTGCGGGAACAGGGCGGCGAACTCGGCCGTCAGCTCGTCCGGGGTGAACTCCGGCTTGTCGTCGAAGGGGGTCATGGGGTCACTTCCCGATGCCGAAGTGGGAGGAGATGCGGTCGGGCAAGGACTGGCGAAGTGCGACCCGGACGTGCGGCGGTGGTACGACGCCAACCAGGGCCGAGGCGCGGCGAAGCTCACGGTGGACTCGGCCCGCGCGGGCGCGTCTCTTCCGCGCGGGAAAAGACGCGCCCGCGCGGTCGCGGCTCGTCGAAGGCGATCGTCACTCGTCGTCGGTCGCGCCGCCGGCGGCGCGGCCGTCGGCCGTCTGCACCTCGCCGGTGGTCACGTCCAGGTAGATCTTGTCTTGCAGGATCTCTTGCAGCACGATGGCCATCTTGTCGTTGGTGCGGAGGTCCACCTGCTGCGGCGCGCCCATGTTCAACATGGCCATCCGCTTCTGGATCAGGGTGGACAGCTTGAACCGGCCGCCGACCTTGTTGACGATCTCCTCTTCCTTCAGTTCGTCGAGCATGGCAGAAACTCCCGTGTGGTGAATTCGATGTCGATGATGTCGAGCAGCTCGGCGACCGCGTTCGGTACGGTGTCGTTGACGACGGTCGCGTCGAACTCGCCGGCGCGGTTCGTCTCGTCCTCGGCCGCCTTCAGCCGGCGGGCGATGCGGGCCTCGTCCTCGGTGCCCCGCCCGCGCAGTCGGCGTTCCAACTCGTCCAGACTCGGCACGGCCAGGAAGACCGACCGGTGATCGTTCGGGTACCGCGCCCGCACCTGCGCCGCGCCTTGCACGTCGATCACCAGCAGCACGCCCGTCCCGGCCGCGCGGTGCGGGTCCACTTCCGCGCGCGGCGTGCCGTAGTGGTCGGTCCCGAACACCACCGCGTGTTCGAGCATCTCGCCGGCGGCGAGGGCGGCGCGGAACCGGTCGTCGGTCCAGAAGTGGTAGTCGCGGCCGTCCACTTCGCCGGGTCGGGGTGCCCGCGTGGTGGCCGTCACCACCCGCCGCAGCGGATACCGGCAGCCGGCCAGCACCGCGTCCACCACCGTCGATTTCCCGGCTCCGCTCGGCCCGGACAGCACGAACAGCGGCGCGAGGGGCATGGGGAATGAATCCTGAAGAAGACTAACCACGGAGGCACAGAGACACGGAGAAGGCAAGAGAGAAAACCCGTCTTCAAACTCTATTTCTTCCTCATTCTTCCTTCTTCTCTGTGCCTCTGTGTCTCTGTGGTTAGTCTGCCTCCTGCCTTCCTCTACTCCACGTTCTGGATCAACTCGCGGACCTTCTCCAGGGCCGCCTTCAGTTCGATGACCAGCCGCGACACGGCCACGTCGCCGGCCTTCGACCCCAGGGTGTTCGCCTCGCGGCCCATCTCCTGGACGACGAACTCCAGCCGCCGGCCCGCGCCGTCCGCCGCCCCCACCCGCACGATCTCGGCGAACTGGTCGAGGTGCGCCGCGAACCGCGTGACTTCCTCGGCCACCTCGGCGCGGTCGGCGAAGGCGGCCACCTCGCGGATCAGGTGCGCCGGCTCGACGCCCACGCCGGCCTCGGCGACCGCCGCCCGCACCCGCTCCAGAATCCGCTCGCGATACTGGGCCACGACCGTCGGCAAGTGAGCGCGGATGTCGGTCAGCCCGGCCGTCATGACGCCGTGCTGGGCCATCAGTTCGGCAGCCATCTGGCGGCCTTCGTCCTTCCGCGCGGCGTCGAACTTGACGAGCGCGGCGGCGATGGTCTTCTCCACCACCGGCCACTCGTCTTCGGGCAACCCGCCGGCGGGGGCGGACTCGGCCGACACGCCGGGCAGGTCGAGAATCCCTGCCGCCAACCCCGGCAAGGCTTCGGGAACCCCTTCGGCCTCGCACGCGGCTTTCAGTTGTGCCAAGTACGATCGAACCGCCGCCACGTTCAATCCCGGCCCACCGGCGGCCGATTCCCGCTCGACGCGGATGTGCGCCTGGACGCTGCCCCGGCGGACCACCTTGCGGACGATCTTCTCGATGTCGGCGTCGAAGGCGGGGTACGGGTCGGTGCCGCGGACGGTCAGCTTCAGGTGCCGGTTGTTGACGGCGCGGAGTTCGACGGCGACGGTGAAGCCGGGACCGCTGCCACGGGCGTCCCCGAACCCGGTCATGCTGAGCAACACGCGAGGCAGCTCCGGGAGAAAAGGGCGAGTCGAGTGGTGCGGCAGGTCCGGAGAAACCGTTCGATCAAGCGGAACACGGATGACACGGATGGAAGGCAGGATCGGAGCCGGGATCAATCACCAGGAGTCAGGAATCAGGGAACAGAAAGCCCGTGGTATCGTCCCTGCCTACCAACTCCTGCCTCTTGTCCCTTGACTGCCGATTTCTGATCCTCTTCATCCCGGCTCGGATCCGCGTCATCCGCGTTCCTCTTTTTGAACGGTTCTGATTGAACGTGTTCTTCTCCGAACTCACGGTTCGCCGGTTTGCTGGGTCTGCTCGTCCGGCGGCGGGGTGCGGCCCGGCTGCATGGTCTTCACGTTGATCATGATGATGAGCACCCAGAAGGCGGCGAACCAGAGGGTGATCTTGGTGAACAGGTCGCCGGCTTTCGAGCCGAAGGCGCTGGACCCGCCGGCCCCGCCGAACGCCCCGGCCAGGCCGCCCCCCTTCCCCTTCTGGATGAGGATGATGAGCATCAGCAGCAGGCTGAGGAAGATCAGCACGCCGTTCAGGAAGTACGACCACCCGCCGATGGCGGCTTCGGCGAACGCGGGCAACAAGGTCATGGCGGCCCCGAGAGTCAGACCGGGAATTCAGGAACTGGAATCATACGCCCGGTCGGGGCGGAAGGGAAGGGGCGGTCTTGTCGCGGGTGCGGCAACACAATTCGGCCATGCGGTTGGCATTGGGCACCGTCCGCCGCGCCCCCGTCCACTTCGGACGCCGCGCCACCGGCTGCTCGATCACTCCCTCCACCTGCCCGCTGCCGATACTCCGACCCGTCGCCGTCGCGCTCCATCGTCAAGCCGAGAACCTTGCTGGGGGTGCGCCAACATGGACGCCGCACGACCCCCGACGAGCCGCGACCGCCAGGGAGCGTCGGTATCCGGCTGGACCAGACGCGCCCCGGCGGTCGCGGCTCGTGGACAAACCCGATACCGGAATGGCCCTGTCGGCAGGCGCGAGTTGCGGCGCGAACGGACCGTCCGTCAGGCGTCCACGCCACTCGCCGTCGCGGGGCCTTCGGGGCGCGGCGAGAACAGGTCGAAGTTCCTGACTCGGGGCAGGGGGTGGGGAGCCGGCAGGTCGAGGGGAACCGCCGGTTCAACGACCTCCGCCTCCGCGCCCGCGTCGCGCTTGCGGCGACCCCGGCCGCGCTCCAGCATCCAGTCGTCGTCGTGATCGTGGAAGTGGCCGATGATGCCGTTCTGGAGCTTGACGCGCTCGCGCAGCGGGATCGGCCGCGCCGGCTTCGGCGGGTAGACGTGCTGGAACGGCACGGTTTCTTGCGAGCCGCGACCGCCAGGGAGTGGCATCGGTTCTGGTTCGGGAGGGCGAGGCTCCGGCCGAGCCGCGTGTGTGGTCGGCGGCTCG
>JAYUFU010000377.1:0-32457 GCA_043738505.1 Fimbriiglobus sp. | reverse complement strand
AGGGGACCGACGGGACGTGGCCGCAGCGGACGCCGGCGATGGCCGCCGGCCTGACCGATCACGTGTGGTCGATCCAGGAGTGGATCACCTTCCCAGCCGTACAGCGCCAATAGGCCACCACCGGCTTTGGGATTTCAAGGCGAAAACATCGACACGTCTCACCGAGGCCAACGAACAGCCGCAGCCGGGCGCGTCCGTCCACCCGGACGGCAAACGTGCGGCGTGCGCCTACTCCGGCCAGATCGTGGAGATTTTCGACCTGACGACATCGAAGGTGAGCGACACCCTTACTGTCGATGAGGGCGTGTTTCTCAGTGCGGCCTATTCGCGCGACGGGCGACTGCTGGCGACGGGGTACACGCGCAAGAACTGGTTCGGCGTCCTCCTGTGGGACACGGCGACCAAGAAGGTCATCCACCGGTGTGGCGGAGCCACCTATTTTGCAAGGACGCTGGCCTTCACTCCGGATGACAAGTTTGTCTTGACGTATTCGGGCACGGATGCCGACGAAGTTGGGACGGTCACGGTGTGGTCGGTCGCGTCGGGGAAACTCGTCGAGGCGTTCAACGTCGGGAATGGTGGCGGAGAGCGTTTTGCCCTGTCGCCGGATGGTAACACTCTCGTCACTCTTGGGTACAACGGCACCCTTCGCAGGTGGGACTTCGCGGCGATCCGCAAGGAGTTCGAGGCGAAGGCGGAGAAGAAGTAGCCGGGTGACCCGTTCCGCGTTGCCCGAGGGGAGTCGCCGGGAATCACCCCGGCGCGGCACGGGCGACCTGTTCGGCGCGCTGCCGCCGCGTGTCGTCGTTCACTCCAGAATCGCCTGCGCGTCGCTGCCGGCGAGCAGCACCCGCACGACGAGAATGCCGGTGTCGGGCGGGCGGACGACCGTCACGGCGTTCCCCCGTTGCGAGCGTTCATCTTCGCGACGAGCACCCTCCGCCGTTCCGCCCAGAAGGCGGCGTCCGCGCGGATCGGAGGCCCGCTCGCCATGCCTTCGTCGAGCCGCTTCTCCAACTCCTCGCGGGTGCGGAAGTCCGGCAGAAAGGTCGCAGAAGACGCGGTACGCGGTGTCGTGGCTGGGGATGCCGCGAGGCCGGGGGAGGAAGGTTTTGAACCCGTCCTCGCGGGACTCGCCGAACTCCTCGATGTCCTCGACGGTGGTGGCCCCGCACACGAGGACGGACAAGGGCGATCACGAGGGTGTCGTCAAGGCGGTGCTTCTTCGTCCGGTGGACGCGGGGATCCTTCCGGTCGGCGAGGTGTCCGACGGGTGGGCGGGCCGTGCGGGCGACCTCGGGGATCGCACACACGACCCGCCCGACCGAACCCGAGCCGGGCCAAGGACTTTGCGATGCGCTGGCCCCGAGGGTGGCGCTGTCCTCAATTGTCCTCCTCTTTCGTCGATCCGCCGCACATCCCTGCGATCTCAACAGTTCCGTTTCGCCTCCCGTCGTGGCCAGCTCCTCATCGGGTTCCGCCACGGGTCGGCACACCTGACGCGATCCAGAGGTCGTTCCACGACTCGCCGGGGGTGTTGGCGGGAGAACCCGCCACGCCAGCGGGATGCCGACCTCGCGATACATGATCGCGGCGGCTATGCCGTAACTCCACTCGGCCGGGCTTCGGGCGTGGGCAGCGGGCAGGTCGGGGAAGTGGGTGGCGACCCGTTCGGTCCAGTCGTACAGTGCGCATGGCGGGACGTGGAGGTCGCCGTGACGGAACGTGTGGCAACCTCAGTCCGCGCGACACCTGTGCCCCGCCACTCCTCCCGCTTACTCTGACAGGGGTTGGGGGGGCAAAACCCTGGAAAGCCCAACAACCGACCCCCGACAAGGTGGGAAGGGGTGACGCAGTGAATGCGCTGATGCTGGCCACCCTGCTCGCCCCGTTCCAGCCGACCCTGTCCCTCGACCGGACTCGGAGACTAGCCGAATTGGCCTTCGCCGCCGGCGTCGAGACCCGGTCGGACGCGGCGACCGCGCGCAGGCTCTTCGCCACCGCCGGAGCCGGGTTCGACATGCACTGGCACGACGGAAACCGCTCGGCGCTACTCGCCGTCCAGCGCGGTCGCAGTCACTTCCTCGCCGGCAATCTGCCGATGGCGGTGGTCGCCTTCCGCGCCGGTCTGCGGGAAACGCCTTACGACCTCGATCTCCTGCGCGGCCTCGCCGAGTGCCGCGCGGCGATCCCGTACCCCACCCCCATGAAGCCCGACGAGCGGCTTCGGCCCGACCCGCCCAGCGGCTGGCGGCACCGCGTCAGCGAGTGGGACGTGTTCCGGCTGGCCGCGCTGTCGGCCGCGCTGGTGGTGATCGGCCTCGCCCGGCGGTTCACTGCCCGCGACGGTTGGGCGATACCGGTCGCGGTCCTCGGCGGTGTCGGGGCGCTGGTCTGCTTGGTCGTGGCGCTGACGCTCGGCGCGGAGGCATCCGCCGAGGTGGAGCGGCCGACGCTGGTGGTGACAGCCGAGGTGTACTTGCGGAAGGGGAACGGCCTCAGCCACCAACCGCGAATCGACGCGACCGTGCCGCGCGGGACCGAACTAACGGAACGAACGCGCCGCGGCGGCTGGGTGCAAGTCGAAGTCGCCGGCGGCGCGGTCGGCTGGCTGCCGGAAGGGGCGGTGGCGACCGTGGAGTGACAGCCGGAATCCGTTGGTATCGCCACGGCGTGCGCTTACAATCCCCGCACCCCACTGCCGGTGCCGACATGCCCATCTCGTGGAACGAAATCCGCCAGAACGCCATCGCCTTCAGCAAGGAGTGGGCGACCGAATCGCGGGAACACGCCGAAGCGAAGACGTTCTGGGACGAGTTCTTTCGCGTCTTCGGCATCAAGCGCCGCACCGTCGCCAGCTTCGAGGAGCCGGTGAAGAAGTTGTCCGGCACCTGGGGCCGGATCGACCTGTTTTGGAAGGGCACGCTGCTGGCCGAACACAAGAGCCGGGGCGAGTCGATGGACAAGGCCCACGCCCAGGCGATGGACTACATCCAGGGGTTGAAGACCGCGAAGCGGGACAAGGAAATCCCGGAATACGTCGTCGTCTCGGACTTCGCCCGCATCGCCCTGCACAATCTGGACGACGACACCAGCACCGAATTCCCGCTCGAAGACCTGTACAAGAACGTCCACCTGTTCGCCTTCATCCCCGGCTACAAGCAGCACGTCTTCGCCGACCAAGACCCGATCAACATCGAGGCCGTCGAACTGCTCGGCGACCTGCACGACGAACTCGAAGCCGGCGGGTACGCCGGGCACGACCTCGAACGGTTCCTCGTCCGCGTGCTGTTCTGCCTGTTCGCGGAGGACACCGGGCTGTTCGAGCGGGACGTCTTCACCCTGTTCATCCAGAACCGCACCGCCGAGGACGGGTCCGACCTGGGCACCGCGCTAGAACAGTTCTTCCGCGTGCTGAACCAGCCGGAGGACAAGCGGCAGGCGAACCTGCTGGAGGAACTCGCCGAACTCCAGTACGTGAACGGCGACCTGTTCGCCGAGCGACTGGACTTCGCCGCGTTCAACCGCAAGATGCGGGACCGCCTGCTCGTCTGCTGCGGGTTCGACTGGTCGAAGATTTCGCCGGCCGTGTTCGGCTCGCTGTTCCAGAGCGTCATGCTGCCGAAGGCGCGGCGGCAGGTCGGCGCGCACTACACCAGCGAGCGCGACATCCTCAAACTCGTGCGGTCGCTGTTCCTGGACGACCTCCGGGCCGAGTTCGCCAAGCTGGCGGCCAGCAAGGGCACTCAGCGCGAGGCCCGGCTGAAGGACTTCCACGCGAAACTCGGCGGCCTGAAGTTCCTCGACCCGGCGTGCGGCTGCGGCAACTTCCTGGTGGTGACGTACCGCGAGCTGCGGCTGCTCGAGATCGACGTGCTGAAGGCGCTTCACGGCGCGCAGCAAGTGACCGACATCCAGTTCCTCTCGGCCGTCGATGTGGACGCCATGTATGGCATCGAGATCAACGAGTTCCCGGCCCAGATCGCGCAGGTGGCGCTGTGGCTCGTCGATCACCAGATGAACCAGAAGTTGAGCGAGGCGTTCGGCCAGTACTTCGCCCGCCTGCCGCTGAAGAAGTCGGCCACCGTCCGCCACGCCAACGCCCTCCGCACCGACTGGAACGACGTTTTGCCGGCTGCGAAGTGCAGCTATGTGTTAGGCAACCCGCCGTTCGTGGGCGGCAAGTATCAGACGGATGAGCAGCGATCCGACATGGAATTCGTTTGGGGACGGGTGCCGAGCTACGGCTTGTTGGACTATGTGACCGGATGGTATCTCAAAGCGGCGGAGTACGTCGAGGGGCACTTCGCGCCGTGTGCGTTCGTCTCCACGAACAGCATTTCGCAGGGCGAGCAAGTCGGCGTGCTGTGGGGCGAACTGTTCCGGCGCGGGGTCAAGATTCGCTTCGCGCACCGCACCTTCGCCTGGCAATCGGAGGCGCGGGGCAAGGCGCACGTCCACGTCGTCATCATCGGCTTCGGCCTCGCGCCGGCCGCGACGAAGACCATCTTCGACTACGACCACGACCCGCAGAACCCGCAAGCCGTCGTCGCCAACAACATCAGCCCGTACCTCGTGGACGGCCCCGACACGGTCGTCACCAACCGGAGTACGCCGCTGTGCCCGGTGCCGGCCATCGGCATCGGTAACAAACCCATCGACGACGGCAATTACCTGTTCACCACCGAAGAGCGGGATGCCTTCCTTCAACTCGAGCCGACGGCGTCGAAGTGGTTCCGCCGGTGGCTGGGGTCGGCCGAATTCATCAACGGCTGGGAACGCTGGTGCCTGTGGCTCGGCGACTGCCCGCCGAACGAGCTGCGGGCCATGCCCGAATGCATGAAGCGGGTGAAGGCGGTCCAGGCGTTCCGGCTCGCGAGTACGAGCGCCGCGACGCGGAAGCTCGCCGACACGCCGACGCGGTTCCACGTCGAGAACATGCCGAGACGGAGATTCATCGTCATCCCCGGTGTCTCGTCGGAGCGCCGCAAGTATGTGCCGATGGGATACATCGAACCCGAGACGATCATCAGCAACCTGTGCCTCGTGAATACGGATGTCACGATCTATCACTTCGGCGTCATGACCTCCACCATGCACATGGCATGGCTGCGTCAGATCGGCGGACGGTTGAAGTCGGATTACCGGTATTCCGTGAAGCTCGTCTACAACAACTTCCCGTGGCCGGACGCGCCGACCGACAAACAGCGGGCGGCGGTGGAGGCGAAGGCGCAAGCGGTGCTGGACGCGCGGGCGAAGTTCCCGGACTCCAGCCTGGCGGACCTGTACGACCCGCTGACGATGCCGCCGGCGCTGCAGAAGGCGCACGCCGAGTTGGACAAGGCGGTGGAGGCGTGCTATCGAAAGGCCGCGTTCCACTCCGACCGCGAACGGGTGGAGTTCCTGTTCGTTCTTTACGAGAAGCTGACCGCCCCGCTGACCGCCGGCCTGGACAGCGGGAAGGGCAAGAGGAAGGTGGCGGACGAGTGAGGCGGGTGGAAGTCAACGGTCGTCGCCATCGGCGTCTTCGAAGATGCGTTTCCGGGCTTCTTCCCAAGGGATCGGCACCGACTTGCCGGAGCGGACATCCGCCAACCGGCGGGCGATCTCGTCGGCCCAGGCCTGCTCGTAATCCTCGTCCGGCGGTCCTTCCAGGCTTTCCATCAGCCGGTCGACCAGTTCCAGCCGGTCGTCCTCCGGCAGCGCCAGGGCGGCCGCCGTCAGTTGTTCGGCATTCGCGGTCATGGCATGTCCCTCCGCAGACACGTTGTTGAGTCGCGCCGCCCCCTACCGCTGGTAGATGGGCAGGTAGTGCGACGGCACCGACAGCACCAGCACGGCGATGGCCGTCTGGTAGGCCGGGCCGACGTGCGCCTCGCGGGCGTCCCGCCAGCCGCCGTTGGCTTGCTGCGTGGCCAGCAGCTTCTTGTTCATCTTGGCGTAGAACTCCTCCCACTTCTTGCCGCCCACCTGGTGGAAGGCGTGGGCCGCGTAGTACAGGCCGTACCAGTAGTGGCCGCGGTCCTCGACCATGTTCTCCATGTACTTGACCGCGCCGTCGATCTGCTTCGCCTCGTACTCGCCGCACAGCTGTAGCACGCACACGCCGGCGGCGGTGCGGGCGTAGCCGGGGCCGGCCGAGCGGGGCATGTACAGGTACCCGCCGGTGCGGGGGTCGTGGCACTTGTTGATGTAGGCGATGGCGTTGTCCAGCACCTCCTTGGGCACGTTCAGGCCGCTGTCCTTGGCCCCCCGCAGCGCCATCACCTGCATGATGGTGACGGAGATGTCGGCCCCCGTCGGCTGCGGCTCGTACCGCCACCCGCCCTCGCGGTTCTGGCACTTGCAGATGAGGTCGATGGACTTCTTCAGCACCTTCTTGACTTCCTCGTCGCCGGTCATCCCCCACACCTGCGTGAGGGCCAGGGCGGCCATGCCGTGGCAGTACATGTTCCCGCCGCGACCGACGAGGTAGCCATCCTCGCGGGCGGCGGCGAGCAGGTTGCGGACGGCCTTGGCCACCTCCGGCCCGTACTTGCCCTGGCCGGGCAGGTGCCCCTGCGACATGAACGCCAGCAGGCCGAACGACGTGACGGCGGTGTTGTTGCCCCACCCGCCGTCCTTCTCCTGGTTGTCCTTCAGCCACTCCAGGGCCTTGTCGATGGCCTTCTTGGTCTCGTCGCTGATCTTCACCTTCTCCTCCGCGCGGGCGGCGGGGACGAGGCAGAGGGCGACGGCCGTGGCGAGCGCGAGCAGACGCATGGGAGGCACCGGATGGTAGTTCGGAAAGTGTTCTGCTCGCTCCGCGAGCGGGTCTTGGGTTCATGACCGAAGACCGCTCGCGGAGCGAGCAGAGCACATAAGCGGAGACTGTTACCGGCCCGGCGGCTTCGCCTTGTCGCTCGTCTTGATGTTGATGTTGTACTGCTTGATCAACTCTCGGAACTCGGCCGGGAAGGCGGCCTCCGAGTTCTGCTGCACCTTGTCCCGTTCCTGCTTCTGGAGGTTGATGAACCCGCTCGTCCCTTCGGCCGCCTTGCCGGAGGACGCGGCGTTCTTCAACTGCCCGGCCCCCTGGCGGTCGCCGTTGCCCTGGCCTTCGTTCTTCTCCTGGCCGTCACCCATCCCCATGCCCATCCCCATCCCCATGCCCATCCCCATCCCCATGCCTTGACCCATCCCCATGCCCATGCCCATCCCCATGCCGGGGGCCATCGCCATCTGACCCATGCCGGGCTGGGCACCGGGCTGCCCCATCGCCATCGCGGCGGCGTTCAGCGCGTCGAGGGCCTGCTGGAGCTGCTGGGCGGCCTGCTGCTGGTTGCTGCCGGCCTGGCAGGGCTTGCACTCCCCGAGTTGCTGCTGGGCCTGTTGCAGCTTCTGCTGGGCCTGTTGCAGCTGGTTCTGGACGGCCATCGGGGCCTGCGCTTGGGCCTGTTGCAGGGCGGCTTGCGCGGCCTGGTTGGCCTGCTGCGACTGTTGCAGCGCCTGGGTGGCGTCCTTCAACTGCTGCTGGGCCTTCGCCAGTTGGCCGGGGTCCTTCGCCTGACCGGGCATCGGCTGCCCCATGCCCATCCCCATCATCGGCTCGCCCATCCCCATCATGGGTTCACCCTTCATGGGCTGACCGGGCATCGGTTCGCCCTTCATGGGCTGGCCGGGCATCGGCATGGCCTTGGCGGCCTCTTGCAGCTTGTCGAGCGCCTTCTGCTGGGCTTCCAGCGCCATCGGGATGTCGCCCTTCTCCAGCGCCTTGGCGGCGTCGGCGGCGTCCTTGGCGGCGTCGGGCTGCATCAACTTCTCGGCTTGGTCGGCGACTTCCTTCTGGAGTTTCGCCAAGTCCTTCATCGGCTCGCCGGCCATCGGCTCGCCCATCATCGGGTCCATCGGCTTGCCGAGTTGGTCGGCGGCTTTCTTCGCCTCGTCGGCCGCCTTCTTGGCCTCGTCGAGCGCCTTGGCTACGTCCTTCGCGGCCTGGGCCGGGTCCACCTTATTCGGCTGGAGCGCGGCCTGATCGGCGATCTCCTTGGCCTTCAACTCGTCGATCTTCTTGGCGATGTCGTTCTGCGCTTCCATCAGCTTGTCGGCCGCCTTCTTGGCGTCGGCGGCGGCGGGCATCGGCTTCTCGGCCTCCAGGTTGGCCTTGGCCATGTCCTGGTTCTTGGTGGCGTCGTCGATCTTCTTGGCCGCGTCCGGGGCGGCGTCCTTCACGTCGGCGGCCACCTCTTTCGTCGGCGGGGTGAGCTTGTCCTGCTTGTCGGCGGTGTCGGCCGGCTTGGGGGCGTCCTTGGCCATGTCGGCGGCCTTCTTGGCGTCGGCGGCGACGGCCTTCTCGTCCTTGATGATCTCGTCCAACTTCTTGGCGGCGTCTTCCAGCTTGGCCAAGTCGTCGCGGCGCTTCTCGATGGCGGCGACCTGATCCTCCAACTGCTTCTTGGCGTCGTTCAGGGCTTTCAGGGTGTCGTCCTGCTTCGGCTGGGCGGCCTTGGCGTCCTTCTTGGCGAGGTCGTCGGCGGCCTTCTTGGCCTCGTCGGCGGCTTTGGTCAGCGCGTCCTTCAGCGGCTTGTTCTCCGGCAGCGGCAGCGCCTTGATGTCGTCGGTTTTCTTGGCCACGTCCTTCTGCGCGTCGGCGGCCGGCTTCAGCGCGTCCGGCTTGTCCTCGTTCTTCTTGGTGTCGTCCTTGGCGGCGGTCTGGTCCTTGATCGCCTTCTCCACCTCGGCCAGCGCCTTCTTGCTGGCTTCCAGCGGGTCGGACTTCTGGAGTTCGGCGGCGGCGATCAGCTTGTCCAGTTGCTCTTTCGCCTCTTTCAGCCGGTCGGTCGCGTTCTCCTGGGCGTCGGCGGCCTGTTTGGTGTCTTCGTTCTTCCGCAGTTCGTCCTGGGCGCGGCGCATCTCGGACTCGGCCGGGGCGAGCTTGGCGGCGACTTCCTTGGACACCTGCTCGACGGCCTTCTTGGCGTCGCGGGTGTCGAACTCGACTTTAGCCTGGCGGTCGGCGAGCTTGTTCGCCTCGTCCTTCGCGGCCTTCTCGGCGGCGGGGTCGTTCTTCTCCGGGGGCTTCTTGGCCTCGGTATCTTCCTTCAACTTGATCTCGGCCTGAATGACCTTCTCGATCTTGTCGCGGGCCTCCTTCATGGCCGCGATGTCGTCCTTCGGCGTGCGGAGGGCGGCGGCGAGGGCTTGCAGTTCCTTGGACGCGGCGAGCTGGCGGTCGGCGGCGGCCTTGAAGTCGGCGTTCGACAGCGACATCCGCGACAGTTCCATGTCGGCGACGAGCCGGCCGGCGCGGGTCGGCACGCTGGCGGCGTCGAGCCGCTGCTTCTGCTCCGGGTTCAGCTTGCCGCGGAGGACGACGGCGTCGTTCAGGAACGCGCTGATGCCGCTGCGGAGGTCGGTCTGGGCGTCGGCCATCTCGTCCTTGTCCTCGACCACCTTGCGGGGCTTGTTCCGGCCGGCGTCGGTCGTCGCGATGGCCCGCAGGTGCAGGTCGAGTTGCTCGCGGGCCGACTTGTCCAGCCGGTCGGCGGCGTGGTCGAGGGACTTCAGCACGTCCATCCGCAGGTACAGGTCGAGCAGGGTCTTGACGATCTGCCGGTTCTTCTCGGCGGCCAGCTTCTGCTCGCCGGTGGCGGTGTCCGGGGTGGCGGCGTCGGCGGCGGCCTGGAGGTGCTTCAACACGACCGGCATCTGGTCCTTGCTCAGCCCCTTCAGCTTGTCGGCGACTTCGGCCAGCAGCTTCTGCTGGTTGGCGGTCTCGCCCTTCTCGGTGCCGTCCGCGGCGATGGCCCGCAAGGTGGACGTGATGCGACGGGCCGTCTGTTCGGCGTCGGCGATGGCCCGCTCTTGCAGGCGCTTCTGCACGACCGGGTCGAGTTCGACGGCGACGGCGGAGGCCGTGAACAGGACCGCCGCGACGAGGGCGGCCAGGGGGCGAAGGGTCATCGCGTCACCTCGGAAGTGGGCGGGTGGGGGAACACCGGCCGCGGGGGTCATTCGGACTAGTATCCAACGGGTTCCGGTCGAATGCAATGTTGAAACAAGATTCACGCTGGCTACGTCCGGCGGCCCCTCCGGGGCGAAAACCCGACTTCGGGTTTCCCAGGGGCTTCCGCCCCTGGCTACGTCCGGCGGCCCCTCCGGGGCGAAAACTCGACTTCGGGTTTCCCCTGGATCGGTATTCCTTTACTTCCGCTGGCCGAACACGCCGCGCTGCAAGTCCTCGATGCGGCGCAGGCTCTCCTTGCTGCGGTCGCGCTGATCGAGCCACGCCTGGAACTCGGCGGCGTTCACCACCTTCTTGATCCGCGACTCGGACACCCCCGGCGGGCGGAGGGTGCTGACGACTTCGACCGCCGGGCGATCCCCGGAGCCGCCGGCGGCACCGGCCGGCGGCTTGGCAGGGTCCAACTCCCGCCGCCGACGTTCCGACTCCGGCAGCAGCGCGAACTTGCGGTCGTAGACTGCGACATAGAATTCAACCCGGTCGCCGACCTCCAGTTTCGTTCGCCCCTTCTTGTCCGGCGTCAGCTTCGTCATGGCGTCCACTTTGAACACGTACTTGCCACCGGCCGCCAGCCCGGACGGCTCCGACTCCGGGTCGGCGGACGGGATCGGATAGAACTCGACCGACTGGTCGTGGGTGTAGTTCTCGAACAGGCCGAGTTCCGGCACGAACCGCCCCACCTGCGCCTCGTCGGCGGCGACGGCCGACAGCGGCAGCGCGGCCCAATCGGCCTCGTCGTTCACCCGGTACACCAGGTGCGCGTGCAGCAGACCGAGCGCGGACGTGGCGCGGTAGCCGATGCCCACCTTGCCGCCCAGGCGAAGCGGGATGCCGCGAATCTCGAAGTCGTCCACCGGGCCGGTCTCTTTCGGGGCCTTGTTCAGTTCGTCGAGCAGCGCTACCCGCGGCGGGTCGTCCGGCGTGACCGAAATGCCCCGGCGCGGCGGCGTCAGGTTGGCGAAGCCGTTCTCGTCCGCCACTTCGATGCGGTAGCCCGTCGGCAAGCGGGGCGGTCCCTTCGGCGCGGCGGGCGGCAGCACGATGTCGAACGTCGCCTCGGCGACTCCCACGGTGGCGAGGACCGGTTCGCCCTTCCCGTCGAGCTTCAACTTCTTCGTTTCCAAATCGAGAACGGTTCTCTTCTCGGTTCGCAGCGCCATCGGCTTGGTGTCCAGAACCGTTTCGACCCCCGCCGGATCGCGGCCGAGCAGCAGCAAGTTCGCGGCGACGACCGGCTTGGAAATCTCGGCGATCACCCGCACGCCGCAGTCGCGGTGAGCAGTCACTTCGCCCTGCGGGGTGATCCGCTCGTACCGCCGTTTGCCGGCCGGATCGACGTAAATCGGCAGCAACACGTAGGCCACCGGGTCCGTCACGACCGGGCGCGGGGCGAAGCGGACTTCGCCGGGAGTGCGGGTGCGGCCGTCGCCGAGGCGGGCGTGGAAGGTGAACGACTCCGACGACGGCGGCAGCTTCGCCTCGAACAGTCCGGTCTCGTTCTCCACTTCCCACTTGGCGAACTTGAGTTCGTAGGTTTCGGTCGCGCGGATGCCGCCGTCCTCGGTAGTGGCCGACACTAGCACGACGCCGGTGTCGGTGTCGCGGATCGGGCCGGACACGCGGACGGTCAGCGTCGCGGCATCGCCCGACGGCCAGAGCGGGCGGTGCGCGGCGGTCAGCGTCGTGTCGCGCGGGATGTCGGCCGCGAAGTACAGTTGCCGCTGAACCAGAATCCAGAGCAGGTTGCCGAACAGCAAGACGGCGACCCCGACGACGAGCAGCAGCGGGACGAACACCAGCGCGGCGGCCTTGAGCTTCGACGTGTCGGCCAGTGCCGCGAGCCGCTCGCGGGCGGCCATCTCGCCGGCCTCGTCCACCACGGCATCGATCAGTTGGGCGGACATGCCGGCCGTCTTCGCGCCGGGGCGGGTCAATTGGATGCTGGTGACGAGGCGGTGGTCGAGTTCCGGGTACACCCCTTCGGCCTTGCCGGCGAGGTCGTCCAGGGCCGGCGCGCGAACCGCGCGGAACAGCAGGAACCCCGCGCCGAGCGTGCCGAACGCCAGGATGAACGTGAGCGGCAGCTTCAGCCACAGTGGGGTGTCGGCGTACCGGTCGTACACCCAGTCGGTGGCGCAGGCGGCCGCCAGCAGCACCGCGGCGACGGCGAGCAGCGCGACCACCGCGAACGTGGCGGCGTACAGCCACTCGCGGAACTGCCACGCCCGGAGCTGTCCGATCAACTGGTTCATGACGAATGCGCTCCGGTGCCGGTCGTGTTCTGCTCGCTCCGCGAGCGGTCTGGTTGCGAACGCGAAGACCGCTCGCGGAGCGAGCAGAGCACTCAAATCAACTCAGGCTGTTGAACTTCCGCACGAACCACTCGAGCGCGAACAGCCCCACCACCACCGCTAGCGCCCACCAGTTCCACAGCAGGAACTCCTCGCGGACGACGAACGGCGTCTTCTTCTGCTCGATCTTGCCCGGCAAGGTGTGCAGATCCTCCTCGCGGTAGAACCCGCCCTTCGTCGTCTCGGCCAGCTTCCGCAACTGCTCCTCGGCCATGCCGCCGGGGGACAACTCGTCGTCGGGCGGCAGCGTCACGCGGTAGTCCAACACCGCCGTGTCGCCGCCGTTGTCCACCTTCAGCACATACCGGCCGACGCGGTTGAACGGCAGCGTCGCCACGAACTCGCCGTCCTGTCCCGGCACCGCCTTCAACTCGACCGGGAAAGACCGATCCTTGTCGCCGGGGTCCACGTCCAGCCGTTCGGCGCGGGCCTCCAGGCGATCCGTCTTCAGCGGCTTCAGGTCGGGCGTGTACAGCCGGGCGTACACCTGACCGGTGGTGCCGCGGACGGCGTCGGCCTTGTCCAGGCTCAGTTGCGTCATCTTCGTGCCCATCGTCCGCCGCACGCCGGTGATGTAAATGCCCTGGCTCCAGAAGCGGCCGAAGAACTTGTCCGCCTCGTTGAACCGCCACCGCCACGTCTCGTCGATGCCGGCGTACAGGACGTACCCCTTGCCGTAGTAGTGCGACGCCAGCAGCGGCATCGGCTTGCCGTCGGTCGTCTTCGCCGTCGGGTGCGTGAGGAACACGTCGGCGGCCGGCTTCAGTTTCGTCACCGGGTAGTGCCAGTACATCTCCGGCAGCTTCTTCCAGATTTCCTTGCTGACTTCCGGGTTGTCGTCGAGGCTGAGCAGCAGCGACCGCGCGCCGACGACGGTCAGTTCCGGGCGGAAGCCCTCTTCGCGTTTGCCGGAGTCGGTGGCGAACTTCTGCGCGGTGAAATCGACCGGCAGCAGGTCGGCCAGCGGCGTGCCGACGAACGACGCCGGGCCGTGGCCCCGGCCGGCGATGTGGATCAGCCCGCCGCCTTCCTTCACGAACTCGACGACGTGGTCCTGCTGGTCGCGGGACAGGTAGCTGGCCGGCACGTCGCCGAGGATGAGCAGGTCGTAATCGAACAGTTCCTGGCGGTTGGCCGGGAACTTCGGCAGGAACGGCGGGCCGGCCCGCATCGCCGTCGGGTCGCCTTCCAGCAGGATGAACTTGGCGCTCACCCGCCGGTCCCGCATCAGCGCCCGCTGGATGAACTTGAAGTCCCAACGCGGCTGGAAGTCCACGAACAGCACCTTCAACTTGCTCTCGACCACTCGCACCGACTTCGTGATCTCGTCGGTGAACGTCTCCTCCGGCGTCGTCACCTTCACCGTCACCACCAGTTCTTGTTTGCCTTCCTTCGCGTCGGCCTTCTTCGGCTCGAAGGTCAGCAGCCGGCGAATGTCGTCACCCTCTTTCACGCTCTCCGACTCGATGGGCTTGCCGGTGGCCGGGTCGAACAGCGCCACGTCCTTGCCGTCGAGTTTGGCGGCGAACTCGACCTTGCCGTCTTTGAACCCCTTGGCCCGGTAGCGGATCGGGATGACGGCGTTGTCGTCCACGAACAGCGTGTCTTGGATCGGCAGGTCGCGGATTTGCAGGCTGCTGAACGCCGAGCAGCCGACGCCGTAGACGTGCAGCGGGACGCCCCGCCGCTCGCACTCGCGGGCCAAATCCGATAGGCTACGGGCACTCGCGTTCTCGCGGCCGTCGGTGGCGAGGACGATGGCGGCGGGCAGCTCGTTGTCGTCGCGCCGCAGCAGCGAGAACGCGGCGTCGGCGATGGCCGTGCGGTCCTGCTTCCCCGTCAACTCGGCCGACCAGTTCGACCCGCGGGTGTCCACCGCCGTCCGGCTGCCGCCGAAGCTGGCCGCCTCCAGCGGGCCGATGTTTCGCAGCTTCTCGAGGAGTTTCAATCGCGGGTTGGTGAACGCCTTCTTCATCACGTCCAGGCGGCTCGGTCGGTCCTTGTCGCGCGGCAACCCGGCGGGCAGGCCGTCGGTGGCGGACTGGTCCGGGATGCCCTTGGCGGGGTCGGCGAGGTCGTAGGCGATGGCCGTCCGCCAGTTGTCGGCGAAGTTCGTCCGGGGGTCGCGGTAGGTCATGCTCAGGCTGTCGTCGAACAGGAGGCCGACGGGCCGGGGGCGTTCGCCGCGCTGCTCGGTCAGCCACGTCGGGCGGAGCAGCAGGAACAGGATGAACGCGAGGGTCAGCCCGCGCAGCCCGGCCAGCACCGCGCGCACCGCGACCGGCACGCGGCCGCTCTCGCGGAGGTACAGGAACACCACGGCGGCGACGGCGCACACGCCCATGGCGAGCGCGAGCCACCACGGGAACCCGCCGCGAAGGGCGAGGCCGGCGAACAACGGTGTGAAGGCGAATGAGGTCATGGGTTCCCTGTCAACAATCAATTCCGAGGAACGCGGAGGACGCGGATTTCAGCGCGGATCAAAGCCGGATCGGAAGGCAAGCAAGGCAGACTAACCACAGAGACACAGAGGCACAGAGAAAACAAGAATCAGAAGGAAGAGAGTTGTTCGGAAGAAAGAATTCTCTCTTCTCGCTCTTCTCTGTGTCTCTGTGTCTCTGTGGTTAATCCTGCTTCATCCTCTTCATCCGCGCTGAAATCCGTGTCATCCGTGTTCCTCTTCTTGAATTCTGTTCGGAACGAATCACTTCGCTCTCCCGCAGTGCCAGGCCCAGGCCGCTTCGCCGCAGGCCACGAAGAACAGCGCCAGCAGGAGCCACACGGTCCACTCGCGCTTGTCGCGTTGCGTGCCGACGGCGTCCGGATCGACCGCCGCCACAATCGCCGGTGTGAACCCCAAGGCCGTACTCATCTGCCCGTCGGTCAGGCATTCCAGGTTCTCGGACTCCTTCAGATCGGGCACCACCGCGAACCGCCCTCCGGTGCCGGGGGTGTTCCCCTCGGCGACCAAGTGGTACTCGCCGGCGACGGAAGTCTTGTCCGTCGTCACCGTCAGCTTCTTGTCCGCCTCGCCTTCCTTCGCCTTGCCGATCAGCAGACGGGGGCCGGTCGGCGGGATCAACTCGAACGGTCTGGCCGGGTCGAACTCGCCGGGTTTGGCGGTGTCGGTCGGGAAGAACGTCAGCGTCTCGCCGGCCACCTTGTTCGCCCCGCGCGTGGCCCGCGCGCTCAGGTGCGACAGCGTGAACTGCACCACCGACAGGTACGACGCCGCTTTCGCCGGCCAGTTCGTCCACTTCGCGTCCAGCGTCGTGTGAACGACGATCACCTCGCCAGAGCCGACGGTCTTCGCCGAGATCAGCGGCTTGCCGTTGTCCATCCGCAGCATCACCCGCCCGCCGCCGGCCCGGTCGCCCTCGTTCGCGTCCACGGCCTGGGTCACGTCCACGTCGGCGGTCACGGTCGCGTAGGGTTCGTCCTTCAACCGCGACAGGAACGACGGCGATTCGGTCGTGTCCGGGGTCGGGCGGTACGGCGTGTCGGCCGGGGCCTTCATCACCTCGGAGAAGTCGAACGGCAGCAGCCCCGCGCCGGCCTTGCCCAACGCGGCATTGTACCCGGCCGGGACGATCAAATCGCCACAACCGATGAGTAGCCCGCCGCCGTCGCCGACGAACTTCTTCAACCGCGTCACGAAATCGCCGCTCAGCCCCGGCAGGCCGGGCCGGTCGGCGTTCGACGCCGGCACGTTGCACAGCACCACGAGGTCGGCGTCGCCGAGCAGGGCGGGGGTTGCGAGGTCCGGCGGCACCTCCGTCATCTTGACGTGGTAGTCCTCCTTCTGCAAATCCGGGACCGGCACCAGCGCGTTGCGGACGTAGTGGCCGGCCGACTCCTTCGGATCGCGGGGGTCGGTGCTGCCGTCCACCAGCAGCACGCGAATCTTGTCCCGCACCGGGATCAGCTTGTCGAAGCGGTTGTCGCCGGGCAGGTCGTCGGGCTGGTTGCCGCTCAGCGCCGGCTGACCGGGGCCGGCATTCTGCGCCGGCTCGCCCACCTTCGCCGTGAGCAGCCGAACACCCGCCTGGGTCAACTTGGCCGTCAGCGTCACAGGGAAGGTGCCGCCGGGGGCGATCTCCGGGGCGAGGCCGGTGTCGATATCGTCTCGCTTGCCGTCCACTTCGAGGGTGACGGCGACGTTGCGGATCGGCTCCTTGCCGGTGTTCTTGAGCAGCACGGTGAACGGCATCCGGGTGCCGGTGTGCGGAATGCCGCCGGGGAAGGTGATGTCGGTGATGGCCACGTTCTTGATCGCCGTTTCCGGGTTGCCGCACCGCACCAGCACGAACGGCCCGCGGCCCTTCAACTCCTCGGCCTTCGCCTTCACCGCCGCCGCCTGCCGCTCCCAGTCGGTCTTCTGCAAATCGCTGAAGACGTAGACTTCCTTGTTCGTCCCCTGGGTCTGGTCGAGGGCGGTGCCGGCGTCGGTCAGGCCGGGCAGGATGTCCCCGGCTTGGCTGGTGATGGTCAGTTGGGCGATGACGTTGCGCGCCTGGTCCAGGTTCGTCGGGGTGAAGTCGGCGCGGGTGGCCTGCCCGCCGGCGCACGAGATGACGCGCACCGTCGAGTTGCTCGGCAGGTTGTCGATGACGCCGAGGGCGGCGTCCTTGGCGCGGTCGAAGCGGGTCTTCTCGCCGTCCTTCGCGGCCATGCTGAACGACGTGTCGAACACCAGCACGGCGTCCACGCTCTCGCCCCGCCCGCCGCCGCCCCACGACACCGTCAGCCGGGCCAGGGCCAGTGCGAGCAGCAGCAGCGCCAGGCACCGCAGCGCCAGGAGGACGTACTCCTGGAACTTCACCCGCCGGCTGGTCTGCTCGATGCTGGCGCGGAGGAAGTCCATGGCCGCCCACGGCAGCGGCCGGTAGCGGGCCTTGTAGAAGAAGTGCAGGGCGATCGGCACGGCCACGGCCAGCCCGCCGAGCAGCAGATACGGGGACAGCGGGGTCATGGAAGGCGGAACCTCTTCGCCGCGACTTCGGGAGCGGCGCGTTTAGCCTTTCAGCTTGGAAAACTGCAACCGGCGGATCAGGTACTCGCCCAGGGCCACCCGCAGCGGGCGGTCGGTGCGCATCAGTACATATTCTACGCGGCTGCCGTCGCACCCGCGCTGGAGTTTGGTCAGGTATTCCTTCACCGCCCGCAAGTACGCCGGCCGGAGCAGGTGCGGGCGGGCCATCAGTTCGTCCGCCCCCTCCAGGTCGAGGAAGCGGATGTTGCCGTCCAGCGGGAAGTCGATCTCGTCCTTGTGCAGCACGTGGAACAGGACGACTTCGTGCCCCCGGAATCGCAGGTGCTGCAACCCCGACAGCAGTTTCTCCGGGTCGTCGAAGCAGTCGGACATCAGGAACACGATGCCCCGGCGGGACACTTGGTCGGCGAGCACCTCCAGCAGCGGCCCGACGCCGGTCTTCTTGGCCGGGGTGAGTCCTTCCAGCGTGCGGCAGATGGCGTTGATCTGCATGAGCGAACTGCTCGCCGGCAACTCCTCGCGCCACGCGCTATCGAACACCCGCAGGCTGGCCGAGTCCCGCTGCTTGACGATGGTGAACGCCAGACTCGCCGCCAGCAGCTTGCAGTACGCCAGCTTGTTCTCCTCGCCCTCGCCGTAGCTCATCGAGTTCGACCCGTCCACCAGCAGGTGGCTGATGAAGTTGGTCTCCTGCTCGTACTGCTTGACGGTGTACCGCTCGCTGCGGCCGTAGCTCTTCCAGTCGATGTGCCGGATGTCGTCGCCGGGGACGTACTCGCGGTGCTGGACGAACTCGACGCTGAACCCGCGGAACGGCGACTTATGGTCGCCGACGCGCAGCCCCTCGACCACCTGGCGGGCCTTCACCCCGAGCGCCTCCGCGCGGGCCAGGATGTCGGGTTGGAGGAGGGTGTGCATGTTTCAGGTTTCAGAGTTTCGAGAACCAAAACCGTTGTCGCCGCGACCGGAGGAAGCGGAACGCATGGCCCGCTCCCTTCGGTCGCGGCGACGACAATAGGCTTACGCACTCGCCGCGGCGCGGATCAACTTCTTGATGACCTCGTCCACCGTCACCCCTTCGCTCTGGGCGGAGAAGTTGAGCATCAACCGGTGCCGCAGGATCGGCGTCGCCACGGCGACCACGTCGTCGCCCGCCACGTGGTTCGACCCCCGCAGCACGGCGTGCGCCTTGGCCGCCAGGATCAGGTTCATGCTGGCGCGGGGGCCGGCCCCCCAGGTCAGCCAGCGGCTGACGAACTCGGCCGCTTCCTTGGTGCCGGGCCGGCTCATCCGCGCGATCTTCTTGGCGAAGTCGAACACCTTGTCCGACACCGGCACCCGCCGGACGACGTGCTGGAGCTTCAGGATGTCGTCGCCGTTCAGCACCGGGTTGACCGTCTCCTTCGCGTCGGCCGTGCCCATCCGCATGATCTGTTCTTCCTCGTCGCTCGTCGGGTAGTCCACCTTGATCATGAACAGGAAGCGGTCGAGTTGGGCTTCCGGCAGCGGGTAAGTGCCTTCCTGCTCGATGGGGTTCTGCGTGGCCAGCACGAAGAACGGGTTCCGCATCGGGTGATCGATGCCGCCGATGCTCGCCTTCCGCTCCTGCATGGCCTCCAGCAGCGCCGCCTGCGTCTTCGGCGGAGTACGGTTGATCTCGTCGGCCAGCACGATGTTGGCGAAGATCGGGCCGGGCAGGAACTTGAACATCCGCTGGCGGGTGGCCGGATCGTCCTGGATGACCTCGCTGCCGGTGATGTCCGACGGCATCAGGTCCGGGGTGAACTGGATCCGCTTGAAACTGAGTTCGAGGGCCTGGGCCAGCGTGGACACCATGAGCGTCTTGGCCAGACCGGGCACCCCCATCAGCAGCGCGTGCGACCGGCAGAAGATGGCCATGAGGAGCTGGTCCACCACCTGATCCTGGCCGACGATGACCTTGCCGATCTCCTTCCGCAGGCGGGCGTGGGCGTCGCGGACCTGCTGGATCATCTCGACATCGTTCGCGTCGGCGATCATGACGACTCTCGGGCCGTGGTTGGAAGAGCGGACGGGCGGGGAGGCACCTTCTAAGGAACCCAGGTTAGCCGAAAAGTTCCGCGAAACCACCGAGAATCCGCCCCCGCCCGCACTTTCCCATCCCCGGCCGACGCCGGGGCGCACGCGGCGCGGCGGATTCCGGCCCGGAACGCCGCGAGGCACCGCCTCGGACCAAGTGGTCGGGAGCGGTGCCTCGCGGGGAGACGGGCGGTCGGTCGGCGCGTCAGCCGCCCGGTTTGGACAGGTCCACGGTCAGGTCGTTCGCCCCGGCCTTCACCGTCGCCTTCAGTTTGGACCCCTCGACGGTGGCGAAGGTGGCGAATCGGTTCGTTCCCGCCGCCTTTTTCTTCTTGAGGTCCGGCGGCCCGCCCTCGGCGGCGGTGATGGCCACGCGGTAGTCGCCCGGCGGCAGGGTGCCGCCAGAGGCGACGAACTCGAACGACCCGTCCCCGTTACAGCGACACGTTCGGGCTGGGGGTGTCGAGGCGGCCGTTGCCGGCCGAGATGCTGGCCCCGGCCTGCCCCATCGCCCAGGAGCCGCGGAGGTCGTTGGCGGTCGGCCCGATCCGCAGTTCGTCCACCATGAGATGGTGTTCGACGTGCCGTCGGTGATGGCCAGCAGGGTGATCCCCTTGTTGATCGGGAACACCCCGCCGCCGGCCAGCCCCGAAACGTTCGAGGCGTAATACCCGCTGATCCCCCAACTCGACTCCGTCATCAGCCCGCCGGAGCTGGTGATCGCCCCCTCGTTCGCCCCGATCCAGAACATGCCGGGGCCGGCGTTCGCCCCGTAGTTGCCCCGCGCCCAGTTGCCCCCGGCCCGGTTACACGCGGTGTCGCCGCCGGTGTCCGACGGGCACCGGTACACCTTCACGGTGGTGCCGCGGAGGGTCCGCCAGTTGGAGTCGCCGTTGATCGGGTAGTTCTGGACGCTCGCCGCCACCGTCTGGTACAGGTTCCCCTGTTCGATGTACGGCAGGATGAGGATCGCCCAGTTCGGGCCGAAGTTCTGGTTGTAGTCGGCCGGGTTGCCCACGCCTGCGTTCATCAGGACGCACGGCGGCAGGGTGCCGTTGGCGTCGTGGTAGGCGTGGGCGGCGATGCCGATCTGCTTCAGGTTGTTGCGGCACTGCATGCGGGCGGCGGCCTCGCGGACCTTCTGGACGGCCGGCAGCAGGAGTCCGATCAGGATGGCGATGACGGCGATGACGACGAGGAGTTCGATGAGTGTGAACCCCGACCGCCGACGCGATTGCGGACGCATGACGGCACCTCCGACGAAGGAACCGACGAATGGGAGAGAGGCCACCCGACCTCAAGATGTTCCGACAGGATGAAATCAACACGTCGCCTGAACCCCACAAGCACCGAATGTGAAAACTCCTGGAACCGACCGAAACCCGACGGCCGGCCCGGTGTTCGCCTGACTCCGGCGACCTGCTCCGGTCGTCAAATGCCGGAGTCGGGTCGGAAGAAATGCGGGCGAGTTGGCGGGAAACCGGTGTCGGCGGGGCGGGCGGGTTGGTACATTCGCCGCATCCACCCCGGCCGCCGCCGGCCGTCCCCGCCCGCCCCTGGAGGTTCCGGTGTCCACCGCCGAACCCACGCCGCCCGCCGCCCCCGTCCCGACCGGCCACCCCAAGGGGTTCTACTTCCTGTTCGCCGGCGAGTTCGCCGAGCGATTCTCGTTCTACGGCATGCGGGCCATCCTGCCGCTGTACCTCGCCGATCAACTCGGCTACGGCGAAGCGCGCGGCGGCGTCTTCTACGCCTTCTTCCTGGCCATGTGCTACTTCACCCCGCTCATCGGCGGGTACATCGCGGACAACTTCTTCGGCAAGTACTGGACCATTGTCGGGTTCTCGCTGCCCTACGTCGCCGGGCAGTTCCTGGTCGGATTCGAGAACACCTACGTCCTCGTCGGGGCGCTGGCCCTGCTGTGCATCGGCACCGGCGTCATCAAGCCGAACATCTCGACGCTGATGGGGATGACCTACGACCAGCAGCGGCCGGGTCAGGAACAGTTGCGGACGACCGCCTTCCAAGCGTTCTACATGTCCATCAACATCGGCGCGGCGATGTCGCAGATCCTCGTCCCGCTCATCCGCGACCTGACCGGCAGCTACCAGATCGCGTTCATGGTGCCGGCGGCGTTCATGATCATCGCGCTGGCCATCTTCGCCGCCGGCAAGAAGTATTACGCCGTCGAGAAGATCGACCGCAACCGGCCGCCGGCGACCGCCGACGAGACGGTCGCCAAGATCCGCGTCCTCAGCCAGATCGCCCTGCTCTTCCTGCTGGTGGTGTTCTTCTGGGCGGTGTTCGACCAGTCGTCCTCGACGTGGGTCTACTTCGCCAAGACGTACATGAACCGGCAGGTGTTCGGATACCAACTGGCCCCGGACTCGATCCAGGCGCTGAACGCCATCTTCATCGTGTCGTTCATCGGCGGCGGGCTGCTGTACGCCAAGTACTTCGGCTCGAAGGATCCGACCAAGAAGGGGATGCCGGCCACCACCCGCATGTTCCTCGGCTTCGTGCTGACGGCGGTGACGATGGGCGTGATGGCCGTCGCCGGATACCTGACCGGCGAGCCGGAGACGGTGGTGAAGGTGAAGGCCGGCAAGCTGGAAATCCTGCTGCCGGCGGCGACGGAAACGGGCACGGACGGCAAGCCGACGCCGGTGCTGCGGGCCGACCTGACGGGGCAAAGCCCGGTCAACTTCGGCGTCGGCAAGATCACGGCCAAGTCCGGCACCATGCCCCTCGGCGACCCGAAACTGTCGCTGGCGTTCGCCGACGTGACGGTGACCTCCGCCGACGCGGTGAAGTTCAAGACCGGCGAACTGAAACTGGCCGACGGGAAGACGCTGTACTTCACCGGCGGGAAGATCGACTACGCCAAGTCGGCCGACCTGTTCGCCGGTGCCAAACTGGAACTCGCCGGCGCGCGCGACCTGCTGTACAAGATGGGTAACTACCCGATGGGCGACGGCAAGCGGCTGTACGTGAAGATGGGGAACACGATCAGCGTGGAAGCCGACACGCTGGCCCCGTCGAAGGCGAAGGACGACCCATACGTGAGCGTGGAGGCCGGCAAGTACCTCGCGCCGGACGGCCGGGTGTCGGTCTGGTGGATGGCGCTGGCCTTCTTCGTCATCACCATCGCCGAGGTGCTGATCTCCGTCACCGGGCTGGAGCTGGCGTTCGTCGTCGCCCCGCCGACGATGAAGAGCTTCGTCACCGCCTGCTGGCTGTTCACCGTGTTCCTGGCGAACGCCACCGTGAACGCGCCGCTCGGCGACCTGTACCCGGACATGCACCCCGGCAACTACTTCCTGCTGCTGGCCGGGTGCGGGGCGGTCATCGCGCTGATCTCCATCCCCGTCGGCCGGCGGTTCAACAAGGCGCTGCGGGAGAACGAGGAGAAGGCCGCCGCCCTGAAGGCGAAGGAGGGCGGGACGGAAGCGGTGTGACGGAAGGACGACGCTCGCGGCGGCGACCCCGGTCGCCGCCGCGAGCCGGCGAGCGGACTCAGCTCACGATGGTCTTCCGCCGGTCGGTGTCGTGGGTGGGTGTTCACCGACCGCGAACAGGACTCTCCGAAGATTCACCACGCCCTCCCGGTTCAAGTGGACCAGAACGACCGTTGCCCGGCCGGTCGGCGACACCCCGACCATCTCCGAAAAGTCGTCGCTCCACGCGAACTGATCCGCCCAGACGTGTCGGCGCGGGTCGAAGAGCGGCACCTCAAGCCCCGTCACCGGATCCGTCGCGGTGGTACAGGTCAACTTGTGGTTGTTGCACCCTTGGCACGAGTACGCCAAGTTGGACACGTCGTCGGAACCGCCAGCGCTCCGCGGCCGGACGTGTTCGATGGAAAACGATTGGACAGCGAACCGCTCCTGGCTCCGGCAGTATTCGCCGCACGCGCCGGCCCGCGCGGCGACCGCGTTCCGGGTGGCGGAGGTCACGGCGTTACTCCGCAGTCGGGCCGTGGATGCCGAGCGAGTCCATCACTTCCGGCAGCGACTGCCCCCGGAGGGCGGCCAGTTCCACGAGCGCGGCGACCCGTTCCGCCTGATGGAGTTCCATCACGTCCGTGAGGCGGAGCAGTTCGGCGTGGTCGGGCGGGGTCAACGTCTCCTGCCGTAGCAACCCCAGGAGCCGGCGGTATTCGGCCCACACGTCGGCCGGCGGCCCGGCGTTGATCCGGGCGAGGAGCGCGGCTTCGCTCTCGGCGAGGGGCTTGGCCGTTCGCCCAGCCCGAACCCGCAGGTGGTCGTTTACGAACTTCTCGAACCGCTCCGGCTCCAGCGCGGATGCGGCTTCGAGAAGCGCCGGCGGATCGAGAGTAGCAGGCATGTGAGTTCCTCCGGGTCATCCTTTCAGATACCGCTGCTTGCCTCAACTCACGATGGTCTTCCGCCGCTTGATGTAGTCGTGGACGACGAAGCGGTCCAACTCGCGGCCGGCGGTGAAGATGACGCGGCCCTTGGTGCTCTCGGCCATGCGGTAGGCGAAGCGGATGTCCTCCTCGCTCTGGTTCCACACCCGCAGCAGGAAGATGGTGATGGTGATGCCGTCGCGGGCGCACAGCTTGGCCTCCCGCATGGTGGCTTCCTCCGTCCGCGGGTCGGGCGGATACAGCATGTACAAATCGCTCCCCTCGAAGTGCGCCGTCGGCAGCCCGTCGGTGATGAGGATCACCTGCTTGTTCGGCGTCGGCTGGTTGGCCAGCAGCCGGCGGGACGTTTGCAGCGCGTGCTGGATGTTGGTGAAGTGCCACGGCACGTCGTATTCGCTGATGTTCGGGTTGCTCATGTCCGCCTTCAGCCGCACCACCGGGTTGAACACCGTCACCGGCTTCGGCATCAATCCCGCCACCTCGGTCACGTGCTTCGGCTTGGCGAACGTATACATCTCGATGAACTGCACATAGTCGCCGGGGTACTCGGTGCGGATCAGCCCGTCTAGCGCCAGCCCCATCCGCTTGACGTTCACGTACTGGCCATCGTACCGCATGGACCCGGACATGTCGAGCAGCACGCACGTCGCCGCCTTCGGGTTGTTGCGGGTCTGGTGGACGAGGATGTCGTCCGGCGTCAGGCGCACTGGCAGCCCGGGCCCGGCCCGCAGCAGCGCGTTCGTGAAGCTGCCGGGGATGTCCATCTGCGTCACCGAGTCGCCGAACTCGTAGGCCTTGGTCGCCGGCGATTCGGTGGCCCCGTCGCCGACCACCGCCTCCGGGTGCCGCCCGGTGCGGCTCGCCTGCAAGTCGCTGAAGATCTGCTTGAGCAGCTTCGACTGGAACAGCCGGTACGCCTTGGGCGTCAGCGTGAAGCCCTTCGACTGGTCGCCGTCCAGCCCCTGCTTCTCGGCCATCTCCTTGACCAAATCCTCCACCTGCTTTTGAATGTTCCGCAGGCTCTCCATGCCTTCCTGGTCGAGGTACTCGTTCAACTCCTCCATATCCAGGATGCCGAGTTGCGCCGTCTGCTTGGCGTCCTCCAACTGCTTCAACAACTTCTCGATGGTGTCCAGTTCTTCCTTCACCTCCAGCGCCTTCGGGATGTCCATCTTCTCGCGGCCGGTGAACTCGTACTTGCCGGCCAACTCGTCGATCAGATACTTGTCGCCGAGGCGTTGCACCAGCGGCACCAGCCCGCGCGCGAACTGCTTGTCGTTCCCCGCGTGGAAATAGAGTTCCTCCAGGTCGCCGAGTTGTTCGTCCCGCACGGCCTCGTCGTACCGCTTTTTCAGCTTGTCCGGCGGGGTCAGCGTGGCGGCCTTGTCCTGGTACGCCTTCTCGGCGGCGGCGGCCGCGGCCGTCGTCTCGTACTTCTCCAGCAGCTTCCGCTTCCGCTCCAGCAGTTGCCGGCGGAGGTTGTCCAGGCTCGGCCCCAGGTTGGCGATCTGCGACGGGTCGATGCGGACGGCGTTCGCCAGTTGCTCGTCGGTGTAGTCCTCCATGCTGCCGTACTCGAGCATGTGCTCAAACGCCCCGGACACCACGTCCGGCGGCGGCTGGTTCGGCCCCGGCACGTTCACCGGGTCGTACTTCTGGTAGACGTGGATCACCCCGCCGAGGCGGTTCGGGTTGGCATCGGACATGGGGAATACCAAGAGGAACTGACCACAGAGACACAGAGAAAACAAGAGAGAGAATGCAGGATGAAGACACTCGGTCTTCTCTCTCATCCCGTCTTCTCTGTGCCTCTGTGTCTCTGTGGTTAGTCTGCATTGAATTTACTGAACAGCTCCAGCTTCTCGATGTCCTTCGCCAAGTCGTCGGTGAAAGTGGCGTTGCCGTTGCGGCGGTCGTACAGGGCGGCGGTGGCGGCGCACTCGGCGTCCAGCCACTCCAGCATAGGCGCGAGCGGCACGGCCCCGCCGCCGGCCCGCAGCGGGTGGTCGTCCGGCAGCGTGACGGCGACGGTCTTCTGCCCGGCGTCGATCAGCCGCCGGACGTACAACCGCCCGACCCGCAGTGTGTTCAACCGGCTCATCGGGTTGGCGTAGTCCAGGCCGACGGGGAAGTGCCGACGGAACAGCTCGCCGGCTCGCTTCAGGTTGCCGACCAGCGTCAGGTATTCGAGGTACGTGACGGCCGCGCCGATGTAGCCGGGGTTGTACGCCGCGCGGGGGTAGCCCTGCCGACAGTATCGCTCGGCCTTGGCCGCCTGCCCCAGTCGCACCAGCGGTTCCAGGGCGTAGGCGCACACCCACATCGGCCCGGCCTCGCAGTTCAGGTTCCGGCCGATGTAGTCCTCGGCGATCTTGACCGCCTCCTCGTACCGCTCGGCGTAGCGGAAGTACGACACCATCAGTTCCTTCACGCAGGTGTCGCACTCGCTCATGCCGTCGGACTTGGTGGCCCGCATCCGGTCGAAGGCGGCGGCGGCCCCGGCCTTGTCGCCGAAGGCGATCCGCACCCGCCGCTCGGTGTCGAAGACGCGGTGCGGGCTGTACCCCTGGGCCTCGAACCGCCGCCGCATGTCGGCCAGCGTGCCCAGGATTTGCGCCTGCGGGATGGTGTGGTGCGCGGCCAGCGTGCTGACCACCCACTTGAACTGCCAGAGCAGCGTGTCGCGGGCACCGGGACCGCCGAACCCGTCCGGGTTCGCGTCCAGTTTCGCCAGGCACCAGACGAACGCCACCAGCATGAGGTCGGGCTGCCCGCCGAAGTTCGCCGCCGTCACCAGTTCCCGCCGCACGCGGAACCCGGCCTCGTCGTCCTGGAGCGTGTCGGCGATGCGGGCGGCTTCGTCCAGGAGCGCGATCTTGCCGGAGCCGTTGGGCAACGGCTCGGCGTCCTTCATCAGGCGGGCGATGTCGTCGGCGGACGGCATGACGGGTGGCGGCTCGCGGCGGCGGACGGGTTGCCTACATGATACGCGCGCGGCCGGCCGTAAGAGGCGGGGATTCGGGGCCTACTTCGCCTCCGCGTGCGTCTGCGGGTTCGCTTTCAGCCACTCCAGCGCCGCCCGCATCCCGGCGTCGAAGCCGGTCTTCGGGTCGTACCCCAGCAGGGTGCGGGCCTTGGCGATGCTGAAGTCCAGGTTCCACCCGGCGAACTTCACCCGCGCCGACGTGATCAGCGGGGCGACCGTTTTGCCCTTCCGCTTGTACACGTTCTCCCGCCAGCGGGCCAGCCGCTTCGCCAGCCACAGCGGCAGCGTCTTCCACCCCGGTGGCCGCTTCAACCCCAGCCCGTCCGCGACGGCGTGGATGAACCGCTTCTTCGACACGAACTCGCCGTCGGTGACGTTGAACACCTCGCCGACGGCGGCGGGCGTCTCGACGGCCAGGAAGATGGCGTCCACGAGGTTGCCGACGTAAGTGGTGTTCAGCGCGAACCGCCCTCGGCTGAAGTACCAGACCGTTCGCCGCTTGAGCCGGTGGGCGATTTCCGGGACGACCGTGCGGTCGCGCGGGCCGTAGATGAACCCCGGCCGTAGCACCGTCACCGGCACGCCGTGCAGCCGGTGGTATTCCATCGCCAGCTTCTCCGCCTCGACCTTGGATTGCGTGTACCCGTCGATGTGCGACTCCGGCAGCGGCTCGCGCTCGTCGGTGCCGAAGTGGTGCCGGGCCGCGTACACGCCGAGCGAACTGATGTCCACGAACCGCATCAGCGGCTTGCCCGCCACGGCGTCCAGCAGCTTCCGCGCGCCCTCGACGTTCACCGCCCGGTAGTCCTCGACCGGCCCCCAGTCGCCGACCTTCGCCGCCGCGTGGACGATCACGTCCACCCCCTCGACCGCCTTCGCCAAGGCGTCCGCGTCGGTCAGGTCGCCGGGCACGATCTCCGCGCCGAGGGACCGCAGGAACGCCGTATCCGCCGTCGGCCGCGCGAGGCAGCGCACCTTGTGCCCGCGCCGGATCGCCTCCTCCGCGACGTGCGACCCGACGAATCCCGTCCCGCCGGTGATCAGGAACAAGGCCATGTCCGCGAACCCTCTTCGTGCGCATTGGGTTCGCTTAAGTTACTCACGAGTTCCAAGTTTCAAGTTCCAGGTTCCAAGTTGAAATGCTGCCGTGCCTTTCAACTTGGAACCTGGAACGTGGAACGTGGAACTCCCCGAAGGGGTTCACTCCGGCACCTTCGCCTCGCGGCCGGCGAGGACGCGGACGTTGTCGGCCACCTTCTGCGCCTTCGCGCCGTTGAACGGCATCACCCACACGGCGTAGGTGCCGGCCGGAACCACCATGTCTTCCTTGTAATCGCCGGCCTTCTGGATGGCGATGTGGCCCTTCTCGCCGGGGCCGGGGTCGTCGGTGGCCGTGATCACGACGGCATCGGCACGGGGTAGGTCGTCGCTTCGGACGAACACCGTGCCGAGGTGGTCGCTCAGCGTCACCGTCTGCTTGCCGGCTTTCGCCTCCCACTTCGCCAGCAGCTCCACCGGCAGCCCGCCCTTCGGGGTGAAGTACAGGTCGTAGGTGCCGGCGGCAGGCAGCGGCGTGTTGGCGGTGAAGTCGGTGACGGTGGCGACCGCCTTGTGATCCTTCTGCCCCGGTCCCGGTTTCCCGACCGGCGTCACGATCACGGTCCCGCCCTTCGGGATGGCACGACCGTGGACGATGACCAACTCCGGCGGATCGACGGCGGCGGCCGAAGCGGCGGCGAACAGGACGGCGGCGAAGGCGAGGCGAATCATGGCGAGTTCCTGGAGAGGTTCCACGGAATACTGACGAGCGACGGGCCGATTTCGCTCCGGCGAATTCCGAATCGCGTGCCGCAAAGCCAATCCCAGCATACACTTTCGGCACAGGATCGGTTTTTCCTCAAGTCGCGTTGACAGAACTGCGACAAGCTGACAGAATCCCCCACGTCGATTGGCCTCTTCTCTGTTCCGGCCCCATCATGCCGAGGCGCAAGCCGAAGTTTGGTGGGGTTTTTTCGTCCCCGCATTCCGCCCTCTCCGACTTCCGGAAGTGGGATTGATTCCGCGCCCGGCGTGGTTTCCCATAGTCACCTGCGCCGGCCACACCACCGACCGTCACCCACGAGAAAGGACTCTCGCCATGATCTTGCGTCCGCTGCTGTTCCTCACCTTCGCCGGGCTGCTGCTGCTCCCCGACTGGTCTGCCGCCCGGCCGTTCCGCCGCCGGGTGAACTCGGCCCCCCTGCCCTGCCCCACCTCGTACAGCTACCCCGCGCCGGTGGTCTACTCGCAGCCCGTCTACGCCCCACAAGTCTACGCCCCGCCCGTCTACCTGCCGCCCGCCGTGGCGTGTCCGCCGGTGACGCCGGCACCGAAAGGCCCGACGGTGATCCCGGAGCGGATGGCCGAGCCGCGCGCCGTCGAGCCGAAGACTTCGATCCCGAAGGTCATGTCTGCCGACGCGAAGACCGACCCGAAGCCGGCCCCGTCGGTGATCCGCACCGTCGGGAACGAGGAGCGGCTGCCGCCGATGCCGGTGCCGGTCCCGCCGCGCCCGGTCGCCGAACCCCAGCCGAGTCTGCCGAAGATGACCCTCGACCTCGCCCCGCCGAAGGCGATCATCGAGGAGTCGCAGAAGCCGCCGATGAAACCCGACCCTCTGCCGTCGTTCCCGCTGCCCGGCAAGGACAAGGAGCCGAAGGCCGACCCGCTGCCGGCGTTCGACCTGCCGCCGCTGCCGCCACTGGCTCCGCCGCAACCGGCCGCGCCGGACGCGACGACGACCGCCAAGTCCAGCCCGCTGAACGCCGACGCCACGGCCGACGTGTACCCCGTGTCCGGCCCCGCCCCGGCCGACCGCACCGCCAAGCGGAGCGTCGGGTTCGTGAACAAGAGCGGCCGCGACGTGGTGCTGACCGTGGCCGGGAAGCTGACCACGCTGCCGCGCGGGCACGCCCTCCAGATGACCCTGCCGGCCAAGTTCGCCTGGCAGATCGGCGGCGACAAGGAGCGGGAGGTCACCGTGCCCGACACCGCGCCCGGCGTGGACGTGGTGATCCGCCGATAGAGTCATCCTGCGAGCCGCGACCGCGAGGGAGCGGCATCTTCTCCGAGGAACTTCCGCGATGGTCCGGCAGATTCACCCGACGGCCGTGAAGGCGAAACTCGACGCCGGCGAACCGCTGCTGCTCGTGGACGTGCGGCAGCCGGAGGAGTACGCCATCTGCCGCATCGCCGGCGGCGTGCTGATCCCGCTGGGCGAACTCGCGGGGCGCGCCGGCGAGGTGACCCCGCCGGCCGGGGCGACCGTGGTGGTCTACTGCCACCACGGCATGCGGAGTCTGTCCGGGGCCGAAGTGCTGACCCAGGCCGGCGTGCCGAACGTCGTCAGCCTGTCCGGCGGCATCGAGGCGTGGAGCGTCCTGGTGGATCCCACCGTGCCGCGCTACTGAGCCGGCACGCGACAGCGGCCCGAAGTCTCACTCCTTCCCTTTGCCGTCGTCGGCCTGCAGCTTCCACTGCTCGTCGAAGAAGCCGGCCCGCACGACCTTGCCGGGGGTGCGGCTGTTCGGCGGGGTGGTCACGTCGATGACGGCGTAGTCCGGCAGCTTCGGCACTTGCCGGGCGTTGTTCAGGTAGTCGTACTCGCGGAACGTGAACCCGCTGTTCAGCACGACGTACTTCTTCGGGTTCAGCGGGTTCGGGTAGATGCAGAGGGTCGTGGTGGTGTCGCCGAACTCCTTCAGCGGCAGCTTGTCGGCGATCTTCGCCAGGATCGCGTTGCTCTTCGGGTCGCCCCACAGGATGAGATTGCTGTTGGCGATGTCGGCGTCGGAGATGTCCTTGTCGGCCTTCACGATGGCGTCGCCGCGGAACTGCTTCCGCCAGTGATCGACCGCGTGCGTCATCTCGTTCTTGGTCCACGCGCCGATCTTCTCGTTCAGCGGCGCGCCGGTCGGCCGCACCATCACGAACGAGTCCATGAAGGCGTCGTCGATCGGCCCTTGCAGGCCGTGCGTCTTGCCCTTCGGCGGGCTGACGGCCTTCCCCCATCCCGACGGGTTTTTGCGGAGCATGGCGACCCCGCCGTCGGGATATGGCGAGTTGAACGACACAGTCTGGCCGTCCACTTGAATCGTCGCCTTCGCCAGTTTGGGGACGCGCAACTCCAGCCAAGTGACGCCACTCGTCGTCAGGTCGAAGGTGCCGCCCTTGAACGTCCCGGTCACCGTCGCCTTCTCCCAGTGTTTCTCTAGCCCTATCACGGTCAGCCAGCCGCACTGGTTGTACCGCAGCGTGTACGTCGTGAACTTGATCTCGGCGGGCACCGCCGGCTTGCCCTTTGCCACGATCGCGTCGATCTTGTCGTTCACGATCGCCTTCGCGCCCTTCTCGTAGCTGTGGGCGGTCTTCGGCCCGATGACGTGCGTCAGTTCCAGCCCGACCTTCTTCATCTCGCGGGCCATCACGTCGGCGGCCTGCTTCTGGCTGTCGATCTCGCCGCTGTACGCCACCGTCGGCAGGTTGAAGATGTTCACCGCCGTGTCGGTGGCGTTGTACAGGTGCCACAGTTTCTTCTCGTACCACGTCGGCTCGACCTTCTCGTTCTGGAACACCTTCAGGAACTCCGGCGTCTCGCTGAACCCCGCGCCCGGCGCGCACGCCGCCCACAGCGTCGGGTAGTGGACGCCGTACTGCCAGCACGCAGCCCCGCCCATGCTGAACCCCCGCGCCACCAGCCGGTTCTCGTCGATGCGGTAGTGCTTCTTGGCGTGGTCGAGGCACTCGAAGGTGTCGATCTCGCCGGCGAACTTGTTGGCGTTGCTGAACCGTCCGTAGGGGTGCAGGATGAGCGCGCCGGGGGCCGGGATGATGCCGCCGCCGGTGCCCGGCGAGTTCGCCATGAACCCGACCTCCATCACGTTCTCGAACCGCCCGTGCCACCAGAAGTCGAGCCGGTGATTCCCCTTGGTGGACGTGAAGTCGTACTCTTTCGGCACGATCAGCCAGTACGGTTGCACGTCGCCGTCGATCTTCGACTTGTACCCGCGCAGCACGCCGCCGGTCTGCGTCGCCCACGGCGTCTTGCCGGCCTTCAGCGCCTTCGCCCGCTCCAACCCGCCGGCCAGCGCCTTCCTCACGTTCCCCGCCGGGGTGACGGCTTTCTTGTCCTTGCCGGGCGCGGGGTCGAAGTTCTCGTCGTGGTCCAGCGCCCACCGCACCGCCTTCTCGAAGATCTGCACGTCGGGCAGCAGGTCGTGCTTGCCGATGTCCTTGACGAGTTGCTGCAACTCGGCGAGGCCCTTGCCGATCTCGGCGCGGTCGGCGTCGGGGATCGGGTTCCCCTTCGGCGGGATCGGCTTCACCTTGGCGGGGTCGTTGTCGGCCGGGCCGTCGGCCGAGGCGACGGTGGCGAGCAGGAACAGGGCGAGGACGCAGGCGCGGTGCATGGCAGTCTCCGGGAGGGGAACGCCGCTCAAGAGTACGTCATCCGGCGGCGTTGGCCAACCGGCGAGCGGGGAAAGTGCGGGGGAAACGACATCATCAAGACAGAACCCCACCCCCCGGCCCTCTCCCCGTTCCGGAGAGGGGGTGGCAGGATTGCCAGGCGAACCCGGCCCGCAAGGGCCGTGGGTCTCTCGGTTCCGAACCACCCACGGCCCTTGCGGGCCGGGTTCG
>JAYUFU010000376.1:0-12346 GCA_043738505.1 Fimbriiglobus sp. | reverse complement strand
CGCCACCGTCGCTCACGCTTCCGGCTCGGACCCGGCTCACCCGCCGAGGCCGAGCAGGTTGGTGGTGCTCTGCGTCCGCAGCCGCCAGCCGTAGTACGGGTTGAACTCGTACAGCCCGAACCCGGCGAACGTGGCGAACACGTTCCCGTACAGGTCCGTCGCGATCGTCTGGGCCGGCAGCGAGTTGTGCAGCGTCTGCCAGAAGCCGATGGACAGGATGAACTTGGCCACCCCGAAGCCGGGGAAGCTGGCCACCACCTCGCCGTTGCCCGCGAACGACACGGCGTTCGCGTCGTACCCGTTGATCCGCTGCCAGCCGGTCGTCGTCCGGTACAGGTTCACCCCGTAGGTGGCGAAGCTGGCCGCCACGTCGCCGTTGTCGGCGACATCCAGGGTGAGGGCGTTCACGGCGCTGAGCCGCTGCCAGTTGGTCGCGGGGGTGAACCGGTAGACGCCGAAGCCGGGGAAGTTGGCCGCCAGGGTGCCGTTCGCGCTCACCGCGATCTTGTCGGCGACCGAGGGGGTGAGGACGGCGGACCAGCCGGTGCCCTGGTGGTACACGGCCACGCCGAAGCCGGGGAAGCTGGCGTACACGTTGCCCAACCCGTCGAGGTCCAGCGCGGCGGCCCGGTTCCCGTTGATCTGATACCACCCGGAGGCCGGGTTGAAGTACCACACCCCCGCCCCGGGGAAGTTGGCCACCACGGTCCCGTTCGGCGCGCTGGCGAGGGCGGTGGCGTTCGACTGCGTGAGCTGGTCCCAGGTGCCGGCGCGGTTGTACCGCCACACGCCGGCGGTGCCGAACTGCCCGACCAGCGACGGCCCGGTCACGGTCGCGCCGGTGGACGTGTTCGGCAGCACCGACACCGAACTGGCACCGCTGTTGGCGGTCGCCGGATCGGAGCGCCCGTCGCCGTTGAAGTCGGCCGCCGTCACCGCCGCCGGGCTGGTCCCGACGGAGTACACCTGTGCCACCGCGAAGGTGAGTGCGGAGGTGAAGGCGGGAGTGGTGTTCACCAGAACCGACACCACGTTGCCGGCCGCGGCGGCCGCCAGGTCGGCCCGCCCGTCGCCATCGAAATCGGCGACCAGGGCGGAGCCGCTGACCGCCGCTCCGAAGTTGAACCCCTGCGGGCCGCCGAACGTCGGTGCGAACGTGCCGGCGGTGGTGTTCGCCAGCACCGACATGTTGTTCCCGCCGGCGGTGACGGCCAAGTCGGGCCGGCCGTCCCGGTCGAAGTCGCCCACCGCCACCGGGAACACCACGGCGGTCGCGACGACGGGGCCGGTGTAGGCGGCGGTCGCGCCGAAGGACAGGTTGGCCGCCCCCGCCACCGTGGTGTTCGTCCAGACCCGCACGCTGTTGACGACGCCCCCGGTCACGGCCACGGTGTCGGACGTGGCGAGGTCGGCCCGCCCGTCGCCGTTGAAGTCGCCGACCGCCAGCGAGCCGCGGCTGGCCACGGTCGCCACCGCCTGCGCGCCCGCGAAGGCGGACGCGATGGACCCCAGCGGGGTGGTGTTCAACAGCACCGAGAGCTGGCCGTCCGAGACGGCGATGTCGGTTCGCCCGTCGCCGTTGAAGTCGCCCACCGCCACCGCCGCCGGGTTCGCCGCGACGGTGAACGTCTGCTGGCCGCGGAAGGTCGCCGTGGCCGACCCAAACGGGGTGGTGTTCAGCAGGACCGAGATCGTGTTGCTCGCGCTGTTGGCGACGACGAGGTCCGGCCGGCCGTCGCCGTTGAAGTCGCCGACCGCCACCGCCACCGCCCCCGGCCCCGCGCCCGTCAAGTAGCCGATGGTGGTCGTGAAGGTGGGGGTGCCGCCCGCCGGGGTGGTATTCACCAGCACCGACACCGTGTTCGCCCCGCCGTTGACAGACGCGATGTCGGGTCGGCCGTCGCCGTTGAAGTCGGCCACCGCCACGGCGGTCGGGTTCGCTCCGCCGGTGTCGAACGCCTGGTGGGTGCCGAAGGCCAGCGCCGGCGTGATGCGGTCGTCGAGGGCTTCCAGTCGGGGGCGGAACCGAGGGCGGGAAGTGATCGTCGGGGTCATGGGGTTACGCATCGGGGAACCGCCGTCGGGCTGTGGCACGGGGCCTCGCGGTCGGGACGCGAGGGAACCCCCTATTCTAGCCACACCCTCACGCCCCGCGTCAAGGCGACCTGCGAGACGTGCGGACGCGCGCGGCGGCGGTCAAGGCCGGGTTGCGGAAGGCGTGTGATGCCGCGAATTCCGGGACGGGGCCGTCTTGCCGTCGAACGACCACTCCACCCGCATCCCCTGGTACGGGGCCAACTGCGCGGCGGTGAACCGACTCTGATTCAACGTGTGTTCAGTCGCATCGAACGTGCGATTCGCCCTTCGCATGGCAAGGCATTGTCCCACGTCGAGCCGCCCGTCACGGCGTCGGGAACAGCGCCTGATCGGATGCTGGCAGGCGCTGGTCGGTGGCGGGCATCCGCTGGTTGGGCAGCAGGGTGAAGCGGAAGTTGGTCGTGTCGCTGGTGAAGGTGAAGGTGAAGAACTCCAGCCCACCCCGGTAGCCGAGGACGGCGCGGGGGATGGCCGCGAACCCGACGACGGCCCGCCAGCGGACGTAGTGGAAGACCGACGCGGCCAGGGTGAGTTCCAGTTCGGCGAACCGCACCCGGAACCGTCCGCCGTTGGCGGTGGCCTGCCGCGTCATCGGCGCGCCGGTCAAATCGAGGCCCAAGTCGGATGCGGTGTCGAGGGAGAAGAGCGTCATGTCCGAGCCGGAGTCCACCAAGGCGCGGTCGAACACGCAAGGCCCGACGCCGGGCACGCGAACGCCGAGTTGAATCATCGGGCGATACGTGACATCTCCGCCGCCGAACGGCCGCGGCTCCAACAGGGAGATGGCACGGAAGGGGAAGATCATTCTTCACTCCGAATCAGCCCTCGGGCGGCCAACTCCGCGTCCGACGGTTCCAGTTCGATGAACGGATCGACGTAATCCTTCACATACTCCGCGATGCCGAGTTCCTTCATCTTCGCCGACAACTCGCGGCCGGTCGGCGCGGCGGCGTAGATCGTCTTGCCGTCGAACGACCACGCCACCTGCATCCCCTGGTACGGGGCCAACTGCGCGGCGGTGAACCGACTCTGATTCAGGATGTGTTCATTCGCGTCGAACATGGCATTGCCCTCCGGGTGTTCGTCCCGCCATTGTACCCGGCGTCACGGCTGGCGGACCACCACCCGTTCGACGCCGGGCAGCGTCCGCACCGCCTGGGCCAACTCCCAACTCCGCTCGGTGCCGCCGGCCGCGCGACCGGTGACGACCGCCACGCCGTCGGCGATCTCCACCTTCAACCCGGCGAAGCGGCCGTCCTTCCGCAGGTCGTCCAATCCGATTGGTCCCTTCGCGGGCGTCTCGGCGCGCGGGTCCACCGGGGAATACTCCGGCGCGCGGGGCTTCGGTTCCGGCTCCGGTTGCGGCGGCAGCACCGGCACGTTCGGCGGCGGAATGGTGGCGTAGGGCAGGGGCGCGGCCCCCGGCGCGAGCGGCGTCGGGCGGAACCCGGTGCCCGTCGGCGCGACCGGGTCCAGCAGCAACCCGTCCGGCCCCTTGTTCGATGTCACAGTCCCGCGCGGCCGGGGATCGGCGGAAGGCGGCGGCGGCGCGGGAACCGGCTGAAGTACGACCACCGGCGGAAGCGACAGCAGCGGCGCGGGGTGGGGCGCGGGGACCGCCCTGGCCGGCTCCGGCGTCATCAGTTCGGCCACCTTCTTGCTCAGCGGGTCGTCGGACACCAGAGACGCGGGCACCCACACCGACACCTTCACCCCGGCGATACCAGGCACCACCTTGGCCACGGCCTCCAGCCGCGCGGCGACGGCCGCGTCCGGCACCGGTCCGCCGATCACCGCCAGCCGGTCCACGACGTTCACGAGGACGGTCAACTTGTGCCGCTTCAGCGCCGCGTCGTTGTCGAGGGCCGACTGCACGCGGAGCTGCAGCACGTCGTCGGACGGCTTGGGCGCGGGGGACTGGCCGACGCCGACGGACGCGCCGAGGGCGACCAGGACCACGCCGGCGAGTGCGGCGAACTTGAGCCAAAAAAGAGATTTCGCGCCGCGACGGGGCCGGACTTCGCGGTATCGGGCGGTGCTGCTCATGGTGCGTCTCCGCGGGTCAACCGCTACCGTCCGGAGAACGAACGGGACCGGTGCGACCGTGCTAATATTGTCTGCCTCTCGAACGAGCCGCGACACCGGACTTGAAGAAATTGCAACGGAAACTGTCGGTCGGCCGCGCCGGAGTCGCGGCCTGTCCCGATCCGGCCGGTGCGCGAAACTGTAGCGACTGGCGAAGCAGTACGGGCCGAAAGCAGACCTCAACCGAAGGCTTTGACCGCCGCCCCGATGATTGCCGCCAAGCAACCGGCGGCAATCCCGCCCATTGTGGTGAACAGCAGGCGTCGCTTGTGCCGGCGGGCGGCGTCGAGGGCGTCGGCCACGTCGTCCGGGGTGGCCAGAAACACCCTCTGGAACGGGATCGTTCCGTAGGCGGCAGTCAGGAGGCCGGCGAAAAAACACAGGGCGGCAGTGACCCGCCCCCAGCCGGTACACACGTCGTCCTTGAGCAGCGCGAGCGTGCCGCCGGCGAGGGCCGTCGTCAGCGTCAGCATCCGGGCGAGGGCGTCGTTCAGTCGCGGGACGACCTGTCGGATCGCGTCCTCATCCATCTTGAGGAAGAACTCCTCTTCGGCGGTGCAGGCGCGGCCCTTGACCACGCGATACTCGACTCCGTCGATCACCTGGACGGCCGACTCGGCGGGATCGGCACTCATTTTCGTTTCTCCACGGTGAAGATGTTCGACTTCCCGCAGTGGGTGCAGGCGGGGAAATAGTCCCGCTTCTCCGGCGCGGCGTCGGCGAACTGCCGTACCACGGCGTTACGGGTGTTGGTGAGGGAAAACGAGAACGGCTTGTTGCAGTGGTGGCAGGTCATGGTCATCATTGGAGTGTGTCCCTAAACCGCTCGCCGGGAGGGGCGGACGGGGGAACACGGTCCCGCCCGCCCCTCCCGACCCGGCGGATGGCGACTCCGCCGGACGGCCGACAGCATTCTACCGCACCGGGATGTTTCTGGAACACGGACGACCGCACCTCCCCTCCCGCACATGCGCCCAGCTGAACGGGCGCGCGTCTTGCGGGGCAGGGCCGGCCGCAGTGGAATGTCCGAAGGACTGCCCGCACCGGGCGGACGGGGAGGGCAAGGTCATGCGTTGCGTGCTGCTGGTGGCGATGGTGGTGGCGACGGCCGGGTTGACGCGAGGCGAAGACGATAGGATGAAGAAGCTTGTGGCGACGGCGGCCAAGGCCAAGAAGCTCGCGAACGAAGAAATCGAGGATGAGGCCAAGGACACGGCCCTGATACTGAAACGGCTCAAGGAGACGGATGTCGCAACATTCGTCGAAGTCGAACTGGTCATGAAGCGGCGGTTCCTCGACCTGAAGCGAAAGGAAGGGCAAACGAACGGTGAATTCGTCTTGAGCAAGGGCCTTCGGAAGCGGGTAACGAAGGAATCCATCTTCTACTACGATGATGACGATTTTCTGAACGTAGTGGCCGACAACAGGGCTGATGTCACCGCCGATCAATTCGTCGAGCTGGCCAAGAAATGGGCCGTGGCCGACTCCGCAGCGAAGTTCATGATAGTGGCGAGCAGGACGGACAAGTTCTCCATCCCAAAAGAAGAAGCGGAAGCGATCAGGCTGCTGAAGCTGATACAGGGCAAGTAACCAACGGCATGCGCGACCTCGACCCATCCGCCGCGCCGGTCGCCCGCTGGCTGCGTCGGGTCGGAGAGGCGGTGCTGCTGCTACTGGCGGTGGCCCCGGCGTGGCCGTTCGCGTCGGTGCAGGCGGGGTGGGAGTTCGCCGTCTGTTTAGCAGTCGCTGCGCTGCTCACCCTGTGGGCGGCGCACGCGGTCGTCACCCGCCAGTTCCAGTTCCGCACGGACGTGGTCGCGGTCGCGGTCGCCGGGCTGGTGGTGTGGTCGGTGGTGCAGCTCGTGCCGCTGCCGCTCGGCGTCGTCCGCGTGATCTCCCCCGGCGCGGCGGCGGCCCACGAGACGTTTCGCCCCGCAGTCGGCGAAACCCTACCGGGGGAAGGCGCGGCCGCGCCCCGCTCCGGTAGCCTGCCGCTGTCCGTCGATCCGGACGCGACGCGGACGTTCGCCGTGCGGGTGACGGCGCTGCTGCTCGTGTACGCCGCCGCGCGGAACTGGCTGGCGAGTCCGGCCGCGTTCCGCCGGCTGGCGTGGGCGGCCACGGCGAACGGTCTGGCACTCGCCGTCCTCGCGCTGACGCAGTTCTTCTCGTCCCCCCGCGACACCGCCTTCTGGTCGATCCCCGTCCGCGGGGAGGTGTTCGGGCCGTTCGTCAACCGCAACCACTTCACCGACTTCATCGCCGGTTGCCTCGGCCTCGGCGTCGGGTTGACGCTGACGCTGCGGACGGTGCCGACCGGCGGATACCGGCCGAGGGAAGGCGATGACCCGCCGCTGCTGGACCGCCTGCTCGCGCCGTTCAAGTACCTGGATCAGCCGTGGCCGCTGGCGGCGGCGGGCGCGGTCGCGGTGATGGCGGCGGGGGTGCTGTTCAGCCTGTCGCGCGGCGGGGTGCTGGCGGTGGCCGGCGTCGGCTGCGCGCTGATTGCCCGACGGCGGCGGGGCGACACGCCGGCCGGCATCGGCGGGTGGGCCGTCGCGGCGGCGGCGGTGCTGGCGGTCGGCCTGACCGGGTGGTTCGGGTGGGAGCCGGTGCGGGCGCGGTTCGCCACCTTGCTCGCGGCGAAGGAGGCGGACGACCGCACCGGACTGTGGCGGGATGCGGCGCGGGCGGCGGACGGCTTCTGGGCGGTGGGCAGCGGGCACGGCAGCTACATCCGCGTCGAAACCCTGGGTCGCCGCGACGGGGCGTCGAACGTGGCGACCGATCACGCGCACAACGAGTACCTGGAAGCCGTCGTCGAAGGGGGCGTCGTGCGGCTCGCCCTCACGCTGCTGCTGGTCGTGGGCGTGCTGGTGATGGTCGGGCGCGGCTTCCTCCGGCAGCGCGGCCGACCGGGAAGCACGTTGCGGCTCGGCGCGTGGTTCGGGCTGGCGGCGGTCGCCGCGCACGCGGTCACGGACTTCGGCATCCACCTGCCGGCGGTGGCGGTGTTCGCCGCGATCCTGGCCGGGTACGCGATGGGCGTCAGCGACGACACCGAGCTGCCCCGCGTGCGGACGAAGGTGCGGGTCCGCGTTCGGAAGGACACGGCACCGCCTCCCCCAGTTCCCGCTCCGGTCGAAGCCCCATCGCCCGTCGCCGCGCCGCGCGGGTTCGCCGCCGCCGCGGGTGCGATGCTGGTCGCCGTCGCGGGCGTGGCGGTCGCGGCCGACGCCTGGACGCGCGCCCGCTCCGAACGGCTGCTCGACGGAGCCGAGGCGTTCCGACTGTCCGCCGCCGACGACCGGCAGGTGGGTCGGGTCGCGTACTTGACGGCCCGCACCCGCGTCCGCCCGGACGACCCCGCCGTCTGGCTCGACCTGGCGCAGGCGCACATCGACGGCGGTTCCCCCGCCGACATCCGCGCGGCACTGGCGGCCTTGCGCACCGCCCGCGACCGCTGCCCGCTGTACCCGGAGGTGCAGTTCCGCCTCGGCCTGTTCGCGCGGTCGTTCGAGTCGGCGGACCCACCGCTGGCGTACTTCAACCGGACGAAGCGGCTGCTCGTCATGGACGCCGATGTCTGGTACGCCTGCGGGTTGGAGAGCCTGCGGACGGGGGACGAGGCGACCGCGTGGGACAGCTTCCGCCAGTGCCTCGTCCTGTCGCAACGGCGGTTGAAGCCAATTGTCGCGGAGGCCGGACGGCGGTTGTCCCCCGACCGCCTCGCCGCGCTCGTGCTGCCCGACGACCCGGCGGTGCTGCTGATGGCGGCGGACCAACTTTACCCGGACCCGGCGAAACAGGCGGCGGCGCGGCGGCCGCTGTTGGAGCGGGCGGCAGCGGCAAAGGACCGTCCGGCACGCACCCCGGTGCCACTCGTCGCGGCGGCGCGGGCGCTCGGCGAACTGGGCCGCGCGGCGGAGGCCGAAGCGACGTGGCGGAAGGCGATCGCGCTGGTGCCGGATCGGTTCGAGTTGCGGGACGCTTTCGCCCGCTGGCTGGAGGACGAGGAGCGGTACGCGGCGGCGGCGAAGGAGCTGGAATGGCTGGCCGAGCGGCGGTCGGGGGACAAGACCTACCGCGACCGGCTGATGGTCGCCCGGCACGCCGCCGGGTTGATGGCCGAGATCGGCGAGTGAATGCGTCGTCTTGTTAGCCCGCCGCGCCAGCAAGGGGCGAACCACACGTGCGGTTCGCCCCTTGCTGGCTGTCTACGGTTTTGTTAGCCCGCCGCGCCAGCAAGGGCCAAACCGCCGTGCGATTCAACGTGGACGGTGGCACCGCGTCGGCCAACGCCCCTTGCTGGCGCGGCGGGCTAGCAAGACCCGACGAATGACGCTCCCTCGCGGTCGCGGTTCGTAGGCCGGCGTCACTTGAGCAGCTTCTCGATCTCGGCCTTCAGTTGCGGGCCGCTCTGGGCGTTGCGGTTCGTCACCTTCCCGTCCTTGCCCACCACGATGACGTGCGGCACCATCTGGATGCCGTAGGCGGCGGCCAGCGGCGAGCCTTCCAGCCCGCCGGCGGCGTGCAGGTGGAAACCGGACAGGCCGGCCGCTTGCAGCGCCTGGGCCGCGGCGGCCGCCTGCTCGTCCAAGCAGACCGTCACCACCTGCACCTTGCCGGCCATCGTCTTGTGCAGCTCGGCCAGCTTCTTCAGCTCCTCGCCGGTGTTCTGGCCCCAGCCCCAGCCCGCCCAGAAGACCACCACCGTCGGGGTGCCGGCGATCTGAGCCTGGGTGAACGGCTTGCCGTCCAGGGTGGTGCCGGACAGTTCGAACATCTGCCCCTCGCTGGTCAGCCGCTTCACCGCGCCGGTCGCTTTCAGGGCGTGCGGGTGCGCCGGATAGTCCTTGGCCAGCTTCTCGTACCACTCCTTCGCCTTGGCCTCACCCTCTTGGCCGGAGAACTCGTGGGCGATGGCCAGCCGCTGCACCGCGTCCGGCGCTTCGGCCGTCTTCGGGAACGCTTTGACGAACGCCTCCAGGTCGGTCTTCCACCACGTCTGCACCTTGGCGGCCTCGTCGTTGTTCTTCGGCGACGGCAGCGCGGCGGCGGCGGCCAGCTTCGTGCCGTACTCGGCGTTCATCATGCGGAAGGTGACGAACGAGGCGGCGTCGGTGGCCCCCGGCGTGGCCGTGATCGACTCCTTCCACGCCTTCAGCTTCGTCATGCCGGCGGCGTTGGCCGGGTCCACCTCGGCGGCGGCGGCGTAGGCCTCGATCAGTTGCCGCAGCCACAGGAACTGCTGCGCGCCGGCCGTCTTGGTGACGATCTGCTCCAGCACGCCGGCCCGGTCCAGGTGGTACTTGGCGGACTCCGCGGCCGGCGGACTCGGGCCGACCGGCGGCTTGATGCCGCTCAGTTGCGTCACTTCCTTCTCGATCTCTTTCGGGATGTTGCCGACCTCGTCGCCGCCGCCCGGCGCGCCGACGCCCGGCCCGTCCACCACCTTCCACGCGCGGCCGATCAGCACCAGTTCGCCCGTCTGGAACACCTCCGCCTTCTTGTCCTCGGTCTCGATCAGCACGGCGGCGGTCTTGTGCTTGACCAGGTCGTCGGCCCCGTTGAAGGCGTCCTTCGGGGTGGTGTGCGGCAGGCCGAGTTGCAGGTGGACCCACTTCGCCTTCGGCGTCAGCTTGAGGGCGGCGGCGGTGGCCTGGAGCTTGGCGGCGGCCCCGCCGGCCCGCTTCAGCAGCTGCGCCGCGTCGGCGGCCGGCACGCCGAGCTTCGTCAGGTCGGCGGCGGTCGGCAGGAGGGCTTCCAGCCGCTTCTTGTCCTGGGCGACGACGGCCGTCAGCAGTTCCTGACTGAGTTCCTCCGGCGACATGACGTACCAGGTGGTGATGGCCCCGGTCTTGTTCGGGTCGCCGCCCCACTTGCCGCCGTTCGCGCCGAGCCAGCGGTACTGGTCCGGCCGGCCGCCGCCGTCCGAGTCGATCTCGCGGTACGACTCGACGCCGTCCAGGTAGTACGAGAAGATGTTGAACTTGCCGGTGCCCTTGGAGTCGATGAACTGCCGCACCGTGCGGCCGGTCACGTCCTTGACGACGACCCCTTTCGCCGGACTACCCGGCCACGTCACCGCGTCGGCCTTGCACCCGACCAAGTCCGCCCCGGTCGGGGTGGTGACGGCGACGCCCGGCTGATTCGGCAGCCGGGCCAGCACGTCCTCGACGCGGGGCACCTGCGCGGCCGCCGTTCCGGCGACCAGCAGCAGCCCGGCCAGTGCCCGCAGGGAAATCCGTTTGGTGACCATCGCGGCCCTCCTGAACTGTGCGAACCGGGTCTCCGCCCGGTCTGGCGGCGCTTACCGCACCTTCCTCATCGACCGCGCCGGCGGCGCGAGTTGAACCGGATCGGCGGAACTGGGCGATCCGTCCGGCTCCGGGAAAGATGCGGCCGAGTGCCGCCGTACTCCTCTGCGGGTCCGCCCCGGCACCGCCGCCCACCCACACCTCCCGCCAGCCGGCGGGCACCCCCCCGACGAAGGATGCCGACATGCCGCAACTCGCCAAGATCCAGATCGCGACGTTGAAATCGGGGGCGGCGAGCATCGCCGACCCCAAGCGGCGGAAGGTGGTGGAGCTGGCGCTCGATCTGGAAGGCGACCAGCAGATCACCTGGCAGGGGGGCGGCAACCTGAGCACCTTCCTCGACAACTCCAAGTCGGACCGGACGCCGAAGACGGGCAGGTACATCTCCCTCGTCTGCTGGCTGTGGCCGATCTACATCGCGTGGCGGTGCAAGGTGGCCAAGGACAAGCACCTGAAGGACTACAAGATGATGCAGGACTCGGCGATCGGCTCGGCCGCCCTGCTCAACAACCCGGTGCAGCCGATCAATCCGGGCGACCGGCCGCACTTCACTTTCGGCGGCCGGGACGAGTCGGCCATGGGCGCGGCCGCGTTCTACCGCGCGGCCACCAGCGGCCTGGGGCTGGGCCACCCGGGCGACATCGTGTTCTACTACCGCACCGGGTACGAGCAGCCCTGCCACATCGCCGTCCAGGTGAGCAACGCCTACGTGTCCAGCCTGTGGACCGTCCCCCGCGACACGAATGGCCTGGACTTCATGTGGCCGCAGGCGGTGGCGAGCGTGGACTTGGCCGCCGAGATCGTGAACGGCATGGGGGGCCGCGGGACGATCGTCGAGACCCGACACGCGACGCCGCCGTGGTGCCTGTAGGAATCGGCCCGGACGCCCCGTCACGCGGCGAACCGGGGAGGGGGGGGGAGACCGGCGCAACAACCCTCACTCCTGCCTGCCTGCCAGGCCAGGAGATTGGGAACTGGGTGGGCGGCGAAGCCGTCCGGATGAGGTTCTCGATTCCCCCTTCCCACCCGGAGGCCGCGCGTGATCGCTCCCATCCTCACCCTGCTCGCGGTCGCCGCGCCGGAGGCCGCGACCCCGGCCGTCGCGTTCGGTGCGGTCCTGTCCGCCGAGGCGCAGTGGAAGGCCGTCGCCGCTTGCCCCCGCGTGGCGAGCGGCATGAACGGCTCCTTCGGCACCGCCGTCGTCGTCGGGCACCGGGGCGGGTTCGCGTACCTGCTGACGGCCGCTCACGTCGTCGAGGTGTTCCAGGAACGCGAGTTCCACTTCTTCACCCGCGCCAGCTACCCGCAACCGGCGCGCACGCTGAAGGGCGGCGAAATCCTCCTGCGGTCGGAGAAACCCGACTTCGCCCTCCTCCGGTTGAAGGTCGGCGACGAGCGGTTGCCGGAGTTGAAGCTGGCGGGGCCGGGGCAGCGGCCGAAGCGGTTCCCGTTCGCCGCCGTGTCGGTCGGGTGTCCGTTCGGCGGGTGGCCGCAGGCGCGGGCCGAGACCGTCGCGGCGAAGGTGCTGAAGCGGTCGGGGGAAAGTCCGGAGGCGTTCTTCTGGCAGACGGCGGACAAGCCGGAGAAGGGGCGATCCGGCGGGCCGCTGCTGGACGCCGACGGCCGGGTGATCGGCCTGTGCGCCGCCACCCAGGACGAGAAGGGGTACTTCACCCACCTGGACGAAATCCTCGCCGGCCTCAAGCGCGAGAAGTGCGACTGGCTGTGGGCGAAGTGAGGCCGCGTTCGGCGGGTCCGCGGCCGACCGCCGAACGCGGCGCGGCTCACACAAGTGTCGCGCGCGATGTTCTCGTTAGCCCGCCGCGCGAGCAAGGGGCCAGCAG
>JAYUFU010000375.1:0-12357 GCA_043738505.1 Fimbriiglobus sp. | reverse complement strand
ATTTACACGCGAAGTCCGCTCGCGGAGCGAGCAGAGCACTACCGCCGAGCCGCTCAGTAGGCGTGCTTCTGCTTCTTGAACACCATCGCCACCACGGTGAGCCACAAGATCCGCAGGTCGAACAGCGGGTTCCAGTGCGTGATGTAATACAGGTCGTACTGCACCCGCCGGCGGAGCGACGAGTTGCCCCGCCAGCCGTTCACCTGCGCCCACCCGGTCATGCCGCACTTCACCGCGTGTCGGGCCATGTAGTTCGGGATCGACTTCTGAAACTGCTCGACGAACACCGGCCGCTCCGGCCGCGGGCCGACCAGGCTCATCTGCCCCCACAACACGTTGAAAAGCTGCGGCAGCTCGTCCAGGTTCGTCGCACGGAGGAACCGCCCGATGCGGGTGACGCGGGGGTCGCCCTTCTCGGTCATCTGCGGGCCGGCGGCCTCGGCGTCGGTGCGCATGGAGCGGAACTTGAGCATGGGGAACGACTCGCCGTTCAGCGAACACCGCACCTGCCGGTAGAACACCGGCCCCCGGCTGGTCAGCTTCACCAGACCGGCGACGAGCAGCAGGATCGGCGACAGCAGCAGCAGGGCGACCAGCGACAGAACCACGTCCATCGCCCGCTTCACCACCACGTTGACGCCGTGGTACGGGCTTTCGCGGAGGCCGATGAACGTCATCCCGTGGATGCTGCTGGTGGTGAACGTCAGCGTCGTCAGCGCGGGCACGTCGGCCACCAGCCGCACGTCCACGATGGTCTGCGAGAGCAGGTCGAACACCCGCCGGGCGTCGGCGTAGCGGTTCATCGGCAAGGAGATGAACACGTGCTCGATGTGGTGCTTCTCGACCAGCATCGACAGGTCGGCGATGGGGCCGACGACGGGGATGTCCGAGTGCTTCTGGTGCGTCTCCGGGTCGTCCTCGACGTAGGCCACGGTCTGGATGCCGCTCCACGCGGAGTCGGCCAGGGACTTCGCCGTGCGGCGGGCCAGCCGGCCGGTGCCGACGATCAGCGCGTGACTCTGGTTGAACCCCTTCGCCCGCAAGCGGCCGACGGCGAACCACGTCAGCCGACGGGCGGTGAGGATGCCGACGAGGGCGAACCCGCTGAACAGGGCGAACGCGATCCGCGATTCGTACTGATACCGCAGAGCGAACGCGATGCTGGCGGTCAGCAATACCGTCAGCGCGACCCCCTTCCCCACCGACACCGCTTCTTCCCGCAATCGCGTGAGGCGGTGGATCTCGTACATCTGCGCGTGGCGGAAGCAGACGAGCGCCACCATCACCAGCAGCGGCAGCGCGCGGACGCACATGCTGAAGTCGGAGTGGTCGGCGTGGTAGATCGGGATGAAGCCGGCGTCGAACCGCAGCCAGTACGCGCCGAGCCACGCCAGGACGGTGACGGCGACATCCCAGAACAGGAACCAGAGGCGGAGCGGCTGGGAACTGCGGTTGACCATGGGGACGCCCGCCGGCGACCGGCTAGCATGAGGGCAACGAACCGAATGGGGTCAGTTTGCCGAACTCGCCCCGTCTCCGCAACCCGAACCGGCCGAGGCCCCGATGCCGACCCTGAACGCCGACCAACTGCTCGCCCGCCTGTACGCCCTCCGCAAGGACTACGCCGACGACCCGGAAGACGACACCTTCCGGGCCATCGACGCGGCCTTCCTGTTCATCAGCTACAACATGGCCGGATTCAAGGAGTATGTGCGGGAAGCGGCGGAGCGAAAGGGGGAGGAGTGATATCCCTGTCTTCGCGGCGACTTCAGGAGCCGCGCCGGTTCGTCCGCGAGAGTGGCCGGCGCGGCAACAGAAGTCGCCGCGAAAATGCGCTGACTACCGCCGCTCGTCGGCCCGCTCCTTCACGTCGTTCAGGATGCCGGCCAGGGCGGTGTCGCTGGACACGTTCTCGGCTTGCGCCTCGAAGTTCATCAGCACCCGGTGCCGCATGGCCGGGAAGTACACCTTGCGGATGTCCTCGAAGCTGACGTTGAACCGGCCGTCGAGCAGCGCCCGCACCTTGCCCGCCAGGATGAGCGATTGCGCCCCCCGCGGCGACGCCCCGGCGCGGAAGAACTTGTTCGCGTCGGCGGCGGCGTACTCGGTGTTCGGGTGCGTGGCGAGCAGCAGCCGGATGGCGTAGTCCTGCACCGGGGCGGCCACCAGCACCTCGCGGACCAGTTCCATCCCCTGCGAGATTTCGCTCGCGTCCATCACCTTGTTCACCGTCGGCGTCTCGTTCCGCGTGGTGCGGGTGATGATCGCCGTCAGCTCGTCCTTCGTGGTGAACGGCACCAGCAGCTTGAACAAGAAGCGGTCGAGCTGGGCTTCCGGCAGCGGGTACGTTCCTTCCTGCTCGATGGGGTTCTGCGTGGCCAGCACGAAGAACGGCTTCGGCAGGATGTGCGTCGTGCCGCCGACCGACACCGTCCGCTCCTGCATCGCCTCGAGCATGGCCGACTGCGTCTTCGGGATGGCCCGGTTGATCTCGTCGGCCAGCACGATCTGGCTGAACAGCGGGCCGGACTGGAACCGCCGTTCCCGCTTGCCGTCCGGCGTTTCGAGGATGACATCCGTGCCGACGATGTCCGACGGCATCAGGTCCGGGGTGAACTGGATGCGGGTGAACTTCAGGTCCAGCACCTGCGCCAGCGTGCGGATGAGCAGCGTCTTGCCGAGGCCGGGCACCCCTTCCAGCAGCACGTTGCCGCCGACGAACAGGCTCGTCAGCACGCCGCGGACGATCTCCGGCTGGCCGACGATGACCTTGCCGATCTCGGCTTCCAGGGCGGCGAACCGCTGGCGGAATTGGGCGGCCCGTTCGGCCATCGGTGCGGTGTTGCTCATGGCGGAAAGTCTAGCGGGTGGGGATGGAAAGGAGAAGAACCGTTCAATCGAAGAGGGAACACGGATGACACGGATGAAAGGCAGGATCAAAGCCGGGATCAATCCAAGATTTTGTTCCTTCCGATCCTCTCCATCCCGGCTTTGATCCGTGTTCCCTCTTCGATTGAACGTTTTTTACTCCGCGCTCACCCCACATCCAACGCCGTGTCCTTCAGGTCCGTGACGAACATGTGCCCCGGTTTGTGGGTGATGGCGAACGGCGACTTGGCCCGCGCCAGCGCCGCCTGCGGGGTGACGCCACAGGCCCAGAACACCGGCACCTCGCCGGGGCGGATGTCCACAGCGTCGCCATAGTCGGGCGTGTTGATGTCGCGGATGCCGAGGGCGGCCGGGTCGCCGAAGTGGACCGGGCTGCCGTGCGCCAGCGGGAACCGGGCGCAGATGCGGCTCGCCTCGAACGCCTGCGCCGGAGCCAGCGGCCGCATCGACACCACCATCGGGCCGCTGAAACGGCCGGCCGGTTGGCACTCGATGTTCGTGCGGTACATCGGCACGTTGCGGTTCTGTTCGATGTGCCGAACGGGGATGCCGCGCTCCACCAAAGCGTTCTCGAAGGTGAACGAGCAGCCGATCACGAAGCAGACCAAGTCGTCCCGCCAGAAGTCGCGCACGTCCGTCGGCTCGGCCACGCACTCGCCGTTCTCGAACACCCGGTACGCCGGCAGGTCGGTTCGCAGGTCCGCGCCCTTCGCCACTCCCGTCGGCTCCCAACTGCCGGCGTCGGTCACGTCCAGCAGCGGGCACGGCTTCGGGTTCCGCTGGCAGAACAGCAGGAAGTCGAACGCCCAGTCCTTCGGCAGCACGACCAGATTCGCCTGCACGAAGCCCGGCGCGAGGCCCGGCGTCGGGCTGGTGAGTGTCCCGGCGCGGCAGGCGGCCCGAACGCTTGCACCGGTGAGGAACTGTGGCGGCATGGGCGGAACCCGAAGTGGGAGGACTCAACGAATGGTACGCGCGGCATACGATACCGTCACCTTTCCCCCATCCGGAGTGACGGCCCATGCGACTGGCGCACAACGTGTTCTTCCAACTGACCGACGGCTCGCCGACGAACGTGAAGGCCCTGGTGGACGCCTGCCACAAGTACCTGAACGTCCAGCCGGGCATCGTCTTCTTCGCCGCCGGGCCGCTGGTGCCGGAGCTGGCCCGCCCGGTGAACGTCCTCGACTGGCACGTCGGCCTGCACCTGGTGTTCGAGAGCAAGGCCGCCCACGACGCCTACCAGGACGACGCCACGCACAACCGGTTCATCGCCGAGAACAAGCCGACCTGGGCCAGCGTCCGCGTGTTCGACTCCTGGGTGTGAGGACTGAACATCTCCCGGAGGGTTCCCGATGCGGCTTCTTCACGGGTTCGGGATGACGGTCGTGTTGCTGGCGGTCGCGGTTCCGAGCGCGGCCGCGCCAGTGCCGAAGGCGACGGTTCCGCCGGCCGACGCGGAGCGGCTGTGGAAGGAGTGCGCGTGGAGCCGCGACAATACGGCCGAAGCGGTCTGCCGGCTCCTCGCCGAGCCGGAGTCGGCCGTCGCCTTCCTGCGGAAGAAGATGCCACAGCTGACGCTGACGAAGGACCGCGCGGCCAAGCTCATCGCGGCGCTGGGAAGCGAGAAGGAAGCGGAGTGGAGGGCGGCCTACGACGAGATGCGCGTCCTCGACCCGCGACTCGCGATGGACTTTCCGGGGGCGTGGGGGTTGGCCGAGACGCACCTGCAACGCGCCCGCTTGGCCTGTTTGATCGGCGGGGAGTACCAAGCCGGCTGGGAACTCTACGACATTCGACTGAAGCCCCCGGCTCCGCCACTGTTCCCGAACTGGCATCTCGACTTCAAACGCCTGCCGGGCACGGAGAAGATTCCGCTCCCCAAGAACTTCTTCACCGGCGTCGGCAACCTTCACCTGACGCCGGAACACGTCGGCGGGTACGACCACGAATGGAGTCGATATCTCGTCGGCGTTCGGCTCCTCGAACGGATCGACTCCGCGGTCTCGCGCCGGCTGCTCGACGAACTCGCCCTCGGCCACCCCGACGCGAGTCCGACCAAAGCGGCGAACGCGGCTCGCGCCCGGTTGAAGAAGGGGAACGGCACGCCGGCGCGGGTGACGTTCCTCGGCCGGGACATCTCCCCACTCGCGCGGTGGGAGAAGTGGTTCTGGGACACCCGGCTCGACAGCCAACTCGATGTCCTCTTCGAGTACCTCGACCGCCCGAAGGAAACGGTCGCCTCCTTCCGCCAGATGGTTCGGCCGGTCAAGCTCGACGGGCCACGGGCGGACGCACTCCTCGCCGACCTGTTCGGAAATGACGAGTCGAAGTGGAAAGCCGCCGTCCACGAATTCAACCGCGCCGACGTGCGGCTGGTGTACCCGCCGAAGGACGTGTGGGCGATGGCCGACACGGACGCGAAGAAGGCGAAAGCGGCAATGATCCTGGTCATGTGCGGCGGCTGGATCGTGGACGACTTCTTCCGGTGCGACCTCCAGTTGACCGAGCCGAACCCCGCGCCCGGCGAGTGGGACGCCTGGACCATGGCAATCGCGGGGAAGCCCGGCCTGACGGCGGAACAATTCGACCGTGGGGTCATCCCCAACGGATCGACGCTCGTCTGTGCCGACATCGCGGACGTGAACCTCAACAGCGGCACCTGGGGCCGCGACACCGCCGCACTCTGGGTTCTCGGCCGGATCGGCACGGCCGACGCTTTCGCAGTGGTCCGGGCGGTGTCCGAAGGGCACCCGAAGGCGAGGCCGACCGTCGCGGCCAAGGCGGTGCTGGCTCACTTCGGCAGAAAGTGACTCCGGGAGTGGTCGCGGTTCGTAAACATTGGGGAGAATGCGATCAGTTTTCGACCCCCGCCTGATTCCCACTTTCGACAGTCCCCTCCCCCGGACCTCGTCATGACCCCCCTCGACCGCCGCGGCTTCCTCGGCCTGTCCGCCCTTGGTGTCGGCTCGCTGATGGCCGCCGACCCGGAGACCGCTCCGCCGCCCCGCCCGATCGGGCCGCCCGCCCCGCCCGTCGGCGGCCGCGACACCCTGTTCCTGACGTACTCCGGCGACCCGACGACCTCCGTCACGATCCAGTGGATCGACAAGCCCGACCCGGCGACCGACGCGACGATCCACCACGCGCGGGCGTTCACCTTCCCGCCGCTGGACGGCGGTTGGACGGCGACGAAAACGACGACCGCCCCGTTCCCGCTGACCTCACTGACCCGCTACCGGGCGAACCTGACCGGCCTGACGCCGGGCACCGAGTACGCCTTCCGCATCGGCCCGGCCGGCAAGCCGTACCGCTTCCGCACCCTGCCGGCGAAGCTGACCAACGAGTTCACCTTCGTGTCCGGCGGCGACTGCGGGGTGAACGAACACGTCGTGCAGAACAACAAGCTGGCGGCCAAGCAGGACCCGTACTTCGCGCTGATCGGCGGCGACTTGGCCTACGACAACGGCACCAGCCCGAAGACGTTCGTGGACTGGCTGCGGAACTACTCGCGGACGATGACCGACAACAAGGGGCGGACGGTGCCGATGGTGGTGTGCATCGGCAACCACGAGGTGAACGGCGGGTTCGGCAAGACCCGCAAGCAGGCCCCGTTCTTCTTCGCCCTGTTCGACGGCCTGTACCCGGACACCAGCTACGCGGCCCTGGATGTCGGCGACTACCTCAGCCTGATCCTGCTCGACAGCGGGCACGTCGCCAAGATCGGCGGCGACCAGACGGACTGGCTGGACAAGGCGCTACGGGAGCGGGTCGAACGGCCGCACGTCATCGCCGTCAACCACGTCCCGTGCTACCCGTCGTTCCGCCCGGCCGAGGGGATCGTCCTCGGACTCGGCGGCACCGGCACCGACCAGCGGAAGCACTGGGTGCCGCTGTTCGAGAAGCACAACGTGGACCTGGTGCTGGAACACCACGACCACACGTTCAAGCGGACCCACCCGCTGAAGGGCGGGCTGAAGGACAAGTACGGGGTGCTGTACCTGGGCGACGGCAGTTGGGGCCGCATCCGCCCGGTGACGAAGCCGGAGAGCCGCCCGTACCTCGCCGCCGCCAGCACCAACTACCACCTGAGCGTCCACCGGCTGGAGGCCGAGCAGCGGTTCCACATGGCGCTGGAGGAGGGCGGCAAGATCGTGGACGTGTGCCGCACCGAGAAGAAGCCCCGCAAGCGCGGGTGAGTCCGGAGGTGCGACAATTGTTTTTGGCGAACCCGGCCCGCCAGGGCCGTGGGTGTTTGGGTTCTCCAGACCACCCGCGTCTCTTGTGGGCCGGGTTCGCCAAGACGTGCCCTTGACAATCCCCGTCCACGACTTGACGAATGGGTTCACCCCGCCCGCCGTCCGGTGTACAATCCCCTAGCCGCAGTCCGGCCGACGCCGGTCGCCCCGCCCGCCCTGCCACATCGCCCGCGCCGTCGGGTTCACCGCCACCGGAGACCGGCCGCATGACTCCGCCCTTCGATCCCACCCTGGTGCCGCAGGGCGACCCGTCGGCGACCGCCCCGCTGCCGGTGCCCGACCGCGACGTGCTGGTGCCGCTCACCGAAATGCCGCTCACCCAGACGGACACGCTCGTCGGCGGCTCGCCGACCACCCCGCAGCGGGTGCCGGTCATCCCCGGCTACGCCAACCTGAAGCTGATCGGCCGGGGCGCGGTCGGGGCCGTCTATCGGGCCACCCAGGTGAAGCTGAACCGGGTGGTGGCCATCAAGGTGCTGCTCGGCCAGGCGTTCGCCTCGCCGGAGGACGAGTCCCGGTTCCGCGCGGAGGCGCTGACGGTCGCCCAAATCCAGCACCCGAACGTGATCCAGATCTTCGACATCGGGGACGACGCGGAGATGCCGTTCCTGGCGGTGGAGTATTTGGAAGGGGGCACCCTGGAAACGCGGATGACGGGGACGCCGATGCCCATCGGGGACGCCCTGCGGATGGTCTACCAGATCGCGCGGGGGGTCGGGGCGGCACACTCCAAAGGGGTGATCCACCGCGACCTGAAGCCGGCCAACATCCTGCTCACCGCCGAAGGCACCCCGAAGGTGGCCGACTTCGGCTTGGCCAAGCAACTGGGGGCGGAGTCGCAGACCATGACCGGGGCGGTACTGGGCACGCCGGCGTACATGGCCCCGGAACAGGCCGCCGGCCAGCTCCGCCAGCTCAGCCCGCGGACCGACGTGTACGCCCTCGGCGTCATCCTGTACCAGTGCCTGACCGGGGTGGCCCCGCACCGGGGGGATTCCATCCTCCAGACGCTGGAGCGGGTGCGGACGGAAGTGCCGCTGCCCGTCCGCTACCACCGGGCCGAGATCCCGACCGAGTTGGAAGAGGTGGTGGCGCGGTGCCTGCGGAAGGTGCCGGCCGAGCGGTACGCCACGGCCGACGCGCTGGCCGACGACCTGGCCCGCTTCGCCTCCCTCTTGAACAAGGCCCGACTCGTCCAAGCCAAGCCGCCCCGCGACGGCACCCTGATGATGCTCGCGCTGTTCGCCGGCATCGTCGCCCTCGCCATCCTCGGTTGGATCATGGCCCGCGACGCCGGCTGGTTCAACAAGACGCCGACCGGGCCGATCAACATCCCGCAATCGCCGGCCGCGCCGGCGCGCGGCGACGGCCGACTGCCGACGCCGTGAGCGGGGTGGGCCAAGCCGTTCGAGGTGCGAATAAACTTTCTGGCCCCCAGGGTGCGCGGCGCGACCCTGGGAACACGATCAGTTCACATCGCCCGAACGATTTGCCAGACCCCTTTGGCGATCTCCCACCTCTCCCCTGTGGGAAGAGGCCGGTTGCCCGGCAGCCGAGAGACCGAATCGTGCGGACGTGCGCCGGTCTTGTTCGCCCCGCCCCGGAGACGCCCATGATCGCCCGCGCCTCGTTCCCACTTCTTCTCGTCGTCGTCCTCGCGCAGCCGGTCGCCGCGCAGGAGTCGATCCGCGACCTGACCGGGTCCGCCCCGCAGAACAAGTACCTGACGCCGAACCAACTCGACCGCTGGCTGTTCGAGGGGGAGAAAGGCGAGACGGTGGTCGCCCACGTCGCCAGCAAGGAGTTCGACCCGATTCTGGAACTGGCCGTCGGCGGGGCGAAGGAGGGCAAGCTGCTGGCGGAGGTGGACGACCCCGGCAGCGAAAGCCGCTTCGCCATTCGCCTGCCGGAGAAGGGCAAGTACGAGATCCGCGTCCACGCCTTCAAATATCAGGGCGGCGGCAACTACACGCTCCGCGTCCAGCGGTTCCAAGCCGGCGCGCTCGCGGCCGGCAAGCCGGTGGTCGGCACGTTCGACCGCGACGGCAAGGGCTACCACTACCTGCCCGCCGTCAAGGACCGCACCCTCATCCCGGACGTGAGGGGCGCGTCCTCGGAGGCGTGGCGGGCACTCGACTTCAAGGGCCGCGAGGCGCGGGGGTGGGCCGGCACCATCCCCGTCGAGGACGACGGCGAGTGCTACGTCATCGTCTCCGGGCAACCCGACCAGCGGTACGACCTCGTCGTCCGCGAGGCCCGCCGCCAGGACTTGGCCGACGGCAAGGAGCAGACCGCCAAACTCGAACGGGGCGAGGCGGACGTGTGGACCATTCGCGGCAAACCCGGCGACTTCCGGGTTCTGGAAGTGGACAAGACCGGCGACGTGCAGGCGCGGCTGCTGTTCGCGCCGCCGGACAAGACCGCTGAGCAGCGGTTGTCCCGACCGAACGAGCGACCGGAGATCGAGTTCCTTCCGGTCGCCAACCGGGGCGGCAAGCTCCGGTTCGCGGCGCACTTCGGTCGGGACGGGCGGTATCAGTTCCAACTGGTGGCCGGGTCGAACGCCGCGTACACGGTGCGCGTGGCCGACCCCAGCGTGCCGATCCTTCCGGGCAAGGAAGCCGGGGGGACGCTGCCCGTCGGCGGTTCGGCGTTCTACACCGTGACGGCGGTGCCGGGCCAGCTCCTGCAAGTCGCGCTCGCGTCGAAGGCGTTCGTCCCCGTCCTCCGGCTGTACGACGCGACGGGAACGCTCGTGGCCGCCGGCGGGGAGGACGATTCCGTCAGTCGGGTCACGCACATGGCGATGAGCGCGGGGCTGTACCGCCTGCAAGTGGCGTCGGCCGGGGACGGCGGCGGCGGCGAGTTCGGCCTGAAGTTGACCGAGGCGAAGGTCGAGGAGTTGAAGGTCGGCGGCCGGGGGACGGGCACGCTCCCGCCGGGCGGCACCGAGTTCCGCGCCTTCGAGGGGACGGCGGGGCAGACGGTGTTCGTCAGCGTCCGCTCCGGCTCGTTTGAGCCGGCAGTCGCCCTGCGGGGGCCGGACGGCGTGCTGCTGGCCGCCGACAACCGGGGCACCGCCGCGACGGGCAGCCTGACCGCCCTGAAGCTGCCCAAGTCGGGCCGGTACACGGTGTGGATCTCCTCCCGCCGAGGGGCGGGAGAGTTCACCGTGCGGCTGATCGACGGCGACTGAGGAAGTGGCGGTCACACCTTCAAGATCGCGCGGGCTTCCTTCACGCCGGGGGCCGGCTGGCCGAAGGCGCTGGCGGTGACGCGGGCCAGCGCCACCAACTGCCGGCCGCGGAACGCCGGCCGCAGCGCGGCGTACTCTTCCGTCGCCGTCCGGTAGAACTTCTCGGCGTGCAGCGCGCCGTCCTCGCTGATCGCGTACCCGCGCAGCACGGCGAACGCTTCCTTCACCGCGTCCGCCGACTTCGCCGCGCCGATGCGGTGGGCCAGCGCCGCCGCCCGGTCCTGCCGCTTCTCGCGGATCGCCCCGTCGAGTTCCTTCAGCAGCGCCTCGGCCAACACCCCGCGCGCCGCCTCCAGGTGTTCGGCCGTCGGGTACGGCTTCCACTCCAGGAACTTGCCCCCCCGGTTGCCGCGATCCGTCGCCACCTGGTACGCGGCGAGGATCAGGCTGGTGGCCGCCGTTCGCGCGCCGCCGGCCCGCGCGATGGCCCGCCAGGCGTTGGCCGAGTCGCAGGCGTGGACGCCGATGGAGTCGCCGTGGCAACTGCCGAGCGGCTTGTTCGCGGCGGTCTGGCCGGCGATGCGGCCTTCGTCGCGCAGCACGAGTTGGTTGGCCGCGACCGCGATGGCCTGGCTGATGGCGTCCGGCGCGAACCCGTCCGCGAGCGCCGCCGCCACCGCGCCGGCCGCGTCCGCCGGCTTGGACTTGAAGATCGTATCCGCGAGCGCCTCGACCCAGGCGTCGTCGCCGGCGCGGGTGCCGGCGGTCTTGCCCGGCAGCTTGTGCGCGTCCAGCAGCTGCGGCAGCAGGGCGCGGACTTCTTTGTAGTGCGCGCCGTAGTTGCCCTGCCCCTCGGCCTTCACGCAGTAATGCACCGACTGCCGCAGCAGCGCCGACGCCCGCTCCTTGCCGACGAACTCCAGCAAGTCCCACGACCGCGACACCATGACGACGCGGTGGACCTCGGTGGCGTCATCGACCATCTCCATGAGGCCGTCGAGGGCGGCGGTCGGGTCGGCGGCGAGGCCGGCGAGCGCCGCCTCGGACGCGGCGAGGTCGGCCTTCCGCGCGGCGTCCCGCAGGGTCGCGCCGGTCGCGCCCTTCGTCATCGCGGCCACCGGCCGCAGGACTTCCGCCTTCGCCCCGCCGACTTCCGTCAGCCGCGCGGCGTTGCGGTACAGCACCTTCAGCACGGCCAGCGGGCGACGGTCGGCGGGTTCCGCGACGGCGATGTGGTACGCCGGGGACAGGGCCATGAGGGTGTGGAAGCCGACGTAGTCCTCGCCGCCGAAGGCGCGGGCGTTGGCCAGCGCGGCGGCCGCCACGAGGGTCTTGAGTTCGGTGCCGGCTTTCAGCTTGTCCACGACTTTGGGCAACAGCTTGTCGGCCGGGGTCTCGTGGAAGAAGTCCACGAGCGGATCGAGGTCGCCGAAGGTGAGGCGGGCGGGCGCGTCGGCGGCGGCCGCCGTGCCGAGGCCGAGGTCGGCGACGAGGCCACCGCCGAGGGTGGCGAGGAACATGCCGCGGCCGACATCGTGCAGGTGTTCGCGGCGGGTGCGGAGGGACATGGCGGTCACCGGGAGTGGAGAGGGAGGCGACCGCTGAAGCCTACACCCGGCGGCGGGCCGGCACAAGAAGCGAAGTGAAAGGGCGACCCGGCGGCGTGAGCCGACAGGTGAACGAAGGCGGTCGCGGACGGCGAAGGACGACCGGACTTGGAGCACCTCGAAGACCGCGACGCCGAGGTCGATTTCAACGTGGTGATGACCGGCGGCGGCCAGTTCATCGAAGTGCAGGGCACCGGCGAGGAAGCCACCTTCACCCGCACGCAATTGGACGCGCTCGTCGATCTCGCCGCCGACGGCATCACCGCCATCACCGCAGCGCAGAAGGCGGCGTTGGGTACGGTGTGGGTGTGGTGACGACGGGCGAACCCGGCCCGCAAGGGCCGTGGGTGACGGGATGGAAAGCAAAGAGAGAATGGCCGCAAAGAACGCAAAGAGGATCAAAATG